>NZ_CAJTQJ010000006.1:0-81427 GCF_910578695.1 uncultured Brachyspira sp.
ATATTTTTATTATTATCTATATCCTAATTTCCCCAGTAAGAAGCCTCTGCATAAGTCCTTTCTTCTGCTCTTTACGAAGCTCTAATAATTTTTTAAGATTGTCAATGTCTCCATCTATAAGAGAAAGGAAAGAAGCAATTTTATTTTGTTCTTCGATACCTATATTAGGTACTGTTAAAGTAATTATATCTTTAGCATATACATGCGGTTGAACTCCTCCTATTTGCAAATTGTATATATATTCTTGTATATGATTTAAATAATAATATAAAAAATTTATATTATATTTTTTATTTTCAGTATATAAAACATTGCAGTCAGAAGCCCATATTTTATAATTGTGAAACCAAACATATCCTGCACTTCCAGACGCACTAATAGTTATACAAGGAAAATCATGAGTATATTCACTATGATAATATGCAGGAATTTTTCCACCTGCTATAACAGGAATATTACCTTCTATAATTTTATTTTTACTTATAGCTTTTCCTTTTTCTATAAAAATAATATTTTTTTGTACCAATTCAGATATTTTTATTTCTTTCCACTCATCAGTAAAACCCTCAAACCGCACTTCGCCTGTAAGCACTCTTTGCATTACACCTTTCTTATAAAGTTCTTTTTTATATATAAGTTTATTAAGGTTTTCTATTGCTTCGTCGCATAAGGACAGTACTGAGGCTATGCGTTTTTGTTCGTCTAGGGGTGGAGATATAAATTTACATTCTCCAATTTCACCTAAATTGATTTTTTTAGGAAAGGCTACATGCAATGTTCTTGCATATAGTTCCCTTTGAAAGCTGTACGATTGTATTATATAATATAGATATTTATAATAAATTTTTTTATTTATATTACTAAGTAAACTTATAGTTACATAGTAGGCTAATTCCTCATCTTTAGTAACAATAGCAGGAGTTCCTATATCTCCTATTCTTGTCATAAAAATATCGTTCTTTTTTGCTTTAACCTTATATAAATTATTGTAGTCTTCATTTGATATAAATTTATTACTAGAATATATATTATTAATATTTTCTACACTTATAAATCTAATTCCTTTATTAACATAATTTGGAGTAGTATGTATTCCGTCTTGTATATTGCATATATCTTTTAATTTTACTTCTTGCCAGCCTGCAGGGAGTGAGTGGGTCATTGTTTGGAATCCTTAAATAGATAAAGCATATTCTGGCATAGCATTCCAAGTTCTGCCCTGAAGTAATCTTCCGTTTTTCTTTTTATTTGCACCGCCCCATTGCTTAAAAAAAAATGCTGTATTACTATTTAAACATCTATTTTTTATATCAATAACCCATTCTTCTTTCATAGGTCGTGCATTATACCCTGACTCACCTCCTACTATAGCCCAATCTAAACCATTAGTATCTAAATCTGGTAAAGAAGTTAATAGAGGCTCAAATGAAACAAATTTTATTTTTGAATTAGTTTTTAATAAATCTGATATTCTATAAAGTGAAGCATTATTTTCCACAGTTACACCAAGCCAAATATTGTCAGTTAATTTTAGCTTGCTAGATAGTTTAAGCATATTTTCTGACCTTTTTGTCAGTATTTGAAAAGTATGCTGAGAACATTCATTCATAACATTAAATATTCTTTTTAAAAATTCAAGTGGTATATCTTCATGAAACAAATCACTCATAGAATTTACAAATATCATTCTTGGTTTTCTCCACTTCATCGGAATATTTAATGCTTCCTTATGAATTGTAAGCTCAAATTTATTTATATAATTTTTTACCCCCATAGCATATAGTCTATTAGCCAATTTCTCAGCATAACAATTCTGACATCCTGCACTTACTTTTGTACAGCCTGTAACAGGATTCCATGTAGATTCTGTCCATTCTATATTTGAATTATTAGCCATATTTAACTCCAATAAAAATTAAAATAAATCTAATGTCCTCTGTCCTGAAGATTCTATTTCTTTTATCTTTTTCCAAAAATCAAAACCTCTTTTATTAGCAGAAGCAAATAATAATGAATAAAAATGTTTAACACTTACAGAAGGATCGATATATGTAAAGCCTATCTGTTTTAAATGTTCGCGATAATAATTAAAATATAATTCCAATAGTTTATCATTATTATTATGTTCAGCATACCTTTTTACATCTTTATTATTTAAAAAATCATCATCACCAAGAAATTTTATATATTTATCTCTTGCAGTTGTTAATTCTCCATTAACAAATTTTACTATATTTCTTTTTAAATCCGTACCATAAGCAAAATTAATTATTAAATCTACTTTTCCTAAATATTTTTTTATATTTTTTATAGTTTCAAATGGAACACTGCAATCTGTAGGATCTATTACTAATAAATTTAATGAATTTTCTTTAACCATATTATGACTAATAATATTGATTATATCATCATATTTATAATAGTCAGCAATAAATGCTTTAGATTTATCTTGTTTTCCCAATTTCATAATTCTATTATTTAAAATATTTACAACTTCTTCCTCTTTATCAAAAAATAAAATAGAATTTGCATGTTTGTATGAAGAATGATGCAGTATTGATAAAGCAGTCCCATCATATTCTGTTCCTTCATTTTTATATATACATCTTCCAGGACCAGAACATATTTCTAAATAATTTAAATTAAAAAATTTATTTTTCATTCCATTAAAAAAAATATCAAAATATCTTGTAATATAATATACTTTTTTATATGCCCAATTCCCTACGCATCTTATTTTTTCTCCATCTGTACCAATAACTTCTTTACATAAAGTATTAACTATATTATTTTCATCTTTTTTTAAAGAACATTTATTACATTTTTCTATAGCATTTTTATTTATTTTTTTATTGAAATTTGGTTCTTTTCTATTCATACATAAATCCTGTATATAAGTATAATATATAATTAAATTATTACAATATATAAATCAAAGTTTTATACCCTTCAAAAAACCTTTTTACTTTGCTCTATATAACTTATCTCGTACTAAAAATATTAGTATAAACAATACTTATAATTTATTCAAGCAATTTTTAATAATACTGTATTTACTTAATTAAAAAAATAGTATATATTAGGACTAAAACGGAGTTTTATTATGATTAAATTAATTGAAATGAAAGAAGATAAAAAAAATAAAGATTTTTATAAAAATTTATACAATGAAGCTTTTCCTCCTGAAGAAAGATGGAATTTTGATATGACTTTAGAAAATGAAGATAATAGTAATTATAAATTTTATGCTATATTAGATGATGATGCACCTATAGGCTTAACTCTGCTTTGGGATTTAGATGATTTCAATTACGGAGAATATTTAGCCATAGATAAAAAATTAAGAGGAAAAAAATATGGTTCTGAAGTGATTACAAAAATATTAGAAATTTTAAGCAATAAATTAATAGTTATAGAAGTAGAACCTTATGATTTAAATGAAATTGCTAAAAAGCGTATAGAATGGTATCAGAGATTCGGACTTATACTTTCTGATTATAATTATGATATGCCCTATATAGATGAAAATAAAAAAATATCATCTATTAAAATGAAAATAATGACAAGCATAAAAATAAAAAGCAAAGAAGAGCATGACAATATCATAAAAATAATATATAATAAAGTATATAAGCCTAGATTAGAAAAAATAGATAAATGGAAATCGAATTAATTGAAAGTATTAACTCTTCAAACTATAATGAAGAAATTATAAAAGACTCTTTTAATATTCGTGAAAATTGGAGTTTAAAAGAATATTTAAACAATAAAAAAATCAAAAAAAATCTTTATGACATAAAGAAAGATGATATTCATATAGGCGTTTGTTTATGCTGGATATTGGAAGATTTTTTATATATAGAATATTTTGCAATAGAAAGAAAATACAGATGTTTAGGATACGGCTCTTTGGCATTAAAAGAATTAATGAAAATGCATAGCAATATTATAGTTGAAGTTGTGCCTGAAGATACCAATGATTTAGCATACAGAAGAGTTAATTGGTATAGATCATTAGGATTTTATTTATATGATGAAACATATCCGTATCCTTATTTTCTTGATAATGGAAAAGTTTCATTTTTAGATTTTAGATTGATGTCCTCTAATAAACTTACAAGCTATGAATATAAAAAAGTTATTAATATTATTCATAAGAATATATATAACTTATATTGATTTACTAAAATATTTATATTATTATATAATAAAATATATTGAGGCAGTTAATTATGAATGATAATAAATATTCTCAAAAAATAAAAGAATTAATGAAAGAAATGACTTTAGAAGAAAAAACCTCGCTTCTAAGCGGTAAAGATTTTTGGTCATCAAAAGAAATAAAAAGATTAAAAATAGATTCTATATATTTAACAGACGGACCTCACGGAATAAGAAAACAAAGCATAGAATCAGAAGAATTAAGTTTGCAAAAGTCTATTTCATCAACCTGCTTTCCTGCCGCATGCTGCTCTGCATGTTCATTTGACCCTAATATTATGTATGAAATGGGCGAAGCTATATCAAGAGAGGCAAAGGCAAATAAAGTTTCTGTAGTATTAGGACCTGGTATAAATATTAAACGCTCTCCTCTTTGCGGAAGAAATTTTGAATATTTTTCTGAAGACCCTTATCTTGCTGGAAAAATGGCTAGCGGCTGGATAAACGGTTTGGAAGATAATGGAATACAATCAAGCCTTAAACATTTTGCTCTTAATAATCAGGAAACTTTAAGGCTTATAATAGACAGTGTTATTGATGAAAGGGCATTAAGAGAAATATATTTATATGCTTTTGAAATAGCTGTAAAAGAGGCTAAGCCTTCTACTGTTATGTGTTCTTATAATAGAGTTAATGGAATATTTGCTTCAGAAAATAAATATTTGCTTACAGATATACTTAGAGATGAATGGGGATTTGACGGAATTGTTATTTCTGACTGGGGGGCAGTTAATGACAGAGTTGAAGCTTTAAAGGCTGGACTTGATTTGCAAATGCCTTCTACAAATGGATACGATGATAAAAAAGTTTATGATGCTCTTAAAGAAACTATTATAAAAGAAAATACTATAATAGATGAAAAAATATTAGATAAAACTGTAGAGAGAATTTTATATTTTTATTTATATTCTATGGATAATATTTATGATAATTTTGATTATGATAAAGAAGAACATCATAATATAGCTAGAAAAATAGCGGAAAACTCTATAGTACTATTAAAAAATGAAGATAAAATACTTCCTGCAAAAAAAGAAAGTAAAATTGCAGTTATAGGAGAGTTCGCACAAAAGCCTAGATATCAGGGAAATGGAAGCTCTCTTATAAATGCATATAAAATAGATACGGCAGAAGAATACTTCAAAGAAAATAATTTAGAGTTTAATTATGCAAAAGGATATGATTCAAATTCTCCAAGTATAGATAATGCATTAATAGAAGAAGCAGTAAATATATCTAAAGACAAAGATATTGTAATAATATTTGCAGGCCTTATAAACTCTTATGAATCTGAAGGATTTGACAGAAAACATCTAAACTTGCCTGAAAATCATAATCATCTTATAGAAGAAATTTCTAAAATAAATAAAAATGTAGTAGTTGTACTTTCAATAGGGGCACCTGTTTTAATGACTTGGATTGATAAAGTAAAAGGCGTTATTAATTTATATTTAGCTGGAGAGGCTTCGGTAAGTGCAGCATTTAATATAATATTCGGTATTGTTAATCCAAGCGGAAAATTAGCAGAAAGCTTCCCTTTAAGTTTAGAAGATAATCCAAGCTATAAATATTTTCCGGGAGGAAATAGAGCCGTTGAATACAGAGAATCAATATTTGTAGGATACAGATATTATGATAAAGCTCAAAAGAAAGTTTTATTTCCATTTGGCTTTGGACTGTCATATACAACTTTTGAATTCTCTGATTTAATAATTTCAGATGCCAGCACAATTGCAGGACTCGATAATATACATATAGTTTTTGATATAAAAAATACAGGAGATTTATTCGGATGCGAAGTTGCTCAAGTATATGTATCAGCTCCTGAAAATAATATATTTAAAGCAAAAAAAGAATTAAAAGCATTTATAAAAGTATTTTTACAGCCTAATGAGAAGAAAACCGTTATATTAAAATTGAATAAAAGAAGCTTCTCTTTCTATAATGCAGATACAAAACAGTATGAAATAGAAAATGGAACATATACAATATATGTTGGTAATTCATCAAGAAATTTATTATTAAGCAAAAATATCAAGATAGATTCTGTTAATTATTATAAAAAAAGAATTGATGATTATTTTGATTTTAAAGATATAAATATTTCTGATAATGCATTTGAAGAGCTTTTAGGAAGAAAATTAAATCCTATAAATGTTAAAGCATCTAAACCTTATAATCTTAATAATAATTTGAGAGATTTACTTGATGAAAATAGAGCAAAATACTTTTATAATGAACTTCTATCAAAACTTGATGTTATATTTAAAGATGATAAAACAGACACTAAAAAAATGTTTGAAAGTATGATGCTTGAAACACCTCTTCGTTCTCTATCTACTATGAGCGGCAATATTATTACAAGAGATGATATTGAAAATTTAATAAATATTTTAAATAATAATTAATAAAAAAATAAAAGCAGTGATATTATATCACTGCTTTATTATATTAATCATCAAATTTCTGCCCCATAATTTGTCCGTTTCCAGAAACCATAACTTCCATCATATTATTTAATTTTAATTTATAATTTCCCCATTCTTTTTTAGCTTCAATAACAGCAGCCTGAGGATAAGCATTTTTTACAGCTCTTATAACAGCAGGAGGAAAAGCTGCATCTGGTATAGGAGCATATTCGCTGTCTATATTTTCCCAATCTCCATTATTCAAAAACTCTATAGAAACACCATTAGATAATTTTACATCAAACTTTCTTCCGTCTCTTTCAACTTTAAATATTTGCACATTAGGAAATACTCTTTGTATAAAAGAAGAAGCATTTGCAGGCAAAGCTGAAGGCGGAACTACCATATCAGCAAAAAGATTATATGCTGATAAAATGATTAATGATATTAATAAAACAGATAATTTTTTCATCTTTTACTCTCCTTAAATAATAATATACATAAATTATCTTTACAATTATAAGTATATCACTTTTAATATATTTGTCAATTTTTTTTACAATATTTTTACTATTTTTTTACATTATTTATTATAAAGCATAATAATATGGGCAGAAGATAAACTTCCGCCCTCAATAAATACACTTAAACTAACAAATAATTATATAATTGTACCACTTTTTACTATTGTATTTTTAGGAATTATTACGATACCGTCCCTAATACAATAGAATTCACTATCCTGATGCTGTATCTTCTTTTTATTAGTAATAACAACATCATTACCTATTCTTACATTCTTATCTATAATCACATTTTTAAGAGTACATTTTTTACCAATACCTATTTTAGGAATGTGCTTTGCATGAAGCCTTTCAATATCTTCACTATCCTCATAATAATCGCTTCCCATCATAACAACTTTTTCTAATGTAGAACCGCTTTGAACAACAGAACGCACCCCAATAACACATTCTTTGATAGTGGCATTTTCTATTCTGCATCCGTCCGCTATAATACTTGAAGTTACAGTCGCCTTTTCCACTTTAGAAGGAGATAAATAGCGTACATGTGTATATATAGGAGCTTTTTCATCATAAAAGTCGAAAGGAGGATTTTTACTTCCAAAAGATATATTAGCTTCAAAATAAGCTTTAATAGTTCCTACATCTTCCCAATAACCTTGAAATGCATAGCTGAATACTTTATATTTCTTTATAGCTTCAGGAATAATATCCTTGCCGAAATCTATCATAGATACATCAGCTAATAATTCTTTAAGTACATTTCTTCTAAATACATATATACCCATAGAAGCCAAATATTCTTTATTAGGGTCTTCTATATTAAACATTTTCTTCTGTTCTTCGCTTAACTTTAATGAATTAAGAACTTCATCTTCTTTAGGTTTTTCGTGGAAGTTTGTAATTTGCCCTCTTTTATTAACAAGCATAACTCCGAAACCTTTAGCATCTTCTTTCACAACAGGAACCGTTCCTACAACTATATCCGCCCCTGTTTCAAGCATATGCTGAAGCATAACATTATAATTCATACGATAAACCTGATCGCCTGAAAGTATGACTACATTATTTACAGATTCGCTGTCAAAATGAGAAAGATTTTTTCTAACAGCATCGGCAGTACCTTGATACCAATCTATATTAGTATCAGTCTGCTCAGCTGCAAGTATGCTTACATGACCGCCTGAAAAACTGTCAAATCTATATGCATTATATATATGATTATTTAAAGAAGCACTGTTAAATTGAGTAATAACATATATATTTCTAAATCCGCTGTTTATACAATTAGATACAGGTATATCTATCATTCTATATTGTCCGCCTAAAGATACTGCAGGTTTAGAACGTGCTTTTACTAGAGGATATAATCTTGTTCCTCTTCCTCCGCCAAGTATCAATGCAACAGTATTAAACATTTTCATAAAAACTCCAATATTTTTTTATTATGCTTTAAGAATTTATATACTATAAGTATAGTAAAAAAAAATTGATTTTTCAAGAACTATAATACATTAAAATGCTTCAAAGCCTTATATACTCCGTCATTATCAACATCGTCGGTAATATAATCTGCTATTTTTTTTACAGATTCATTAGCATTACCCATAGCAATTCCCAAAGCAGAATGCTCTATCATACCTATATCATTACCGCCGTCGCCGAAAGCCATAGTTTCATCTAAATTAATGCCGAAATGCTCTATAATTTTATCTATGCCTATATCCTTGCCACTATTTTTCGGATTAATATCAGCAAATGAAAAATGCCATCTGCTGGATTTAGAATTTTTCAAGACATTATCCATTAAGTATTTTTCTTTATTCTCATCTGTAAAAATATTAAGCTGCAAAATATCATTATAATTATTCTTTATATAATCATCTAAATCTACAGTTTTTGGAATTTGAACATTAGCCATACTATAAAGATGCTTAATAGTATCATCTTGATAATTAATAAACATATCATTATTAGTTATAACAGCACATGGAATTTTATCAGTTTTCAAATAATCATTTAAAGAAAATAAATCATTCTTATCAAAGGTTTCTCTATATATTTCTTTAATATTTCCATTATCATTAATGAAACAGCTGCATCCGTTTATAGTTATATAACCGTCAAATTCTAAATCATCTAAATTATCTATTAAAAATAAAGCTCTGCCGCTTGCTATAAAAACTTTTATGCCTTTTTCTTTTAATAATCTTATAGCCTCTTTAGAAGAATCGGCAACTTTATGAGTATTAAAACTCACTAAAGTACCATCTATATCAAAAAATACTGCTTTTATCATTTTATAAATACCATTTTTAATTAAATATGAACTCTATTCTTATAATAAAAAAATTAATTAAGACATATTATTTAATGCTTCTGCAACAGCATTAGCAAATTCCCTTGAAGAGCTAGGACCATCAGCGGTTATAATATTTCCAGAAACAACAACATTATCTTTCAAAACATTTGCATTTCCATGCCTTACATGAGATTCATCTGCTGAAAGACATGTAACATTAATACCTTCCAATATCTTAGCATTAGCCATAATTACAATACCGCTTCCTATACCTGCAACTATTTTTTGATTATCTAAAAACAATTTAGCAAGCCCCTGAGTACGCCAATCGTCCCATAAAGTTATGCATCCTATTCCTCCTATAAATACAACAGCATCAAATTCAACAGCATCAACTTCGCTAAATAGTAAATCTATATTTGTCATTCCTCCCAATTTACCCTGAGCTGCACCTATATAAGTAGAAGATACTTTTGTTTTATATCCCAAAGACTCAAAAATTTTTTTGCTTTCAAAATATTCCTCATCTTGAAAATTCTGCCCTGACATAACATATAAAATATTATTATTTTTTTCCATACTCTATATCTCCAATATTCATAAAAAATCATTATATCATAAGCCGCAATTTGCATCATAATTATTTTTATTCAAAATGGCAAGTTCATAAGCCTTAATATATTCCTTAGCACTTTTCTCCCAAGAATTATCTATTTTCATACCTCTTTTCTGCAAGCTTATAAATCTGTCCCTATGATCATAATAAACACTAACAGCCCAGCCAATAGTATTATATAATGCCTGAGGATTGGAATCATAAAATTTAAATCCTGTACCTTCTCCTGTTTCTTCATTATAATTTTCAACAGTATCTTCAAGTCCGCCTGTAGCATGAACTATAGGCAAAGTACCATATCTCAAAGAATACATTTGATTAAGTCCGCAAGGCTCAAATAATGAAGGCATTACGAATAAATCACAGCCTGCCTCTATTAAATGCGACAATTCATTATTAAAACCTATATAAGAACCTGCTTTTGAAGGATATCTCTTAGGCAAATCTCCAAAGAAGCTTTCAAGTCCCTTATCTCCTGTACCAAGTATGCAGAATTGAACTTTCATATTATTAATCAAAGAATCAATAATAGAAGCTATAAAATGATACCCTTTTTGATCAACAAATCTTCCTACAGCACCTATCAACACTACATCATCATCTTCTTCAAGTAAGAATCTCTTCTGCAGCTCTTTTTTGCATATTTTTTTGCCTTTCATATCATCTGCAGAGAAATTAGCAGGTATCAATTTATCTTTTTCAGGAGACCAAATCTCTTCATCAATGCCATTAAGTATGCCGAAGAAACTTGTAGTTTTATTTTGCAAATAAGGCGCCATACCATATCCGCCGTAAGGAGAAGAAATTTCTTTTGCGTATGTAGGGCTTACAGTTGTAACCACATCAGAAAAGAATATTCCGCCTTTAAGTAAATTTATATTGCCATGATCCTCAAAAGTATCATGACTGAAATTATTCCAGCCCAAGCCTAAATAATCATAAGTTGAAGCAGCATTATATATGCCTTGATAATTAGCATTATGTATAGTAAGTACGCTTGCTGCATGTCCTATTTCATCATTCCAATGCCAAGTTTTTATATAAGCAGAAATAGCTGCTGTCTGCCAATCATTAGCATGTACAATATCCACATTAAGCTGCAAATCTTTACATAACTGCAAAGCAGCCCTTGAAAAGAAACCAAATCTCCAAGCATTATCCTGATAGTCATTAAAAGCAGCATCATGATAAAGTCCTTCTCTGCTGAAAAAACTATGATGTTCTATAAAATAAAAATCTACTCCGTCTTTTGTTGTTTTGAATACTGAACACCATTCTTCGCCGCTTCCCATCCATACTCCCATAACAGGAAGTATATTCTCTAAATAACAATCATAAAAATTAATATCTCTGTATTTTGGAAGCACTACAAAAGCTTCTGCACCAAGTTTATTTAAATATATAGGCAAAGCACCAACAACATCAGCAAGTCCCCCTGTTTTTATAAATGGTGCAGCCTCAGATGATGCTATCATAACTTTCATTTTGGACATATAAAACTCCTAAAAATTGGAATATACTTTTAAATATATAACTTTATTTAAAAACTTCAAGTATAATTATAATTTTATAATATTATTATAATAAAAAGTTTAGTAAAAATAAAAGAATTTTTTTATATAAAATAGATTTTATATAAAAAATAGATTCTCTCTCTATATATATAAAATAAATTTTATATTATAAATAAAAATCATATACTAATTTCCAATATCTCTAAAACCTTATCTCCTGCAGGTACTTTTATAGTAACAATATCCCCAACCTTTTTTGCCAATAACCCTTTAGCAATAGGCGTTACTATTGTTATTTCATTTTTGCTCATATCAGCTTCCAATTCGCCTACTATTCTATATTCAAAAACAGCATTCCTATTTTTATCTTTAACTTTTACTTTTTTACCAAAAGTTACAGTATCTTTATCCAAATTAGCAGGATCTATTATTTCACAGCCTGCTAAATCACTCTCTAACTTTGAAATTTGTGCATTCAATAATCCTTGCTTCTCTTTAGCGGCATGATACTCAGCATTTTCTTTTAAATCGCCTTTCTCTCTGGCTTCTGCAATAATAGCAGGTAAAGTTTCAAATTCTGCTTTTAAATCTGCAAGTTTTGATTTAGCTTTATCATATCCTTCTTTTGTTATTGGTTTTGCCATTTTTAATATCCTTAAAATTAGTAATTTTGATATTATAAACTATTTTCAAATATTTACAAATAAAAAGATTAATCTATAAAAATAAAAAAATAATATTAATAAAAATATATTTATGTTCTTAAAAATTAATTTTGCATAAATTATTAAGAACATAAAATGATACTATAAAAAATTAAATAAAGTATTTATACAAAAAATAAAAACCTATATAAAATAATATCATAATATTTAAATGCATTATTTAAATTACTATTTTTTCTTTATTTATGTTATTTTTTATATAATATGTTTTTCTTCTGCAAAAATATAATAAAAAAATATAATAATAACTTTACAGATAAATTAACCAATAGTAACATCTCCTGTAGGCAAATCTATCATACTGTATTTACCTTGGTCAATAGAACCTATGCTCATAAATAAAGTAAGATAGCCTACCCTGCCTATAAACATTAAAAATATAATTATCAATTTGCTCCATATTGTAAGAGTAGGAGTAATATTAAGAGAAAGCCCTACTGTACTTATAGCTGATATTACCTCAAATAATATAGGCATCATAGCAGTAGATTTTTCTATATAAAATATAACAAAAGAAGATAATACAGAAATAGATATAGCAAGAGTAACTATTGCAACAGACTTATTGACAGCGGAAACATTTATTTTTCTGTTATTAACTACAATATAAGGTCTGTTAAAAACTGCAGCTGCTACAGAAAAAACAAATACAAATAATGTAGTAGTTTTAACTCCTCCGCCTGTACTGTTAGGAGAAGCTCCTACAAACATTAAAAATATAATAACTCCTATAGTAACATTACTCATAGAACTATAAGCAATAGTTTCAAAGCCTGCTGTTCTAGGACTCACGCTTTGAAATAATGATACTAATATTTTTTCTTTCATAGGCAGACTTTTAAGGGAATTTGAATATTCATTGAAAAATATAAAAACAGCTCCAAAGATTATAAGTATTATAGTAGTAAATATTACTATTCTGGCATGAACATCAAATGCATATCTTTTACCTTTTATCTTATTAATTACAGCCCTTGATATAGTGAGCATAACAGGATAGCCTAAGCCTCCCAATATTATAAGAAACATAACCGTTATATTGACAGTAATATTTCCTGCATATCTATGCAGATTATCAGTATAAAGCGAAAATCCTGCATTACAGAATGAACTTACAGAATGAAATAATGCAGAAAATATTTTTTTTGCAATATTCGGATTTTCAGAAACAGCAAATAAAGAAACAGCACCTAATAATTCTATAAAAAATGTTGATAAAAATATTATCTTTATAGTTGATTGTATTATATCTTTATTTTGAATATTAAACATTTCTAAAGTTCTTACCCTATCCTGTACGCTTCCTTTATTTACTGAAAATAAAAGCATTACTGCAGATATTGACATAATACCAAGCCCGCCTATTTGTATAAGAGTTATTAAAACTATTTGCCCGAATAATGTAAATTCTTTAGAAATATCTATAACACTAAGTCCTGTAACACATACTGCACTTGTAGCTGTAAATAAAGCATCTGCAAATGATAATCTTCCTTCTACTGTACTTAAAGGCAAATACAATAATAAACTTCCTAATGTTATAACAAATACAAATGATGCTATAATCATTTGATATAATGTTAATTTAGAATATGATAATCTAAGCCAATTTATTACTATGACTAAAAAGAAAAGTACAGAACCTGCTATAGTCCAAATTATTCTATTTGCATATATATAATAATATTTTTTACTAAAAAAGTTAAGTAAAATAAGTCCTATAAGCTGAATAATAGGCATTATTTTATAGAGTTTTCTAGGTGCTATTCTTATTTGATCTATAAATATAAATATAAAAAATATAGTGATTATATTAATTATTTCATTATAATGTAATATATAAAAATTAGAAACATTAACCTGTCTTATCTGCATAAGAAGAACAAATATTGCAAATATTGAACCTGTTATTGCTGTCAAATTTGAAATTCTTTTCAAAAATTCATCTATAGCCTGAATTATAGTTTTATTCGGATTATTCCTGCTTTTATTAAATATATTTTTCATACATCAGTCTTTAATTAAAATAAGGGGCTGTCCTAGATAACTAAAAAAGCTCCTTTTTTGCTAAATTATATATAATTTCTAATTGTTTTTCAATATCTTTATTATTGAATCTAAATTGGCATTCTTTAATAAATAAATGAAAATGCTCCTTTGGTATTCCATTAAATTTACGCAAATGCCTTTTAGCTTGATTCCAAAAATTCTCAATACCATTGATATGATTCTTTTCTTCAGCAAATTTTTCATCATGATTAATTCTAAAGTGTTTGAATTCAGATACATCCAAAATATTATAGCTGCGATAAGAATCAGTATATACAATGCTATCTGGCTGTACTTTTTCCTTAATAATACCAAATAATGTTGTACTAGTAGTATTATTTATTATTTTTACATATACTTTTCCTCCTCTTTTCAATAAACCGAATACTGGTATCTTATCTTTAGCCCCTCTTCCTCTTTTTCCTTTTCTTTTACCGCCAAAATAACTTTCATCAACTTCTATTTCACCATTAAAAATTTCTTTCTCTTTTTCTGTTTCATATTTAAATATTAATTCTCGTAAATGATAATAATATAATATTGCTGTTTTACGATTGACACCAATAATGGCAGAAGCAGTTCTTGCTGTGGTTCCAGCTACAAAATGTTCTATTAATTTTAATTGTTTTTCTTTAGTTAATTTACTGCGTTTCATACATAAAATATAATAATTTTATGTTATCTGGGTCAGCCCCTTCTTTTTTAATACTTGAAAACTATTTATATTTATTATACTATTTTTATTATGGTTATTTTAAAAATGAAATTAAAAAATGATAAAATATATATCAAAGTATCAGGCGGAGATATATTTACTATACCAAAAAACGGGCTTTATGAACTTGATTTATATGAAGGAATGGAGCTTGAATATGATGAAATTCCGCATATAAGACTTAGGGCTTTTGAATCTGCTGCTAGAAAATCAGCTATTTCAATATTAAAAAGAGGCTTTATAAGTGAAGGAATGCTTAGAGAAAAACTTATAAAAAAAGGACATAAAAAGAGATTTATTAATTATGCTATGCATTACTGCAAAGAATATGATTTAATAGATGATAAAAGATTCGTAAAAATAGCAATAAACAGCCTTAAACTTAAAGGTAAAAGCAAAAGACATATAATAGATTATTTAAAGAAAAATAAAGTAAAACCAAGTTTGATAGAAAAAGCACAAAACTCCATAAGCGATAAAATAGATGATAAAGCTTTAAAAGATGCTATAAGAAAATATTATAAAGTATATGAACATAAAGATAGAAAAGAAGATTATCTTATAAAAACTTTAATGCGTAAAGGTTTTAAGTACGATAGAATAAAAACTTTAGTAAGAAAATATATAGATAAAAAAGAAAATTATAAAGATTAATAACAGTTATATAAAAGCAATTAAAAAATATATGTATTTGATGAATATATGAATTAGTTTGTTTAAAATTAAATATAAAAAAATAATCATATTTTATAAGAAATTTTATATATAATTTCTTAATATTTATTGATACCAAAACTATGAAAACGTACTTTTATAAATATAATCTAAATAATTTTATATAAAAATTAATATGCATTTTATTTAGATTATTGATTTTTATATGTACATATAATATAATGATTATGTTTGTTCAAAATAAATATATTAACTTTTGAATACTAAAAAGCTAAATATAAAAATTGCTCGCTGATTTATGGGTAAGTGCCTCTGTCCCATATGCTCACAATTTTTATAATATCAATTATAAGCTAATTTAAAGCGAGTTTATAGCTAGCAACAATAAAGATAAACAAACAGCTTATAACTTAAATAATAAAATTATGAGAGTCTGACATTCGCTAAATGGCAGAGTATCAAAGCTCATAATTTTTAATAGCAATAATAAAAAAATAATTATTGATGTAGTTAAAGCGACGCCTGCCAACACTGTAGTGGACTTCGTCGGCACGCAGTAGCGGCAATAATAATAAAAAATAATTTTAATTAAAAGAGGAATTATAATATGCGTTTTAAAAGTGACTATAATGGAATATTAACTAAAGATGATATTGGTAAAGAAGTTAAACTTGCTGGCTGGGTTTTGAGAAGAAGAGATCATGGCGGAGTAATATTTGTAGATTTAAGAGACAGAACAGGATTTGTGCAGATAGTATTTAATCCTGAAATAAGTAAAGAAGCACATAATGACGCTCAGGATTTAAGAAGCGAATATGTTATCAGTGTAGAAGGCAAAATCAGAGCTAGAAGCCCTGAAATGATTAATCCTAAAATTCCTACTGGTGAAATTGAAGTAATGGCTGAGAAAATGGAGCTTCTTAATACTTCAGAAACTCCTCCTTTTCTTCTTGAAGATGATATTGATACAGGAGAGGATATAAGATTAAAATACAGATATTTAGATTTAAGAAGACCTGAGGTATTCAATAATTTATATAAAAGATTTCAAATAACTAATGCTTTTAGAAAACATTTATCTGATAAAGGCTTCATAGATGTAGAAACTCCTATATTAAATAAAAGCACTCCTGAGGGTGCAAGAGATTTTCTTGTTCCTTCAAGACTAAATGCAGGAGATTTTTATGCCCTTCCTCAATCGCCTCAAATATTCAAGCAAATACTTATGATAGGCGGTTTTGACAGATATTATCAAATAGCTAAATGTTTTCGCGATGAAGATTTGAGAGCAGACAGACAGCCTGAATTTACTCAAGTAGATATTGAAACTTCTTTTTTAAGTACTGATGAGTTTTTATCTATTATGGAAGAAGTTACTGCTAATATAGTTAAAGATGTTTATGGCATCAGCCTGCCTACTCCTTTTCCTAGATTAAATTATTATGATGCTATGGAGATGTACGGAAGCGACAAGCCTGATACTAGATTTGAATTAAAACTTATAAATGTAGAAGATGCTGTAAAAGGCTGTGATTTTGCAGTATTTAAAAATGCTTTGGATAATAAATTTATAATAAGATGTTTAAATGCTAAAGGCGGAGAGAAATTAAGCAGAAAAGATATTGATGATTTTACTAAATATGTAGGTATATTCGGAGCTAAAGGACTTGCTTGGATGAGGGTAACTGATAAGGGGCTTGAATCCAATATAGTAAAATTCTTCTCTGAAGATAATCAAAAGAAAATATTAGAAGTTACTAAAGCAGAAAAAGGAGATTTATTATTCTTTGTTGCTGACACTCCTAAAGTTACATTTGATGCTTTGGGCAATTTAAGATTGAAGATTGCTGAAAAATTAAACTTAATAGATAAAGATAAATTAAATTTCTTATGGGTAGTAGAATTTCCATTATTTGAGTATGATCATAAAGAAAAGAGAATATCGGCTACTCATCACCCATTTACTGCCCCTGTACCTGAAGACAATGCTATATTAGAAAGCGAGCCTCTCAAAGTAAGAAGCGATACTTATGACTTAGTATTAAACGGCAATGAAATAGGAGGCGGCGGACAGCGTATATATGACAGCAAAATACAGTCTATAATATTCAAGCTTTTAGGCATAGATGAGGAGAAAGCAAAATTAAGATTCGGCTTCCTGCTTGACGCTTTAAAATATGGTGCCCCTCCTATGTGCGGTATGGCTTATGGTATAGACAGAGTTGTTATGCTTCTTCAAAAACAAGACAGTATAAGAGAAGTGATAGCGTTCCCTAAAACTCAGAAAGGACAATGTCTGATGAGCGGATGTCCTTCTACTGTTGATGATGATCAATTGGAAGAACTTCATTTGAGTATAGAAGAATAAAGTAATAAAATAATAATTTATTATTGTTGCTAGCTATAAACTCGCTTTAAATTAGCTAATAACTAAAGTTATTAGCTGCTCGTTTATTTTTATTGTTGCTAGCTATAAACTCGCTTTAAATTAGCTAATAACTAAAGTTATTAGCTGCTCGTTTATAGCTTTAAAATATTACTTATAATTTTTATATTTATTTACTAATAAAAAACTTGTTCGTCAATAACCCCTTCCATTCTGCGAATGTCAGGCACTCACAAGTTTTTTATTTTATTGTTGCTAGCTATAAACTTTCTATTATTGCTAATAAAAATTATGAGCTTTGATACTCTGCCATTCTTACGAATGTCAGATGCTCATAATTTTTATATTTATTTACCAATAAAAAAACTTGTTGCCGATATTTGCGTAATCCCTGTCATTCTCTGAATGTCAGGCACTCACAATTTTTATATTTGACTTTTCAGTATTTAAAAATTATTTTATTATTGCTAATAAAAAAATTGCTTGTAAATAAATTTAGCGGCTTTGAACAGTTTTATATTTAGCTTTCTAGTATTTCAAACTGCATAAAATAAAAAAATTCTATATATTGATATAAGAGCCCTCTTTAGCAAAAGCAAGCTGCAAATCTATTTCTTCTTTTTTGAGAAAAGCCATTAATTTATTATATATTAAATCTATCTGTGCATCAGTTCTTTCCTGATTATGATGATGAAGTATAACATAAGGAACATCAGCATCGAGTCCCACCTGAATAGCATCATTTAAAGTAGAATGCCCCCAGCCTACATGTCCGTTATAATATTCGCTTTTTGTATATTCCCCCTCTATTATAAGAACATTTGAACCGCGTACAAAATCTATCAGTCTTGCATGAAGTAAATCTGCATTATGATTATAATGCGAAAGAGAGGGGTGCTGTGCATGAAGACGCTTTTTATAAGGTTCATGATCTGTAAGATAAACAACTGTTTTATTACCTGAAGTTATTTTATATGATAATGTATGACAAGGGTGATTAACCCATATACCTTCTATAGTCATATTTCCAAAAACTATCTTTTTACCCTCATAAAAGGCTTCAAATTTAAGATTGGCTGCAAACTGTTCTAAATTGATAGGAAAATAATCTTTGGCAAGTATATTATTTATAGTATCATACATTTCTATAGAAGAATCTTTAGGACCGTATACAGTAAAACTATACTTGCTTGAAAAAAACGGTGCAAAAAAAGGTATTCCTATAATATGATCCCAATGAAAATGTGTAAGAAGTATTATGCTTTCTTTTTTTTCTGATTTTAAAGAATAATAGCTTGCATTTTTAAGTCCGCTTCCTGCATCAAGTATTATATAATTTCCTTCATCATCTATAATCTGTATACAAGATGTATTACCGCCGTATTCGCTAAAGCTATTACCGGGAGTTGGTATAGAGCCTCTGCTTCCAAGAAATCTTACTTTCAAAATTAAACCCTAAATTATTTTATATGCATATCATAATATAATTATAAAAAAAAATCAATCTAATTTACATTTATTATTAATAAATAATAAAATACATATTATATGTTTTTATATATGCTTGTTATATGCTTTTATATATACTTGTATTAATGGCAGATAAAGTTTATAATAATAAGATTAAAATAAAAAGGTTGTATTAATGAGTATTTTAAAAATAATATCATGGAATGTTAATGGAATAAGAGCAGCATACAAAAAAGGCTTGATAGATTTTATAAAAAAGGAAAATCCTGATATAATATGCCTGCAGGAAACCAAAGCCTTTGAAGAACAGCTGCCTGAAGATTTAAAAAATATAGAAGGATACGAGCTTTTTATAAATCCTGCTGACCCTGAAATAAAAAAAGGATACAGCGGTGTTGCTATTTATACAAAATTAAAACCAAATAAAGAAATTAAAAATAAATTAGGAAGTAAATTCTCGGACAGAGAAGGAAGAATACTTTCTTTAGAATTTGATGATTTTATAATATTTAATGTATACTTTCCAAACGGCGGTAAATCAAAAGAGCATTTTCAGTACAAACTTTCATTTTATGATGAGATAACAAAACATCTAAGCAAATTAAAAAGAAAAACTAATGTTATACTATGCGGAGATATGAATATTGCACATCAAGCTATAGATTTGGCTAGACCTAAAGAAAATGAAAAAAGTATAGGTTTTCTTCCAGAAGAGCGGGCTAAAATAACTGAGTTTTTAAATAAAGGTTTTACGGATACATTCAGAATGTTTGTTAAAGAAGGCGGACATTACAGCTGGTGGGATATGAAAACTAGGTCTAGAGAAAAAAATGTGGGCTGGAGAATAGATTATTTCTTTGTAAATAATGAAATAACAGACAATATAAAAAAGGCTGATATATTAACTGAAGTTATGGGCAGCGATCATTGTCCTATACTTATTGAATGGGATAAGTAAAAAACTGTTTGATTTTTTTAAGGTTTTATAATATATTAAAAATAGTAAATATAGTTCTATTTTTTATTAATATAAGGAGTTTGCATGGTTCGTACAATCATTGAGAATAAAACAGCCGTAATAAATATAGAAAAAAATATTATATCTGAAAATGCAGATATTTTAGAAGAAAAATTAAATTATGTAAAAGATGCAGGAGCTTTGAATTTTATATTTGATTTTCATAATATTGAATATATATGTTCATCAGCATTAGGATTAATAGCATCTGCTTTAAGAGTATCAGGGGAAAACGGAGGGGTAGTTTACTTTTGTTCTTTAAGCAGACAATTAAGAAATTTATTTGAAGCTACAAAGTTTTTGACTATAGTTAATACAGCAGACAATATAGATGAAGCTCTTAAAAATATTAAATAATATATGGAAAATATATGTTAATAGAAACTATCAGATTTATATACTATTTACTTATGCAGATACTGAGGCTTTACTCTTTTATATGGTTTATATGGATTATATTAAGCTGGCTTCAGGCTTTCGGAGCTATGCATTTAGATTATTATAACCCAATAGTAAATTTCTTCTATAATATAACCGACGGAGTTATAGACAAAGTATTCGCAGGAAGAAGACTCATTATAGGGATTATAGATTTATCTCCTTTAATATTTCTTTTAATTTTACAATTGGCAGCTCCAATAGTACTTAGAACAGTATTCCAATTTTTATTAAATTTAGCATCTAGGATATAAGTACGACTATGAGTTCTTTAGATGAAATAAATAAATATATAGATGACGGAGATTATAAAAAAGCAATAGAAGAATTAGATATTATTATCTCTAAAGAACCGAATAATGCCAAAGCTTTTTATATGAGAGGCAAATCGGCATTCATAGAACTTCAAAATGAAGAATTTGATAAAAATGAATATGATATAAAAAGAGCTTTAATTTACTCATCAATAGAATACGATTTAAATAAATCAATAGATATAGACCCTAATATAACGGATGCATACAGAGGCTTAATGTATCTTAACAGAGATTTGAAAAATACCGATAAAGAAAGGGAATATGCCCAGATACTTTTTGAAAAAGAAAATACAGCTTATGATGCTTTATTAATACTTGCCAGCAGTTATTTAAATAATGGAGAAAATGAATCGGACTTTCATCAGGCTATAGGATATTATGATGATTTTATAAAAAATGTAAGTTTTGATAACAGCAGAATAGCTAGATTTGAAAGAGGGCTTTGCTATTATAATCTTAATATACTTACAAAAGCTGATATAGAAGCCAATAAACTTATTTATGATTTTCCTTTTTATGATGATGCATACTTTCTTAAAGGCATAATACTTGCAAAGAAAGGAATAGAATCTGAATTTTATGATGATGCCATATTTTTTTTGGATAGGGCTTTGGAATTAAATCCTATAAACTTCAATGCTCTATATGAAAGAGCTGAATGGTATTTGAATAAAGAAAATTATAGAAAGGCTATAGAAAATTATAATGAACTTTTAAAGCATAATAATAAATACAGATTAAATGCTCTGCTTGATAAAATTCAGGCACTGCATGATTTAATTATAGAAAATGAAGATAAAAACTATCCTGACAGTCAGGAAGAAGGTAAAGATTTAGAAGAGGTATTTTATTTGCTTGAAAAAGTTATAGATGTGCTTGGCATAAACAGTATTCAGCATATATATTACAGAGGGAATTTATATGCTTATCAGGGTGAAATAAAAAAGGCTATTTTAGAGTTTAAAAAAATACTTAAAGAAAATAATAAATCTTGGCTTTATGAAAAAATTGCCGAATTATATCATAATTATGCTCAAAGCGATAATGATTATTTAGAGGCTTTAAAATATTTATCATATATAGATAAAGCAGAATATAAATACTCTACTTACTATCTTCTAATATTCTCTAATTATGAATTAAAAAATTATGAAAACACTGTTCAATTATGTAATGAATTTTTTAAGTATATAGATGATGATAATGATGATGAAATATCTTATATAAGATTTATTTATGCTCATTCTCTTCAAATGACAGGAGCTAATGATTATAAATTAATATTAGATAATTTGAAAAGCTGTTTAAATAGCAGTTTGGATAAAGCTTTGGTATACAGATCTATTGCAAAAATAATGCTTTATAATATGCCTAAAGAATATAATGAAGAAGGCATATATATGCTAAAAAAATCTGTAGAATTAAATGATGCTTTATCATACTATATATATGCTAAAGAGTTATTTTACGGCGATATTATAACTCCGTATCCTGAGCTTGCTGTTTCTATGGCTAATATAGCTTTTGATTTGGATAATACATTGGAATGTGCTTTAACTATTATAGGAAAATCTTATGAAATAGGACGCGGAGCAAAACAGGATTATAATAAAGCATTTGAAATATATAATAAAGCTAAAGAAATATGCGAAAAAAGAAATTTAAAATGTTCATGTTCTAATGCTATGACTGCTCATTGCTATTATAAGGGAATAGGCGTTCAAAAAAATGAAGAAGAAGCATTTAATATAATAAGAAAAACAGCAGATACTTTTGGTAAAGATTCGCATGATTATGTATCTTTGCTTTATTCATACTTTGCTCTTAACAATATAAAAGGATTTGATTTATTTAAATCTTTAACTTTATTTGAAAATATAGAACAGCATTCTCATAATATATATATTATAATGACATTAAAAAGAATATATAAAAAATTAGGAAGACATTATGATGTTAAAAGAATGTCAAAAATGGAAATTAAGGCATTGGAAAATACGGGAGAATTAAATCTCTCTTATTTAAGAAAGTATATAAAAAATTTTAATAATTTTTATCCTATTCTAACACTTTGACAAAAAAATATAATATAGTATTATACTATAATAAAATAAATTAAGAGGTAATAATATGATAAACAAAACTATGAGTATAGGTGAAATTATACAAATATTTCCTGATTCTGTAGAAATAATGATGGGCAGAGGTCTTCATTGCGTAGGCTGTCATGTTGCAAGCTGGGAAAGTTTGGAAGAGGGCTGCAGAGGTCATGGTATGAGTGATGATGTTATTGACAGTTTGATAAAAGAAATAAATGAAAAATACGAAGCAGGCAAATAATTTTTACAAAAAAATACTGTATGAGGGAGAGGATGCATAATAAAGCAGCTTCTCCCTTCGCTTTATAATCATACAATATTAAATCAATTCTTAATGCAGATAATACCAATTAAGCAGGAAAGATACTTACTGCTTTTTTATAGCTAAATATCAATGTTTCTCTAACTATGATCTTGACAAAACAGCATAAGCTTGCTATACTAAAATAGTCAATAAATTTACTATAATTGATTTTAATGGCAGGAGGCTGATATAACAAAGGAAACCAAGAAAAACGCTTATTTGTATTGCAAATTCCGTGATGAACAGCTTTCATTATATGATAAGTACGCTAAACGGCATGGAATGCTGATGAAAACACTGCTAGTAGCTAATGTTCTGTATTATAACGATTTCTATAGCAAAGGTGGTATAACACAGATTGAAATATGTCAGAGAACATTCCAATCTAAGCAGACAGTTAATCTGATTATAAAAAATCTTTTAAACAAGTCATACATAACAGTTGAAGAGTGCAAAGAAAATAAGCGTGAAAAATTAGTAAGAATAACCGAAGCAGGAAAAGCTTACTGTGAAAAAGTTGTATGCCATATCACATGGGCAGAAGATACTGCAATGTCTATGCTTACACAAAAAGAACAAGAACAGCTAATTAATCTATCACAGAAATTTACAAAAAATCTGACAGAACTTATTAATCAGGAAACGGAGGATTAAGATATGGAATTTTATGAAGCAATTAACAAAAGAAAAACTACAAGGGAATTTTTAGATACAGAAGTTGATTTTGAAGTTATTAAAAGAATTTTAGAAGCAGGAAACAAAGCACCAACTTGGGACCATAACCGCAATTGGCAGTATATCATTTTAAGAACTAATGAAGAAAAAGAATATGCTTTTTCTGAAGCCAAAGCGACTGCAGATAAATTTGATGCTGACAGATATTTGAATATGCCAAGACCTTATACAATTACATTAGGACAAAAAATGTACGGCTATGCTATGCCCAAGCAATATACTATGCTGAAAGAAGCACTGTATGTAATTATACCTTTATTCAAATCAAAAGAATTGAATGGCGAGTATGTTTCAAAATTAAATCCGTTTGCCACTATTTGGTGTGTGATAGAAAATATATTTTTAGCGGCGGCAGCAGAAGGTCTGTCATGCTCAATGCGTATACCTCTGAATAAAGAACATGATATAGTTAAGAAAAAACTGAAAGTGCTGTCAAGCTATTATGTACCCGTGTTTATAGGTATTGGTTATGCTAATCCTCAAGAACTGCAATTAGAGCAATATAAACCCGATATAGATAAACAAATACGCTTTGGAAAATGGAAATAATTATATAAACAAATAAAAACAATTATATGAGAAGATGAAAATAATTATAAAAAAAATTAAAACAAAAAATGTGATAACAAAATCCAATCTGCCTGTATGTGATTTTTCCGTAAACACTTATATAGGCTGTACCCATTCCTGCAAATATTGTTATGCTTCATTTATGAAACGCTTTACAAAACATAATGAAATGTGGGGAGAGTTTATAGATGTGAAAATTTGGGATAAAATCAAAAAAACAAAAAAATATGCTGGAAAAGAACTGTTTGTCGGTTCTGTGACAGATCCGTACAACCCGCAGGAAGAAATTTATGAGCGTACAAGAACATTACTGACTGAACTGCAAGGAAGCGGTGTAAAACTTTCAATCGCTACAAAGTCCGATTTGATTTTACGGGATTTAGACATAATCAAAACATTTCCCAATGCACGCATTTCTTTCTCTATCAATACGCTTGATAAAACATTCAAAAATGATATGGATAAGGCAGTATCTATTGATCGCAGACTTGCAGCAATGAAAAAGTTTTATAAAGCAGGCATTCGTACCATCTGTTTTATCTCTCCGATTTTTCCCGGTATTACCGATGTCAAGGCTATTATAGAATGTGTAAAGAATCAATGCAATTTAATATGGCTTGAAAATTTAAATCTGCGTGGGGAATACAAGGCTGTAATTATGGATTATATCAAAGAGAAATACCCTGCTCTTATGCCGATGTATTATGAAATATATAACAGAGATAACCGCATCTATTGGGAAGCTCTCGACATAGAACTAAAAGAGTATGCAGCCGAAATTGGTCTTGATTATGTGACTAATGATGACAGCATAAACCATCCATTTGATGATTTGCCTGTTATTGTTAATTATTTCTATCATAGCAAAATCAAGAAATCCGCAGTAAAAATACAGTAATAATATCTAAATACTTGAAAATAGAAAATATAAAAAGAGTAATTATGCATCATATATATAATAACAGCTTTAAGATTATAGCATTACAGATGAATAATAATAAATTTTCAAAGATGTTATTAGAATATAAATATAGATATAAAAATAGAAAAGCATATACATATTCATTATACAGTTAATAACCTGCAGTTTTTATTTTTATATAAGGCAGCAGCAGTTTTTTTAATATATAATTATTTCCCGTCTTTATATTCTCTTATAATTCCCCTAACTCTTATTGTAAGCCCATATACTTTTTGTTCGGCTATAATAACATCTAAAGGTACTTGATTATATTTATCTTTAGCAATCAAAGCATCAGTGCCGTATTTATCTTTTTCATAAACTCTTATAGTGGGAAGTTTATCTTTTTGTAATTTAGTTTTTAAATCCTCTCCGTTTTCTATTGTAAATCTTATATCTTTTTTTATATTTTTTCCTTCAAGCCAATTAACTTTAAATGTGCCTATATTCTTATCAACAAAACGCATAAAAAATACAAGCGATAAAGCATCAAAAGCCATACCTTGAAATTCTATTTTTTCATCAACTGTTCTCTTATCATTAAATAGATAATAATTATTATAAAAAGTTAAGGATTCCTTATTAGTCCAATCTCCTTCTGAAGTATCTTTTTTCAAAATAATAGGCTTAAAATCATTTGTAGAAACCCAAGCTTCAAATATATCGCTTACTTTATAAACCCAATTAGCAGCTCCAGTAGTATAAACATGGGCATATAAATGATAAGCAGGTATGCCGTTTACATTACTTATAGAAAGAACCTTAGCTTCAAGTATTCCTACTTTTCCGCTTATATTAAACTCAGGAACCTGAGCTAAAACATCATATTTTATATATTCTCCTACTTTGAATGTCTGATTATATCCGAAAATAATATTCGATATAAATAGAGTAATTATAAAAACATATTTATTCATAGCTAAAATAATCTCCTTATATTAAATTATCCGCTATATTATATATACTTAAAAAATTAAGTTTTGTCAATAAAATAATTTTGAATTATAATTTAAACAATGAATAGAAGTACATTAAATCTAATCAAAATCTGTGCTGGCATACCTTTTTAAAATTTAATAGTTTGTAAGTTTTTATCTTGCAATAGTATTTTTTTAATATATTATATTGCAATTATTTTGAGGTTTAATTTTATGGCTGTATTTTTATTTATAGGAGTTATGGCATTATCTGCTTCTGCGATATTTGTAAAGCTGGCTGACGCCCCTTCATCTATAATAGCTTTTTACAGAATATTTATCTCATTTTTATTTATATCAGTAATAACTGTATCAAGAAAATCTGCAAGAAAAGAAATTAAATCTCTTACTAAAAAAGAAATAATACTTTCTATTATATCAGGCTTTTCACTTGCTTTGCATTATTTTTTATGGTTTCAGTCTTTAAATCTTACATCCGTAGCAAGCTCTGCTGTAATAGTAACATTGCAGCCCTTATTTGTTTTTATAGCAGGACATTTTTTTTTCAAAGAAAAATATAGTAAAATTGCTATACTTGGATTTATCATAGCTGTTATGGGTTCTGTAATAATAGGTTTAGGAGATTTTCAAATAAGCTCAAAAGCATTGATTGGAGATTTTCTGGCTTTTATATCTGCAGGACTTATAAGCATATATTTTATTATAGGACAGTATGCAAGAAAAAGATTATCAGCTTTAACTTGGATTAGCTTAACTTATTTTAGTGCATTTATATTTTTAGGAATTTTATCTTATACTATGGGTATAAGTTTTATAGGATATTCATTAAATACTTGGATTAATATATTAGCAATCACATTTATATCTACTATGCTCGGACAGGTAATATTTACTTGGCTTTTAAAATATTTTTCTGCTTCTATTATATCTATGGCTATATTAGGCGAAGCAGCAGGTACATGCATATTAGGTTATTTTATTTTGCATGAAACTATAAGTTTTAAGCAGTTTGCAGGTATTTCTTTTATATTAACAGGTATAGGATTATTCTTATATGAAAATAAAAAAAATATTTCTAATTAATTTAAAAAAATGGAGTTTTTATGACAGCAAAAAAAGACAATAATATCAGCAAAGAAGAAAATATTCATCAAAAACCTTTAATGGAGGAACTTTATAAAGATGAACTTGAAGCATTAAAAGAAGAAGATAAAAATAATAAGCCTAAAAATTGGCAGTTATCTCCTCAGTCTGTAAGGGATTTTATATTAGGCGGTAAATTAAAAGACGGTACAGTTATAAATAAAAAATTCTACGGCGATGATGCTCTAGTTGAAAGGGCAATTATCACTTTGGCAGGAAACAGAGGATTAATGCTTGTAGGAGAGCCTGGCACCGCTAAAACTATGCTTAGCGAATTATTATCAGCAGCAATAAGCGGAAATAGTACAGTAACAATACAGGGAACAGCTGGAACAAATGAGGATAATATAAAATATTCTTGGAATTATGCTATGCTTTTTGCTAAAGGTCCTGTAGAAGAAGCATTAATACCATCGCCCGTTTATATAGGAATGAATAAAGGAATAATAACAAGGTTTGAAGAGATAACAAGATGTCCTCTCGAAATACAAGATTCTCTTATAAGTATATTGAGCGATAAAATAATGAATATACCTGAACAAAACAGAGTATTGTTTGCAAATACAGGCTTTAATATCATAGCTACTGCCAATACAAGAGATAAAGGAATTAATGAGATGAGCAGTGCTTTGAAAAGAAGATTCAATTTTGAAACTGTAGAACCTATAAAAAATCCTAAACTTGAAAGCGAAATTATAACTAATCAATGCCAAACATTATTAGAACTTTCTGATATAGATATTGATATAGATTATGATGTTGTCGATGTGCTTGCTGTTACATTCAATGAGCTTAGAAGCGGTAAAAGTTTTGAAAATGCCAAGATACAGGAATTAAACTCTGTTATGAGTACAGCTGAAGCGGTATCTGTTTATTATCAGTCTGCACTTCATTCATATTATTACGGAGATAAAAATATAAAAATGTCAACTGTAGTTGAAAATTTGATTGGAAGCGTGGCTAAAGAAAATAAAGATGATCTGCCTAAATTAAAAAATTATTTTAATAATTCTGTAAAAATAAAATCTGGGAAATTAGGCAGACGCTGGAAAGAATATTATGAAAGCCGAAATCTTATTAAATAAGGATTTTAAGCACTAAAAATCTAATTATAAAAATTGCGAATGTACAGCAAATTTGTCAAAGCTAGAAATTGTATGCATGCAATTTTTAAAAGTAAATTTTTTATGATAAAATCATTTATTATATTGCTGTAACTTTTTTTAATATTATTTAAATCAAAATATTTTTATTAAATATTTTTTTGATATGCTAATATATATGATAGAAATATTGTGTTTTAGAATAATAAAAAACTTGTGAGTGCCTGACATTCGCAGAATGGCAGGGATTATGCCGATATCGGCCGCAGAGCGACGAACAAGTTTTTTATTAGTAAATAAAGAAATAGAAAAGTTATAATAATATTTTGCTTTGGAATTATTGAATTAAATAAAATTTTTTTAAAGCTATAATAAAAACTAATAATTTTTTAAACACTAGAAAGCTAAATATAAAAATTATGGGCGTCTGACATTGTTAAGAATGGCAGAGTATCAAAGCTCATAATTTTTATCGGCAATAATAAATATTCTATACTATCAATTTTTTTTAAACTATATTATATTAAAAAGCATAAAAACATTAATTAAAGGAAGTATTTATATGGGAACTTATATAGTAATTAACATTATAGTATTGCTTATGCTAATTAATTTATTGTATTTTATGCAAAAGAAACATATTAATTTTACTATTAGAGTATTATTAGCTTTAATTTTAGGATTAGTTTTAGGCTTTGTACTTAGAACAATTTATTCAGACAATATGGAAATAGTAAATCAAAGTATAGTTTGGTATAATATAGTAGGAAATGGTTATGTAAAACTTTTACAGATGTTGGTAATGCCTTTAATTTTTGTTTCTATAACTATGGCACTTCTTAATATCAAGGGAAGCAATACTAATTTGGGTAAAATGACTATGATAATAATAGGGATATTAATGATAACTACAGCAATATCTGCTTTAGTAGGTTTTTTAACAGCTAAAGGTTTCGGATTAGATGCTTCTAAACTTCAATCTATAGTAGGAGATATATCAAAAGGAGCTTCGTCTTATGAAGGGAGATTAGCCGAATTTTCTTCAAGACCTGTTCCTCAGCAATTATTAGATATTATACCTACAAATCCGTTTGCAGCTTTGGCTGGTATGGGAGGTTCTCCTACACTTTCTGTCGTTTTCTTTTCTGCTTTGATAGGTGCTGCAGCTTTGGGAATAAGAAAGAAAAAGCCTGAAGTTTTTGATTTCTTTTTAAAAATTATGCAGTCTTTACATGATATTATAATGAAAATAGTAGCTTTTGTAATGAAATTAACGCCTTACGGAGTATTAGCTCTTATGGCTAAATTTATGGCTTCCAGCGATTTGAATGCTTTTGCTCAATTAGGACAATTTCTTATTGCATCTTATATTGCTATAATAATTATGCTTGCAGTTCATAGTATAATACTTGTAATATTCGGTTATAATCCTATAAAGTATTATACTAAGGCTTTTACTCCTTTAGCATTTGCATTTTCTTCAAGAACTAGTGCAGGTACTTTGCCTTTAACTATATCTGCATTAAAAGATAAAATGGGTATATCAGAAGGCGTATCTAATTTATCAGCCTCATTAGCCGTAACTATAGGACAAAACGGATGTGCTGGTATTTATCCTGCTATGGTTGTCGCTATGATAGCCCCTGCTTTGGGTATTAATCCTCTTGAACCTTCTTTTTTAATAAAGTCTGTAATTATAATTGCTATAGGAAGTTTCGGTATTGCAGGAGTAGGCGGCGGAGCTACTAATGCAGCTTTAATAACTCTTTCTGCTTTGGGCTTTCCTGTAGGATTAGTTGCTATACTTTTAGGAATAGAGCCTCTTATTGATATGGGAAGAACTATGCTTAATGTTAATGACGGTATGATTACTGCAGCAGCTACTGCTAAAATATGTAAAGAAGTTGATATGGGTAAATTTAATTCTAGCGGCACTATTTCAAATGAGGAAGAATATATTTAGAAATATATAAAAAAGCATTATCTAATAAAAATAGATAATGCTTTTAATATTTAATTATTTTGCGGCATTTCCAGCAACATTCAAAGCGTCCCAAGTTCTGGCAAAAGGCGGAGCATAGCATAAATCAAGCATTCCAAGTTCATCTACTGTAATGCCTGCATATATGCAAGCTGCTATAACATCAATTCTTAATACAGCACCTCTTTTTCCCAATATCTGCCCTCCTATTATCTTTCTGCTGTCAGCCGTATATACTAATTTTATATGTAAATCCTGATAGTCCGGATAATAATGCGTATGATCTAAATCTTTTATGCTAACAGTTTTATAATTGATATTTCTTTTTTTGGCTTCTTCTTCTGTTATTCCAGTGCGTGCTGCTTCAAGCTCAAATGCAAGTATGCATGCACTAGTTAGACTTCCTGCAAACTTTTCATTTCCTCCAAGCAAATTAGCTGCTGTCATTCTTCCGAGTTTATTTGCACCTGTAGCAAGGGCAGCATAATTTTGTGTATCTAAAACTTTATCATAAATACTAGCACAGTCTCCTGCAGCATATATTGAATCTATACTAGTCTTTCCTTCTCTATCAACTAATATAGCACCATTATCCATTAATTTAATTCCTGCATCTTTTGCTAAATCGCTGTTAGGCTTAACTCCTACGGCAACAACAACATAATCAGCATCATATTTTCCTTTATCTGTAATCACAGCCTTAACATTATTATTATTATCAGCTTCTAATGACTGTACTTTTTCATTAAGACGCAAATCAGCATTTTCTTTTATATGCTCTATAATTATATCAGAAAATTCTTTATCGAATTTATTTCCAAATACTCTTTCAGATCGTTGTATTATAGTAACATTCTTTCCAATATGTTTTAAAACATGAGCCGCCTCAATAGATATAAATCCTGCACCTAATACAATAACATTTTTTATATTTGCATCTTTCATTTTCTCTTTCATATTAAGAGCGTCATTAAACTCTTTTAAAGTAGATACATTTCCTATATTAATATTTGGTATATTAGGTATTATAGATTTTGCTCCTGTAGCTATTAGAAGCGAATCATAATTATCTTCAAACTCTCTATTATTAATAATATCTTTAACTAATACTTTTTTATTTTTAGAATCTATTTTTAAAACCTCATGTTTTACTTTCAAATCTATTCCAGACTTTATAATAGTTTCAGCAGTTCTAGCTATCATAGTATTAGGATTATCATAAAAATTTCCCACATAATAAGGCATACCGCATGCCCCCCAAGATACGATATCAGTTTTTTCATAAACTGTTATAACAGCTTCTTTATCTAATCTTCTGGCTTTAGCAGCAGCACTCATTCCAGCAGCTACACCGCCTATTATTATAACTTTTTTCATTTTAAACTCCTTTTATATAAATAAATAATATATTTTTATCAACTTTTATTTGATTCTATATTATATTTATTTTAAATTTAAAGCTATAAATAAGTATAATATAATAGAGAAGCAGATTTTAAAATAGTATAAAAAAAATTCATATATAGTAAAAATAAAATTTTAATAATCGATAATAAATAATTTTTATTTAATAAAAAAAAGAATAATTATTAACATAAAATTTTTTTCTAGTCATAAATTTTATTATTATGCTCGCCGACGAAATTAACCTATAATAAGTAAATCACCTTTGGCGAATTATCCCATACGGGGCTGGCTTAGGCTCGCTTTTTTATTATTACTAATATTAATATACTAATTATGTTATTAACTTTTAAATAGATAAACGAGCAGCTAATAACTTTAGTTATTAGCTAATTTAAAGCGAGTTTATATAGCTAGCAACAATAATAAATTATCATTTTATTTACTGATATTTTCTTCGCTGTCAATATTCTTATTTTTATCAAAATCTTCTTTAAATAAAAATACTCCCGCAGCAATAATACATATACCTATAGTAATGGAAGCATCAGCTATATTATAATTATAAGGAAATCTTATAGTTTCATTAAATCCCATACTAATAAAATCTGTAACATATCCTCTCATAATTCTATCAGCCAAATTTCCCATAGCACCGCCAAAAACCATAGTAAAGCCTATCATAGATAATTTTTGCTTTTTTACATTAATAGAAATCATTATAAAAAATACTATAATCATAGAAAAAAATACAACAACTTTTAATAATCCAGGTATTATATGCTGAATAGCTTCCGGCACATTATTTAAAAAACCGAATGATACACCGTAATTTCTTGTATAAATAAATATTAAAATATTTCCTATTATTTTTTTAATAATTATTTCCTGAAGATATTTATCTACAAAATATTTAGATATAGCATCAGCCATAAAAATTAATATCGATATTAAAAAATATATTTTCTTTAACTTTATTTCTTCTATAATGTTAGATAATTTCATCATATTCTATTTTTTATCTCTTATTATTTTTTTATATTTTAAATAAATAAAAAGCTTTCGTTTTAAAAAATAATAATAATTTATATTTCTAAAAATTACAAGCTATTTTTAATATAAGCTTTTTATAATTATTTAAAACATTTACTTTTTTTTATAATTTATGTTATAATTCAAAAAATAAATAAATTGTTAGGAATTATATGGACTTAAAAGATAAAGCCCAAACAATAATAAATGCAAAAGTTCTTGTGATAGGCGATTTAATGCTTGACAGATTTACTTACGGCGATGTGATAAGAATATCTCCTGAAGCTCCTGTTCCTGTTCTTCACGTGAATAATGAAGAAAATTATTTGGGAGGTGCTGGAAATGTTGCTAGAAATACAGCATCTTTGATTGGAAATAATAATGATAATATATTCATAATAGGAGTTATAGGACAGGATAAATCAGCAGATATTATAATGGATAGTCTGAACTATTATAATATAACTTCAAAAGGAATTATAATAGATGAAAGCAGGTCTACTATAACTAAAACAAGAATAGTAGCAGGCACTCAGCAGATAGTTCGCATAGATGAAGAAGATACAAGCCCTTTTTCATCAAGTATTGTAAAAAAAATAGAAAAAGCATTTATTGATAATGTTGATAATTATAATGTTGTTATAATAAGCGATTATGCCAAAGGAATCATTACAAGATCATTTGCAAAAAAAATAATAGATATATGCAATAAAAAAAATAAGCCTGTATTAATTGATCCTGCTATAAAACATTTTTCATTTTATAAGAAGGCTACTTTAATGACTCCGAATTTGAAAGAGGCGGCGGAAGGCTCAGAAAGTAAATTTCCTTTTTATGAGTTTGATGAAAAAGCAATTAAAGTATTGGGAGATAGCATTATAAAAAAATTAAGTTTATCAAAATTAATGATAACATTAGGGGCTAATGGAATGGCTTTATTTGATAAAGATATAAAATCAAAAAACAGCCCTTATATAATACCTACAAAGGCTAAAAGCGTATTTGATGTTTCAGGGGCAGGCGATACTGTAATATCTGTACTTGCTATGTGCTTATCTGTTGGATTATCATTTAAGGAATCTTCAGAAATTGCTAATGCAGCTGCAGGAATTGTTGTAGGAAAAAGAGGTACTTCTACTTTGACTTTGAAGGAATTAATTAATACATTATAAAAATGGATATGTTATTTTATGAAGAGAAAAATATTTATATTATTATTTACATTGATATTTATAATTTCCTGTTTGCCTAAACCTTTAATAGTACCTGCTAAAGTTGTTACAGAATTTCATTTGGGAAATGATATAGGAATTTACAGCAATGAATTTGTAAATTTGGATAGCCCTAAAATATATAAAGTAGATAATGAATATTATTTCGGAGATTTTTATAGAATTAAAAATGATACTGTTTATGCATTAGATTTGTATAATTCAAGAATGGTAATAGCTTCAGGAAGCAATATAAAATATTTTCCTTTAGAATATAATAATCTTGAAACTTCAAAAATATCTCTTATAGATTCAAATTCTAATATATATATAACAGGATATAATGTGAGATATATAGGCGATGTTGTAGTAAGCAATGTTATGATGTCGCTTCCTTCTGAAAGTCCGTCTACCGAAGGATATGATACGCCCCGCATAGAAACATATACTATTAAAGTAACTAATACTAATTATAAAAAAGTAGGCTTTGTGTCATTAAATAAAATATCTTCTGAAGGAAAAACGCTTTATAATATAGATACTATTATAGATAATGAATATGAGTCTATAGTAAAATTATTAACATTAACAAATCATAAATTTGCAATACTAAAAAGAGATAAAGAAAGAGTACCAATCATTGATATATATGATATGAATAATGGTAAAATGGAAAACAGATATTTTCTTAAAGATGTTGAATATATGAATACTAATAAGATGTCATATAGAGAAATAGTCGATTGTGTTTATATAGCAGAAAAGGAAGTTTTGGCTATACTTACTATGAATATAATAGAAGGAAAGCATCAGGAAGATATTGTATATACAAGCGAATTAGATAATTTTGATTTAAAAGAATCTTATAAAATACCATGCAGGGATAATTCTTTAGCGGTGGGAATGTCAAGTACAGGCAGAGTTACATATACAGGTATGGATAATGGAATGTATTTTTTTATACGAACTAATCCTTTTTTATCGCAGAATTATGTAAAAGAATATTTAGGTATAGATGGTTTTAATAAATTAAGAGGAATAAATATGTTTGATGATTCTGTTTACGGATTTATGGTAGAAGACGAGGTTATAAAATTCCATAATTATTAAGTATTTTTTGTCAATATTATTTTTATTTAAAAATTTATTATTTATGGAGATATATTATGAAATACACAATAGCTTTAACAGGCGCCACAGGAAATATGGGACTTGAAACATTAAGACAATTAATGGAAATAGAAGATATTGAAACTGTAAAAGTTCTTATAAGAAAAGAAAGTAAAGCACAAGCTCAGAAATTTAAAAGACAATACGGTAAAAGAGTAGAAATAGTTACAGGTTATTTATATGACAGAGATGATTTAGAAAAATTATTAAAAGACTGTCATTATGTACTTAATCTTGCAGCAGTTATTCCTCCAAAGTCGGATAAATATCCTAAACTAGCACATCTTACAAATTTTGTGGGAGTTAAGCATATAGTTGATATATTAGAATCAATGGATAAAGATAAAACTCCTAAACTTGTGCATATATCTACAGTAGCTCTTTACGGCAACCGCAATGAAAAACATCCTTATGGCAGGGTAGGGGATCCTTTATTAATAAGTCCTTATGATGCATACTCTTTTTCTAAGTTAAAGGGCGAAAGATATGTACTTGATTCATCATTAGAAAATAGGGCTGTAATAAGACAAACTGCAATGCTTCATAATAGAATGCTTACTGATAATATGAGCGATGGACTTATGTTTCATACTTGCTATAATACACCGCTTGAATGGGCAACTGCAAGAGACAGCGGACTTTTGATGAAAAGAATTATTGAAGAAGATATAAAGGGAAGTTTAGACGATTATTTTTGGAAAGGCGTTTTTAACTTGGGAAGCAAGGCAGAAAATAGGATTTTGGGTTATGATACATTTAATGACGGATTCAAACTTATAGGAGGCTCCACTAAAACATATATGAAGCCTAATTGGAATGCTGTAAGAAATTTTCATGGGCTTTGGTATTATGACGGATATAAACTGGAGGAATTATTCCAATATCAAAAGGAGTCTGTTGCTGATTATTGGAATGAAATAGGAAAAAAGCATTGGTATTATTCATTTGGTAAAATAGTACCTCCTTCCTTAATATCATTTTTTGCCATACAAAGACTTCTGCCTCACCCGAATTCACCTACATATTGGAGAAGAAACGGAGAGGACGGTAAGATTATAGCTGCATTCGGAAGTTTAGAAAATTTTGATAATCTGCCTAAAAAATGGGAGAATTTCAATCTGCTTTTTGAAAATAAGGATTCTGAAGGAAACTATATAGATTATAAATCTCTGCTTGATATAAAAAATGCTAAGCTTCTTAATCACGGATATGATGAAAATAAAAAAGACAGTGAAATAGATTTAGAAGATTTAAAAAAGGCTGCAGAGTTTAGGGGGGGGAGACTTTTAAGCACTAGTATACTTAAAGGAGATTTGCATACAAAATTGAAATGGGCTTGTGCACAGGGGCATGAATTTGAGGCTTCGCCATTTACTGTGATAAAAGCAGGGCATTGGTGCGAAGAATGTATGCCTGATTATACTTGGAACTTTGATATATTAGCTAAAAAAAATCCTTTCTTTGCTCAGGTTTGGTATGATTCGCATAATGAAGATGAGAATATGATTTATTATTTTGATGAAGATTTTAAGGCTCATTATAAAAAGGTAAATTGATTTTATGTATAATGATATCATTTCATCATATTCTTATAATATGAGTAATTTTAATTCTATTCCTTTAGATTATTCTTGGTCTTTTTCTGATAAAACTATAAAAGATACAGCATACATTACACATAATTATTATACATATCCTGCTAAATTTATACCGCAGTTAGTTTCAAGATTAATTAATATCTATACAAAAGAAATGCAGACAGTGGCAGATCCGTTTATGGGAAGCGGTACAGCTATTGTTGAAGCTATTGTAAATAAAAGATATGCTTATGGTACAGATATAAATGAAATAGCATATTTAATATCTAAAGTAAAAAGTACTCCTCTTAATATAGAATTATTAAAAAAAGAATATTCTATATTAGAAGAAAAATTAACAACAGAAAAAGAAGAGTTTTTAATAAAAGCAAAAAATATTCTACCCGATAATGAGAGAATAGATTATTGGTTTAAGCCAAAACAAAAAGAAGAATTATCTTTAATTTTTTATTTTATACTTGAAATAGAAAATACAGATATAAGAGATTTTTATCTTGTTGCTTTTGCCCAGATATTAAAAACTGCATCTATATGGCTTCAAAAAAGTATAAAGCCTACAAGAGATATGAAGAAAAAAGAATATAATTCTTATTCTCTATTTTTTAGTATTGCCAAAAGAATGATAAAAAGACATGAATTATATAATTCTATGCTTGATAAGAATTTTTTCTATAATATCAATAAATATAGAAAAATAAAATGCGGAGATTCTAGGTTTATGCCTTTAGAAGATGGGGAGGCTGATTTTATTGTAACTAGCCCTCCTTATGTAACTAGTTATGAGTATGCTGATTTACATCAATTACCTTCTTTATGGTTTGGATACTTAAATACTTTGTCTGAATTTAGAGAGAAATTTATAGGAAGCAGTTATAAAAATAGAGATGATATAGATAATATGGATTTAAAAAGCGATATGATTCTTCAAACTATAAATAATTTTTCAAGCAATAAAAAAAAGATAAGAGAGATAAAAAATTATTATGCTGATATGCTTGAAAGTTTTATTGAAATGAAAAGAATATTAAAAGTTAAAGGCAAAGCTGCTATTGTAATAGGCAATACTCAATTTAAAAATATTGATATATTGAATGCTGAAATATTTTGCGAACAAATGACAAATATAGGTTTTAGAGTTTTTGATATTATACATAGAGAAATACCTTCAAAAATGCTCCCTTCTACTAGAGATTCATCTACAGGAAGATTTGCAAAAATATCATCTACAGATAAATTAGTTTATCCTACAGAATATATTTTAATTATGGAGAAAGTATGACATTTGAAGATTTAATAACTCTTTATGAAAATAAAAAAATAGTATATGATGATAATACTTATATGCATATTTCAGAAATTTTAAAAGAAGCAAAAGAAAATTATATAAAAGATGCTTTAAAAAACGGAATAATAGATACTGAGCAGTCTTGGAGAGCTTTCAAAGGTAAAAATTTAGAAAAAATTATTGAGTATATAATTACTGATGAAGTAAAAAAGCTGGGACTTTCTATAATCAATGGTAATAAATTAGAAAGAAAGAAAATTTTTAAAGACAAAACTTTAGACTTACTAAAAAGAAATTTATGTATAGATTATGGAGAATACGGGCTTCATTTACCTGATGTTGATATAATAATTTATGATGAAAAAACTAGTAAAATAATTTCTGTGCTTTCAATAAAGGTTACTTTAAGAGAGAGAATAGCACAAACAGGTTATTGGAAATTAAAGCTTATGCAGTCATCTGTTACAAGACATATAAAAGTATTGTTTATCACTCTTGATGAAGATGAAACTTTATCTATAAAGAATCCTGCTAAGAAAGGGCGTGCTGTTGCTGAGACAGACACAGATGGCTGTTATATACTTACAGAAAATAAAGTAGATGAAAGCAGTAAAGTAAAATTATTTTCCGATTTTATTAATGATTTAAATAAAATGATTAAATAAAAAATGGGGTATATGTATGTATAAAAAAGCCGTAATATATTGCTTCTCTGGTACAGGAAATACTTTAAAAGCAGCAAAAGAATATAAAAAAATATTTGAAGAAAATAATGTTGAAACTTATATCTTTAATGTAGGCGATAATTTTGATGATATGCCTAGTCCTAAAGATTATGATTATGTAGGTATTGCTTATCCTATACATGGATTTAATGCTCCTTATCCTATTTTTGACTTGATAAAATTATTTCCTAAATTTGATAAGGCAGACAGAAAAAAAATATTTATTATAAAAACTTCAGGAGAGCCTTTAACGATTAATAATATATCTTCATATCCTTTAATGTCAAGACTAAATAATAAAGGTTATATACTTACTAATGAGTATCATTATATAATGCCTTATAATATTTTATTCAGACATACTGATGAGTTTGCTGCAAAAATGTGGAAAACCGCTAAGGCTTTATGCGTTATAGAAGCTAATGAAATTTTAAGTGAAAAAGAAAGCTATTTGAAAAAATTTCCTCTTGGAAGATTAATAGCATTCTTATTTAGAATAGAGCATCCTGCTATGAAAATTAATGGTAATTTATTTAGAGTGAAAAAAATTTGCACTCATTGTAATTTATGCATTAAAAAATGTCCTGTTAATAATATTTATAATGATGAAAAAGGAAATATAAAGTTTAAAAATAAATGCGTAATGTGTACAAGCTGTGCCTTCAGATGCCCTGTTGATGCTATTAATATAGGAATATTAAACTTTTGGAGAGTTAATGGTGTATATAAATTCGAGAATCCTCCTTTGGGCTTAAAATCCAAGCATGAAAATTACTGTAAAAAAGCTTATGACAGATATTTTGATAATGCCGATAAAAAAATACATTTTTATTCTGATAATGCAGAAGAAGAATATAAACAAAAATCATATTATAAAAATATAGAAAATTATATATTATAATTATAGTAAATATTATTCTAACGATTTTTTTGTAATTTCCGAGAATATAAAAAATAATATAAAAATAAGTTTGGAGCGGAAAATGATAAAGAAGTCTTTAGCAATATTAATAGCTTTATTATTAGTTTTTGCAATATCATGTAAAAAACCTGCAGAAAGCAGTATAGAAGATGATTATCTAAGTGAGATAGAAAAGGAATATCAAAATTCATCTAGCAATGATGTTATTGTAGAAACTAATAATGGTATGCAGTCAGATATGAATAATAATACTTATTCTTCTGCAGACAATAATAATAGTATGCAAGCAGATAATAATAAAAATACTTTTAATAGTTCATATACTGCAAATCCTCCTAAAAGAAGACCTTTAAAAGCTACTATATATAATTTTTATAGCCCTTGGACTTCTAAAGATGATCCTTTAATTATCAGAGAAATAAGAGTTATGATAGCAAATAAAGAATATACTCAGGCTTTAAACTATATAAATAGATTGGATTTTAATAATTTGCCTGATAATGCAGATATAGGGCATTTATATCAATTTAAAGGCATAGTTCATTATTTTCTTGCTAAAGAAGGAAAATCAAATAATACTATAGCTAGAAATCATATTACTTTAGCTGATGAATGCTTTAAGAAAGTAGAAGGATTAACTTCTATAGAAAAATTCAAGCCTCTTTCATTATTATGGAATGGTATGCTTTATCAAACTTATTCAAATGATAAAAATGAACTTCAAGAAGCTATTGCTTTATTTGACAGAGTTATAACAGAATATCCTAGAACTAGATTTGCTAATGATGCGGTGTTCTATAAGGCTGTAACTATGAAAAAGTTAGGTATGCCTGAAAATGAATATAATGATCTTTTCTTGTCTATAAAAAGAGGCGGTTTTGTTGATACTTTGGTATTTTCTCAGATAATAAATGATTATGTTCCTGCTAATGATTTAGTAGATAGAGAAATGCTTAAATAATTTTGGTTTTTATAAAGTGATAGTTTATTATTAATTATTAAATAAACTGTCGCTTTTTTATTATAGCTTTTCTTCTTTAAGTAAATTATTAAATTGATTTCTTGAATATACAGTTACCTTATCATTATATGAAATATAGTTTCTAGCACTATTATTTAATTTTACAGGCACTATTAAAATACCGTTTTTTGCTCCTGCTTCATTAACCATCATTATAAAATCTCTGATAATCAATTCTCCGATTTCAATTTTCTTCCATCTTTTGAAAGATATTAGAACAGTATCTTTTTTATTTCCTTTAGTATTGTATGTCAAATAATTCACTTCATCTCCGTAATCGTTTTTTGATGAACTGTCATCATATTCCTGTATAATAGAATGATGTAATTTTGTCCTTATCAAATTTGAACATAGTTTTTTGAAATCTGCAATATTCATATTATAAATTTTATCTACTTTTTGTATAATTTTAAGATTCATTTCATTAGAATTATTATTTTCCTGTATTTTTAATTCATCTAGTATTTTTTGAATATTTATAGTATTTTCAGATTTTATTAAGGAAATTAAATAATTAATATCAGTAAATGAACCCTCCCATAAATCAACAGCTTTTTCCCAATTTTCTATATCTTCTTTATTAATATATTTTTCATAATTATCATTTTTAGAATTATAGGGCTTTAACTTTTTCTGATGTTCATTTATATCTAATAAATATTTTATTAGATTTTCTATATTATAAATATCAAATTCAGGTAAATTCAGATTATTTATTGTTTCAAATAATTTTAAAGATAATTCTATATCGCTTAAAAAATATGAATAGAAAGAGTAATCCAATACTAAATCAAATATTTTTTCATTAGGATTTGCTACATCATATTTAGCATATAAATTATCATATATACCTTTGAACTCTTCTTCATTATCAAGTATTTTATATAATATATGCAGATAAAGTCTGTCAATATATAATTTATCATCAGTATTTTTATCAGCAATAAGATGCTCTATAAAACTTTTAGCAATATTGAGTTCATCTGAAATCATATACATAGATATTAAAGTTCTATTTAATAAGGCTATATCATCATTTTTTTCTTTTGCCAATCTTTTTTGAAGCTCCTCTAAAAAGACTATACATTTTTTATAGTCTTTAATTTTAAAAAAAGTAAAAGAAGCTGCTTTAAGATTATCTATATTAAATTCATTTTTATTCAGCATAGCTTTATTAAAATAATCGCTTGAAAGCATATAGTATCCTTCATTACAAAGAATATCAGCTGCTTTAATATTATAAAACATATTATTAGAATCTAATTTAGATATTTTAAGAGTATATTTAAATGCTTTTTCATTTTCACCAAGTTTTTCATAAAATTCTTCTAATTTTTTACATACCTCTAATTCTTCTTTTTTCTCATAAAAAGATAGAGAAAGTAATTTTTCATACATTTCTAAAGCCGATTCAGTTTCTCCCATTTCTTCTTTTAATTTAGCCAATTGAAAAACAGATGCATGATCATCTTTATCTTTATTAATTTTATTAGTCAACTCTTCTATTTGTTTATTTACTTTTTTACCGTTATTTAAATTTTTTTTAACAGCAAAGATAATAAAAATTAATAAAACAGCAGCTGCTAGTATAATATAAATCATTTCATATAACCTTTTTCATTTTTTATAAATATTTAGTATGATATATTATTTTTTTATATTTTACAATTATCATTATTTATTTATGCTAAAAAATATAGACTAAAATATTAATTTAATATATTATATATAAAATTAATGGATTTAGAAATGAAAAGCATAAACAAAGAAGAAGAAGAGATAGTAATTTCATTTATAAGCATACTGATTATATGTTCTTATATAGCATGTCAGATGATATCTAATATAGCAAGCGTAAAAATAGCTAATGTTTTAAGCCTTGCTGTTGATGGAGGTACATTTTTATATCCTTTAGCTTTTACAATTAGAGATATGGCACATAAAACTATAGGCAAGAGAAATACTCAAAAACTTATATTAGTTTCTGCCATTATAAATATATTTTCTCCTATATATTTTTATATAATATCTCAAATACCTGCTGATTCAAGTTTTGAGTTTAATGAGGCTTTTCAATTAACATTAAGTCCTGTGATTAGAATAGCAATAGCTTCTATAGTAGGTTCTTCATTATCCGAGCTTGTCGATACTGAAATATATCATTTATTTGTAACTAAAATTACAAAAAAATATCAATGGCTTAGGGTTCTTATAAGTAATGCATTCAGCATACCTGTTGATAATTTTATTTTTGTAGCTGTAGCATTTTGGGGAGTACTTCCTTTTGATACTTTAATAGGAATATTTATATTTAATTTTGCTGTTAAATATGCTGTTACTATTATAAGCGTGCCTATGATATATTTAGTAAAGGATAAAAATGCATAGTTTTATAATTAATTAAAAGTATTGACATAAAATAATATAATTGTTATCTTTGCATACAAAAATAGAGAGTTCATATTTATCATTATATTGCTTAAAAATATAATTATAAATTATGCAATAACTACGATAGCTACTGAAGTTTTTAAGAAAACTTTTACAACTTTTAATAAAACGCAGAAGGTACTAATTTAGAATTAATAACTCATCAGGCTAATACTAGAATTATGAATTCTGTTGCTAAGAGTTTGGGTTTAAAAGATGATAAATTCTATATTAATATACAAAGATACGGCAATACATCAGCAGCAAGCGTAGGAATAGCTCTTGCTGAGGCTTTTGAATCAGGAACTATAAAAGACGGAGATTATGTATTATTAACGGCTTTTGGTGCAGGGCTTACTTGGGGATCAACTTTAATAAAATTCTAATAATATATATGAGGTTTTTATTATGACATTATATGAATACTTATATTCAGGATTTGGAAAGGAAGAAGATTTAAATTGTGCCGAAAAAATGCTTTACGGAGCTAATAAAGTTTATGAGCTTGGCATAAATAAAAATGATTTGAAATTAGCTGCAGGCTTCGGAGGCGGTATGGCAGTTGGAATTACCTGCGGAATAATTACAGGCGGTATAATGGCTTTATCTAAGGCTTTTATAAAAGACAGAGGACATGAAGGAACTCTTTTAAAAGAAATTGAATCAGAATATATAAATAAATTTAATAATAAAATGGGAAATATTAACTGCGATACTTTAGTAGAAAAATACAGACATCCTGAAAACGGATGCAGTTATTTAATATTTGAAGCGGCTAAAATATTTGATGAATTGATGGAAAAATACAAAAATTATAGAGTTTAAATATCTTAATATAAAAATTATAATTGCCTTAGAATATATTATTTTTATTAACAATAATAAAAAGTAAGCAGATAATAAACTTTAATATTAGCTATTCTAAAGCAAGTTTATAGGCAGCAGCATATTTATTTTTTTAACTTTAAATAATATTACATATAGAATTAATAATATTTAGTTTTTTTCTTTCTCTTTCGCTTAGAGGTGCATATTTAGATTTATATATTATATCATTTGCAAGAACTATAAATTGTTCCTTAAGCATTTCTGCAGCCTCTTTCGGAGTTTTTCCAGTAGATTTTATAGCTAAATCTTCATTACCTATAACATAATGATCATCTGCTATTTTTAGCATATAGCCTTTTAATGGTTTTTTGAAGTGAAAATCATCTGCATCATTGAAATTCAATTCTATTTTCTGTTTCTGTGCCATCAATATATACTCTCTCTTTTGTATAATCTTCATTTGTCAGGCTAAGTGTTTTTTGCGTAAATATAATATCATTTGTGTTGAAAGCATAAGGAGCTCTTCCTTTTAATTTACTCACTCCGTTTGATATAGCCTGATCTATAACTATATATAATTCTTCAGCATGTCTTTTTTGATATTTCATAACATCTGCAATAACTATTTCATAAGCAGTTTGTCTGGTCGGACTGCCTGTATCGCCAATTATATGATAAGAATCTCCGTTTAAAGTGTCTATCCATAAGTAATCTCCGTCTATATCATATATCTCGAAATCTATAGTAACCTTTTGTGACCAAAAAGACATAGCAGAATTTGCATACATTATACCGTCTACCTTATCAGCAAGTATTAATAAAGTTTCTTCACTCAGCCTATTAGTTGCCAAAGTTCCTGTAGCAGCCACATAATCAGCACCCAATATAGAATGATTAGGTAATTCGGCAAAATCTTTATTTCCAATAGCTTCTTCTAAAGTTATAAGTCTGACCATTTCATTTTGAGAATTAAAATTACTAATAAAACTATTTAATACAAAATCAGCATATATTTCCGTATTTAAATATTTTAATTTGTCTAAATACTGATTAGTCATACTTTTAGGAAATGTAAAAGAAGCAATAGCAATATTTCTCTTTTTTTCTATAATATCATCTACTCTTACATAGGAATATCTTGATGCACATGATATAATAATAAATAAAGATAATATTATAAATATAAAAAAATTAATTTTCCTATTCATCTGATATATTTCCTTTATGCCTCTTCATCTTTTTTATTTTCTCTGTATTCTATTACCTGATTAATAATAGATTTTACTGCATAATCTTTATCTGTAGAAGCAAGCAGATTCAAAGCTCTGTCAATTCTTATATCATCATAATCTTTCAAAGCCTCCACAGCCGCCATTCTTACCCATTTATTTTTACTCGATAAACTGTCAAGTATAGAGTTTAAAAGTTCTTTAGCATTCATTTTACCAGCTACTTTAAGCCCTTCTATCTGCACCTGCAAGTCTGTATCGGATATAGCCCTTTTAACTCTGTCAATAGTTTCAGGATTATTAGCCTCCAATCTTCCAAGCCCTAAAATAGCCAAGCATCGAACATTAAAATCAGGGTCTTCAACACTTGCTCTGAGAAAATCGCTATAAGCAATATCAGCCTCTATTTTTCCTAAAAGCCATATAGCCTCAGCCCTTACCTCTCTTCCTCCATTTTGTGCTGCATTTAAAACCTCTAATATAACTTCTTCATCATCAGGATTTTTTGCTAGCTTTTTTTCCGCTTTATGAACATCATCAAGTCTTCTCAAAGTAACATCTTTTGCAGAACAAGATATAATCAGTAAAAATACCGCAGTAAATATAAAAGCTATTATATTTTTTTTTATATTATATTTCATAATCATATTATATTTTATAACCATTTACTCTTTAATTTATTAATTTATTTCTTAATCTATTAATTTCTTCTTTGGCTTTATCTATATTTTCTATAGAACCCTGAGCAAAAGCGTCTTTTCCTCCGCCTCTTCCTCCGCTTACAGCTATAATATCTTTTATAATATTATTTGCGGATAATTTTTTTTCTTTTAAAGCATTTCCTGTTATCTGTACAAGTATAGAGTCGGAAGAATCTGTTTTACTTATCATTACAGCGATACTATCTTTTACTCTCTCTTTTATAGTATCAGCATAAAGCCTAACTTCTTTAATATCCTCATTAAACTCCAAATTATAGAATCTAATTCCTTTTAGCTCTTCATAATTATCCATAAATGAAACAGAAGCAGCAGATGAAGTTTTTAACTGTTTAATTTCTTTCTGCAGTTTTTTCACTTCGTTTTGCAGGCTTTCTGCTCTTACAGTAATATCGTCTGTCTTTGAAGCATTTAATATATATGCTAGATTTTTCATTTTACTGAATAATTTGCTTGCTTCATTAGCAGCCTTTAATCCTGTTATAGCCTCTATCCTTCTAACACCGCTTGCTACGGAACCTTCGCTTACTATATGAAAATAACCAATTTCCGATGTATTTGTCAAATGACTTCCTCCGCATAGCTCTACGGAAAAACCATTGCCTATATCAAGTATTCTTACAGTATCAGGATATTTTTCACCGAATAAAGCCTTAGCTCCGCATAAAATAGCCTCTTCTTTAGGCATATATTTTATTACGGCAGGCATTGATTTAAATACAATCTCATTAACCTGATTTTCTATATTTATTAAAGTTTCATCTGAAATTGAATCAGGGTGAGTAAAGTCAAATCTCAAATACTCATCAGATACGAAGCTTCCAGCCTGATTAATATGGTTTCCAAGATTAAGCTCTAATATTTTCTGAAGTATATGAGTAGCCGTATGATTCTTTCTCACGGCACTTCTTCTGTCAAAATTAACGAATAATTTTATTTCTTCTCCTACGCTTAAAGAATGACTGCTGCAGTCTGCTATATGTATAATAGTATTTTCCTTTTTCTGAGTATCTGTTATTTTTATGATTTCTTTTCTGCTGTTTTCTATATATCCGTTATCTCCAATCTGTCCTCCCATCTCTCCATAGAAAGGAGATACATCAGTAATAATTAAAGCATTTGAAGATGATGCTTTTTCTTTTTTGCTGTTATTTTCATATACGGCAGTAATTTTGGCGTTTACCCCGTTTATCAGATTATCAGTTTCTTCTCCTACATATTTAGTTTCATAATTTTCAACATATATGAATTTTGATTTTTTATCTTCTCCTGCACCTCTGCTTCTTTTTTTCTGCTCTTCCATAGCTTTTTCAAAACCAGCTTTATCAACTGTAAAGCCATGATCTGATGCTTCTTCCTCTGTTATATCTATAGGAAGTCCGTAAGTATCAAAAAGCATAAAAGCATCTTTTCCCGATATTATTTTAGTGTCTTTATTTTCTTCAAATACATTATAAAGTTTATTCATACCAGAAGATATTGTACTTATAAATTTATTTTCTTCTTCTTTCAGTATTTTTTTTACATTTTCTTCTTCTTTCGGAAGATAATCATATATATCTTTATATACATTAACTACAGAATATGTAATTTCACTCAAAAAAGCATTTTTATGTCCCAAATCGCTTGCAGTTTTTAAAGCTCTTCTTAAAAGCCTTCTAAGTACATAACCTCTTCCCTCATTTGAAGGAGTACAGCCTTCTGATATTACAAATACCAATGCTCTTAAATGATCCGCTATTAAATTTATTTTAGTCTTATTTTTATCCTCATATTTGATATTTAGTTTTTTGACTACTGCATCAACTATAGGCTTCATTACATCAGTTTGATAATTGCTTTCAGCATTTTGAGTAATATAGCATAATCTTTCAAGCCCCATTCCTGTATCTATGCCTACATTAGGAAGAGGAGATAAATTGCCGTCAGTATCCTGAAAAAACTCATTAAATACTAAATTCCAAAACTCTAAATATCTTTCACAGTCGCAGCCTACAAAACAATCAGAATTACCGCATCCTTTTTCTTCTCCCATATCAATATAAAGTTCGCTGCAAGGTCCGCAGGCACCAGAATCCCCAGCAGGTCCCCAGAAATTATCTTTTTTTCCAAGTCTTACTATCTTTTCTTTAGGTACTCCAATATGTTCATTCCAAATTTTGAAAGCATCATCATCTTTTTCATAAATGGAAACATATATTTTTTCAATAGGAAGTTTAATTATTTGAGTAGAAAATTCCCAAGCAAATTCTATAGCCTCTTTTTTGAAATAATCTCCCATAAAACAGAAATTACCGAACATTTCAAAAAAAGTATGATGTCTTGCAGTTTTTCCTATATTTTCTAAATCAGAAAGTCTAAAACATTTTTGTATGGTAGCTACTCTTGAATAAGGAGCTTTCTTTATTCCTGCATAATAAGGCTTGAATTGGAGCATTCCTGCTGTAGTAAATAAAAGGCTTGGGTCATCTATAGGTATAAGAGATGATGATTTCTCTATAGCATGCTGTTTGCTTTTAAAGAAATCTTTGAATTTTTCTCTCAATTCTAAATGTGTCATGATCACTCCCGTTTTTAAGAACATTTATATATGAAAACTTAAATTTTTTATCGTTAAATTATATATTTAATTAATAATATATTAAATTAATTATGAATGCAAGTTAAAATTAAAAAATAGATTATATAATACTTAAGTAATAAAAAAAAAGAGGAGTAATTATATATGCCCCTCTTTTTTTGATTAATAAACTTTTATAAGTTAAAGACTATTAATTTATTCTATAATTATAACATAAGTCATTCTTGCCCTTTTTATTGTTACAGTAAATGACTTATCATTTCCATAGGATTTAACAAAGTTATTATAATCATCTATATTTGAAATAGTTACTCCGTTAATAGCTTTAATAACATCTCCCGGTCTAAGTCCGTACTGATATGCTTTTGAGTTCTGAGTCATATTAAGAACTGCAACACCTCTTTCATTACTTCTTATCTGAAGCCTTTGAGATATTTCAGGAGTGATATTTGAAACATCTAATCCCATCCAAGAACGGGCATTGCCTTGAGAGTTATTTTGAGACTGTCTTGTAGGCACAACATTTTCATCTTCAACTCTGGCTTCTATAGTAATTTTAGAAGTTCTCTCTCTTCCATTTCTCAAATATTTAACAGTAACTTCTTTTCCTACTTTTGTAGTTGCTACTTTATTAAATAAATCTCCTGACTTAGTCATTTTTTCGCCGTCATACTCTATTATAATATCTCCGTCCTGCAAGCCTCCTTTATCGGCTGGAGAATTTGGTATAACTTCGCTTACATATACTCCGCTGTTTTGTCTTACATTAAGTCCTCTTGATAAATTTTCATCTATATCCTGCAGATATATTCCCAAATATCCTCTTGTAACTTTTCCGTTTTCTTTTAAGTCAGTCATAACAGAAGTAGCAAGATTAATAGGAGTAGCAAAACCTATTCCTATGCTTCCGCCTGAAGTAGAGTATATCAAAGTATTTATTCCTATTACCTGTCCGTGAATATTAAATAAAGGACCTCCTGAATTACCTGGGTTTATAGCAACATCAGTCTGTATATATCTTTGATATTTATTAGCTCCTACATCGCTTCTTCCTTTAGCACTTACAATACCGAATGTAACAGTATTATTAAGCCCGTAAGGGTTTCCTATAGCAATAGCAAATTCTCCCGGTTCTATAGCATCGCTGTCGCCTAAAGCAACATAAGGAAAATCTCTGTTATTATTTTCTATTTTTAGTAAAGCCAAATCATAAGCCTCATCATATCCTATCAATTTGGCAGGCAGTTCTTCATCTTCTCCGTAAAGAGTAACCATTATTTTAGTAGCATTTTTTACTACATGATAATTGGAAAGTATATAGCCCTCTTCATTTATAATAAATCCGCTTCCTAAAGATTTCTGACTTCTCTTCTGTCTAGGCATTTGATCTCCGAAGAAAAATCTGAAGAATTCATCTGCATATCTGTCTTCTCTAGTTTCTCCTGCTTCTATTTCAGTAGATATATTAACCACAGCAGGCATATTTTTATCAACTACTTCTCTTATAGCTCCTTCAACTGCTAAAGCACCGTCTAATGAACCTGTAAAAGCAGTTTTTTCCGGTGCTGCTTGAGCATGAACTAAAAACTCTCCTTTTTTATAATTTTTTTCATACGAAAATATAAAAAAAGAAATAATTATACCAACCAAAGTAAATGTAAGCCCAAGATTTAAAAAGAACATAAATGAATGTTTTTTCTGCTCCATATACTCATAACCTCCTATTTAATTAAAATATATTTTTTAAAACTTGATAATTGATTTAATTTTCAATAATAATAAAAAATCATAATAAAAGTTTCGCCTCATAGTTTATGAGAATATTACAATTATTATATTTAAGTAAATTTTATATAATATAAACCTACAAAAAAAATACAAAGTAAAAAGCTATTTATAATTATTATGTTTGTAAAATGTTTCAGCTTCGCCTTTAGGTCTTGTATTCCATCTAGGGTGAATCCAAAGCCAATTTTCAGGATATTTTGTTATTATTTCTTCCAATTTTTTTGTATATCTTTGAACATTATGTCTTATAGTTTCTTCTTTGGTTTCTTTTTCTTCTATATACATTATATCATGAACTATAATTTTATGATGTCCGTATCTGTCAGGCAGACTATAAACTATAGCCATTGGAGAACCTGTTTTCATAGCTATAGCTACAGGACCTACAGCTGTAGCACAAGGATATCCGAAAAAATCTACAAAAATACCTTCTAAATAATTCTGATCGCATAAAAAAGCTACAGGCGAATTATTATTTAAAACATTAAATATTTCTCTTAAATCTCCCCATCTTGATATGCATTTCATTCCTCTTTTTTCACGCCAAGAACGCATATATGCATCTAGTTTCGGATTATCAAGAGGTCTGAATATAACACCCGGATTATAGCCTTTGATAGCAAAATAAAAAGCTATATATTCCCAATTTCCTATATGCCCTGTTATAGCTATAATTCCTCTCTTTTTTTTATTCATAGCTTCATCAAATATATCCTGTCCTTCTATTTTTATTCTCTTTAATATTTGCTTATCTGACATTTTTGATGATTTAATGAACTCTGCAAAAGTCATCATCATAGATTTTATGGATCTCTTTGCTATTTTTTTTCTCTCTTTAAAACTTTTCTGCGGAAATGCCTGCTTTAAATTAATAAATGCAACTTTTCTTATACTTGGTACAAAATAGTACATTAAAGTTCCTACAAGTTTTGCAAATAATATTACAATGATATAAGGCATAAATGCTAATATTTCCATTAATATACGAAGCGGAATATATTCCAGCATTATAACCTTTGGTGATTTATAAGCCAAATGATACCTCTCTTTTACTTTTTAGCTTCCTCTTCTTTAGTCTCTTCTGCATCTTTATTTTCTTCAGAAAATAATTCTTCATCTTCTACATTGCTAAATTCATCATTAGTATCTTCTTTTATATTATTATCATCTATATTGTTATCATTATTATTTGTATTTTCAGTATTATCATTTTCTAAATTATTATTATTATCATTATTTTTATCATCTAAATTATTATTTTCATTATCTAAATTTTTATCATCTTCTTTATTATTAACTGTATTATTTTCTAAATTATTATCATCATTTTGATTTTCAGAAGCAGTTTTTTCTTCTTGTTTCTCAATTTCAGCCTGATTATCTTGTACTTCTATTAATATTCCTGCACCTGATAACTCTCCCTGTGTAATTAAATAATTAAATCCCGAAATAAAATAATAAGCCTCTGTTAAAGCTTTTAATACACTATAACCTTGTATTCTCTTTTTTGTTTTACCTATTTCTGCTGGAAAATTTAATATATCATTAGGGTTTTCTATTATTCTTTCTCTCTCTTCTTTATCTAATAATAATTTATCAAGCTTTTTCTTGAAAGGAGTTATTATTGATATAAAAGTGCTTTTCAAATTTTTAGCTATATAAGAACGCTGCCCGTTTTTATCAGACAGCATAGAAACTCTTTGTTCAAAACGCATAGCTTTATCTTCTTCTATTTTATTAATAGTTTTACAAAGTTCGCTGTATTCATTTAATCTTGAATTAGTATCTGATAATGATAGAAATATATTATTAAAATCATTTTTATAGTCTGTTCTTACCTGATTATCATAAACTAAATTATATCTTACTTTATTTGATACAAATACTGCAGAATATTCTCTGTCTAAAAAATCTATTAAAACTTTTATTCTATATATTTTATCTTTAATAGGCACTATATAGAATGGGTCTGCTTCATATTCTATGTCATTATCCTCTTTTTTGAATGATACGCATTTATTAATAAGTTTTACACCTATAGATTCAACTTTACTCAATTTTTCTTCTTCATCATCTTTTTTCTTTCCTATGTTTTCTTTAGCTTCTTCTATTTGACTTTCATGTAATTTTTCTTTTTCTTTTCTTAATTTAGTATAGTATCCTAATATATCTTCATCAGTAATATTCAGATAGCGTTTAAAATCACTAATAGTTTCGAGCTTTTCCTTTGAAGCATACTGCAGAAGCACAAATAGTTTAGGATAATACTTTGAATATACTAAATCTACAGCTCTTTTAAAAGCAGATATTCTTGAGTTTACTATACCTTTGCTTATATTATCAACAATGGCGTATGCAAGCATAGCTTTCTCTCCTGCTAATTTCATTCTTGAAGAGTATTCGTGAAGAACATAAAGCGGTCTGAATATAGCTTTTATTTCTTTAATATAGCTGTCAGCTGAAACATCGCTGTTTAATTCTTTATACGGTCTTAAAAAATCTTTATATGTTTTTTCATTATATTGATCTTTTATTCTTTCTAAAAGCTCCAAATCTTCTAAGTCTTTAGAAAATTGATGTACTATTTTTTGATGTTTCTCTTTAGCATCTATACTAGAATTATCGCTTGGGTTTAAGGCATTAAAAATTAATGTGTCCATTTCTAAAAGTGCTGCTATAACATTTTTATCTATAAAGTTTAAGAATTTCGGATTGACATTTCCCCCTGTAAAAGTTATAACTCCTGCACTTAAGGCATTAAACCATAATTTAACATTAACAAATAAGCCGCTGTTTTTTTTACTTGAGATGTCTGCTGATGAAGATTTACTGCTTTTATTTTTTGTATTATTTTTTGTGCTTCTGCTGCCGCTGTCTCTTAAATTTCTGCTGCTGTTTCCGCCTACTAATGTGTTTGAAGATTTTCTTGATGATACTCCAATAACTCCCGTATTAGGTTTTTTTTTATCGGCTATAATTTCTCCGCCTGCATCTACAAATTTGTTAAATAAATCTTTTCTGGCATCTTTATTAAGCTCATCTAATTTTAATCTATCTCTAGTGTTATCTATATCTCCCATAAATAATAACTCCTATGATTTTTATTTTATATTTACTGCTTATTTATTTACCGCCTATGTATTATAGTAGCACTGCCCTGATTTTCTGCCATAATAGTCATACTAGATATTTGTACATGGCTTTTTCTAGTTAGTACATACTCTATATTATCGGCTATATCTTCTGCATATAGAGGGTTAAATCCTTTATATACATTATCAGCCTTTTCTTTATCTCCTTTAAATCTTACAGTAGAAAATTCGGTATTTACCGCACCGGGTTTTATATTAGTTATTTTTACAGGCTTATCTATTAATTCTACTCTAAGACTGTCTCCGAACATTTCTACAAAAGATTTGGTAGCACAATATACAGCCCCTCCGCTATAAGCTTCATCTGCTGCAGTAGATGAAAGATTTACTATATGTCCATAGCTGCTTTCTAATATATAAGGAAGAAGAAGCCTAGTTAATACTATTAAGCCTTCGCAGTTTACTCTAAGCATTTGTATTGAGTCTTCTATGCTGTTATTATAATATAAATCTTTTTCTAAAGCTAAGCCTGCATTATTTATAAGTATGTCTATATTTTTATAAGTATTTTCTGAGGCAAGATTTTCTACAGCTTTTTTAATATCTTCTGTTTTTGAAAAGTCTAATTCTATGGCTTTCACTTTTATATTATATTTTTCTTCCAATTCGGATTTTAATATATTCAGCTTTTCTATTCTTCTGGCTGCCAATATAAGATTAACTCCGTTAGATGCAAGCATTTTAGAAACCGCTTCGCCGATACCTGCACTTGCTCCTGATACAAAAGCCGTTCTCCCTTTAATATTTTCTGCATACATAATTAATGCTTCCTTAATTATTTTTTTATTTGTTCCTTAATTATTTTTTATTTAATTTATTCATAAGTTCTTACTTTTCCGGCAACATCCTGAGCAGTATACTGCATTCCAACCTCATTAAGATACTTACTCACCAAACTATCCATTTGATTTTTTAATCCTTTTGAATATAATTCCATAACAATAGTACAATTTTGCTGAGAATCCCATTTAGTATCTACAACAGAAGTACCTCTTATTCTTCCTGCAACTCTTTCCTGTATAACATATTCATCTATCATACCTTTTTCAGAAGAACTCAAAGATTCTATATATGAGCCTACTATTTTAGCAACTATTTTATTTTTTGCATCCAATTCTGCTGCCTGCTTGGAAGTGAGTTCTCTTCTAAATTTATCAGTAGTGTCTATATCTTTAGCAGGAGAGCCCATTCCCATAACTCTGAAAGTGTCATTATTTATCCAGCCTTCAGGTCTTTTTTTATTAATTCCGCTATTACAGGAAATAAAAAGTATAGATAATATTATTGTTAATGTAAGTAATTTTATAAATTTCATTTTCATTCTCCTTATTTTAGTATTTTTTATATTATTATAATATAATAACCTATATTATAATAATATAAAAAAAATAATTTTATGCAATAATCAAAACACAAAATTTATTACTTTATTATGTCGTCAATTATTGTATATTTTTAAATAAATACATACTTTAAAAAGTACATTTTTTATATTAAATATCATTATTAAAGTTTCAGCTGTTTTTTAGTATATAATTCTTAAAATTTCATTTACACTGCATATAAAATAAGTTTTAATATATATAATTTTTTTATTATAATTGACATAAAGCAAACATTATATATAATTAGTTAATCTAAAGTTATTTATAAAAATATATAAGGAACTTAAAAATGAAACTTAAGCATACAATTAATTTTATTAAAAAACATACGGTTGCTGTATTCGTAAAAGTAGAAAAAGAAGAACCTAAAGTTTGTACATTTAACGAAGAGTATATGAAATTATTTAATAGTTTGGTAAAAGATAAATATTATACAATATCCACTCCTTTTGCCTTTGCATTTGCAAGTAATACAAGAGTAATTTTTATCACATATAAAGAAGTAAAAAATTATATGTATGAAACTTGGAAAAATGCAGGTGCTTCATTAATAAAGATAATGAAAGATTTGCATATTGATGATATAGAAGTAGATATGGCAGAATTATTTTCAGAAATAGCTTCTGAAGAATCATATATTCAGTTTTGTTTGGGTATAATACTTTCTTCATACAGTTTTGATAATTATTTAGGAGATAAAAGATTAAAAGAAAAATCAAATATAAAAAATATACTTTTAGTTTCAGAGCATAAAAAAGATACAGAAAATGCCATACTCAAAGCATCTCAAATAGCAGATAATATATTTTGGGCAAGAGATATAGTTAATGAGCCTAGTAATGTTATTAATTCATTAACATTTACTGATAGAGCAAAGAAGCAGGCTGAAAGCAGAAAAATAACTACTGCAGTTCTTACTGAAAAAGAATTAAAAACTCTTGGTATGAATGGAATATTAGGAGTTAATGCGGGAAGCAAAAACCCTCCTAGAGTATTTATAGCTCAGTATAAAAAAGCTAAAGCCAAAAAGAATATATTATTGGTTGGAAAGGGAATAACATTTGATACAGGCGGAATGTCATTAAAGCCTTCTGATAGTATGCTTGGTATGAAAGATGATATGGCTGGAGCTGCTGCTGTATGCGGGGCATTATTTTTGATATCAGATATGAATTTAGAAGCTAATGTTACTGTGATATGTCCTTTAACTGATAATAAAACAGGAAGTGCTGCTATAAATCCGGGTGATATATTAAAAATGCATAATGGCGTTACAGTTGAGGTTGTTAATACCGATGCTGAAGGAAGACTTATACTTGCTGATGCTCTTTCTTATGGAATAAAAAAATATAATCCCGATTTTGTAATAGATATTGCCACTTTGACAGGGGCATGTTCTATAGCATTGGGAAGAAATGCCACAGGATTAATGTCTAATGATAAGGCATTAGCATCAGCTTTGAAAGATGCAGGAGATGATACTTATGAAAGAGTATGGGAGCTTCCTATGTTTGAAGAGTATAAAGAGCAGATAAAATCTGATATAGCTGATATAAAAAATACAGGCGGAAGATATGCAGGTACTATAACAGCCGCTCAGTTTTTATCATATTTTACTGAAGGGGCTAAATGGGCTCATTTGGATATAGCTTGTACTTCTGTAAGCGATGTTAATACTAAATACACTTCTAAAGGAGCTACAGGAGTAGGGGTTTATCTGCTTGCTAAAACTGTAGAAAAATTAGTTGATATAGATAGGTTTTAATATATATACAATTTATAATAATAGCTAAGTAATATAAAAAAATTAAGGAGGTGCATTTATTATGTGCTTCCTTTTTTTATTATAAAATTTGCTTATAAAATTTTATAGGCAAAAATAACAGATAAAATATATTATAATTAATTTTTTAAACTTGAAATTATTTGTATGAAATGCTATAATAAATATTCAAATTAGATAAAATGGGAGTGTATATGCCTTCAGGAAGAAAAAGACTTCGTCAAAAGATGGCTACGCATAAACGTAAAAAGCGTTTACGCAAAAATAGGCATAAGAAAAAATAATATAAACTAACATTATACATTTTAATGTTTTTTCATCTCTTAAGTATTATAGTTTTTAATAGGAAAATAATATGATAAGTAATGTAAAAACTATCATAGAAGTATGCGTAGGACTTCATTGCTCTATGAATGGCTCTTATTCGCTTTTGGAGGCTATTCGTTCGCATTATGATTTGCAGGTAGGTGTTTTGTCTTCTGACGGCATGCTTCTTAAAGAGATGGAATGTATGCATAATTGCTGTAATGCCGTACCTGTTCTCATTAATGGTATGGAATGTACAAAATCATCTTTTAAAAGTATTGTTAAGTATATAGAAGCTATACATTTAAGAAAAAGATGAAGAGATTTGTACTGCATAATGAAAATGCTATAGAAAATATCAAATCCTATATTGATAATTTCGGCGATTATTTGTCTGTTCAGAAAATTAATGATTCTTTTTTTGAAGATTTAGAGGATTATCCTATATTTAAAAGAGATATAGCTCAAAGTTCTGTTTATGAAATTTTAACAAATGCTGATATCAAAGAAGACTTTATTCTAATAAATGCTGCTTCTTTCGATTATTTAGTTTTTAAGGATAAATTTATTATAAAAAATAATCCTCATCTAATATTAGATGGGGCTTTATTTATAGCTAAAATTCTTAATATAAAAAGAATAGATATAGTATTAAAAAATTATTATTTAGAAGAGAAAGATATAATAATAAAAGCTGCTGCAGAGGCAGAAGATTATAATTTTGTAAAAGATGAAAAAATAAATATATATGATGAAGATTCATACTATAATGAATATAAAATTAGAATAATACCATCATTTTTGGAAAATAAGAAATACATATTTGATTTGGAAACCGTTTCTCAAATTATATATTTAGCATATATCGGAGGATTTAATTTCAAAAATTACGGCTTTGGAAAATATAAGGGTACTAATATACTTTCTGTTTCTGGAGATATTATAAATTCCGATTTGTATGAATTTGAAATGCATACGCCTTTAAAAAATGCCGTTAAATTTATAGGAGGCATCGATAGAAATTATGCTGTAAAATGGGTATTTACTAACGGCTTTTTAAATCCGCCTATAGATTTTCATACTTTACAAAAAATGACTTTAGATTATGAATGTTTTGAGAGTTTTAATATGAAAATAGGAAACGGAGGATTATGCTTTATACAGGAAAACAGATGTATGATAAGGGTGGTATTAAAGATAATTCTATTTGCAAAAACTATAGTTTGTAAAGAATGTATACCCTGCAGTTATGGATTTGATTTATGCGAATATTATATCAATAAAATGCTTTTAGGTAATTCTGATTTTAATGATTATGTAAACTTAAAAGAAGCTGCTGAAATGATAAAAATCGGTGCTTCCTGCTTGTATATAAGAAGTTTGGCTGAATGCATATCATCATCTATAGAAATGTTTAGAGATGAATTTTTGTATTTGATAGAAAATAAGAGAACATTATACAGTTTTATAAAAGATTAGAAAAATCTTAAGAGGCTTTATAGAATGATAATAAAATTTAATGCTGACGGCAATACAGTATCTGCTCAGAAAGGATATACCATACTTCAGGCTTTATCTTATATTAATATAGATGTACCTCATTTATGTTCATACAAAAAAAGTAATACTAATACCTTTGAAGAAAAAAATAGTATTTTAAGATGTAAATTATGCTTGGTAAAAGTAAAAAGAAAAAATGAAAATGAATACTCTTATAAATATGCATGTAATGAAATAGTGGAAAATGGTATGAGTGTTTTGAATGATAAAGATGAGGATATTATAAAATATAGAGTATCTATTTTAAAATCTATACTTTATATGCATAAGCCTAAGTGCGAAAGCTGTGATTCTGATTATATATGCAGATTAAAAAAGTATTTGGATATTTATAATATTTCTATTGAAACTTCTCAAAATGCATATAATGAAAATGATTCTTATATAGAGGAAATAAAAGAAGCTGTAAAAAAAATGAATCTTCCCGATTATATAAAGCCTAATTTTGAAAAGTGTATTAATTGCGGTATATGTCTTGATTATAAAACCACAGACGGCTATAATTCTATGATAGCGGATTTATGTCCTCTTAATGTTTTTGAAGCAAAAAGAAATATAGATGATAAAATTAAAGATGATATAAGTACTGTAAAAAATATAAATAGCTTTTGCATAGGATGTAATCGTTTATGCGAAGTTAATTATAGTTATATAAATCATAGCATAAAGAATATATCATCTCCAAAAGGCAAAAAGTACGGCTTATGCGATTACGGAAGAAAGATGGATTATTATTCTAATGATATATTAGAGATGCCTTTTTTTAATGGAATGCAATGCGAATTTGAAAAGGCTAAGGAATTATATCATAAGTTTATTAATAATATTGATTTAGATTATACTTTAGCTATAGGCTCTAGTATGTATCCTATTGAAGATATTAAGGCTTTTGATGATTTTATTTACCGTATAGGATTATTAAATTTTACATTCAAAAAAAATAAAATAGCTGCAAATTCAAAAATATTAAGAGATAATTATACAAATATTAATGATTTTTCTGTTAAGGATTTAAAGTATTCAGGATTTTACGATAATATATATGATGAAAAATTTAAGAAATTTATTATATTGGGAGATGCTTTAGATGATAATGATGATATAATAAATTTTTCTAAACTTAATAAGCAGAATTATATAGTGTTCAGTCCGAATTTTTCTGTTTTGTCTTATAATGCTTATTTAAGTTTTCCAATATCATATCTAGGAGAGTTCAGCGGGCATTATATAGATAGATACGGAAAAGTTAAGGAGATAGTATCTTTTTTAGATAAAAATAAAAATAGATTAAATTTGAGAGATTTATTAAAATATTTGTATTTGTAATAACTTTGTTATATAATGTAAATACATATTTTATATAGTAATAATTATTTTATTTATTAAGATATGGGAGAGATTTTATGCCGAAAACAAGAGATGAGATACTCTACAATAGAAATAAAAAATATGATATTATTATTATAGGCGGAGGAGTTATAGGTGCTACTATAGCATTAAAAACTTCAAGAGTAGGTCTTTCTACACTTTTGCTTGATAAACATGATTTTTCTTATGGTTCTTCTTCAAGGACATCAAAAATGCTTACAGGCGGATTTAATGATATGAATGGTAATAATCTAATTCATACTATTCATAAAGTAAAAGAAAGAAATAACCTAATGTATAAAAGTTCTTCTCCTTATTTCGGCATCATCAATCCTATATACGAATACAGAGGTTCTGGTATTTTTAAAGAAGAGATGAAAGCTGCATTATATGATGTATTTTCTCTATTTGGAAAAACAAAAAAGCATTCATCTTACAGCAGAAATGAAACATTAGATGCTCTGCCTGATTTAATAAGCAATGATGTTATAGCTTCTGTAGAATATTATGAAGGCTTATTAGATGATTCAAGATATGTTATAGAATTATTATTAAAAGCAGAAGAGTACGGATGCGATTTATTAAATTATGCTGAAGTAAAGGCTTTTGAATATAATCAAAAAGAAATAGAAAATGTAGTATTTACGGATAATATTACAGGCAAAGTTTATACAGTTAATGCCAAAACTATACTTATAGCAGCAGGAGCTTGGGGGCATAGCATAAGCTCTTTGCTTCCTAATGGAAATTTTGAAAACAGAATTGATTATATTAAAGGAAGTCATTTAGTAATAGACAGCGATTTAATTCATATAAATAAATCTGTAGTTCTGCCTAAAATAAAATCAAGGGCTAATGTATTTTTAATGCGTTGGAAAAACAGCACTATTATAGGTCCTACAATTAAAAAAAATATTAATAATCTTGACTGCATATATACAGCAAGCGATGAGGCTGAGTATCTGCTTGATGTGTATAATACTTATTTCAGTTCTATAGTTAATAAAAATCATATAATAACAACTCAGTCTGGTATGATGCCTCTTAATCCTTATCAATTTAAAATACATTCTCATCCTCAGTATAAATTATTTTTAGTTGAAGGAGGAAATTTTACAACTTCTTCTTCTATATCCATAAGAACTTTAATAAAGATGTATGGAAAGCCTTATAAATGGTTCAGCAATCAAAAAGTAATAAGAAATAAATTTGATACGAATACAGAATTGGTTTTGAATGAAAAATTGGTTAAATTCCTTATAGATTATTTTGGTTCTGTGAATTTAATTTTGAAATTAAATGAGCTTTGTAAAAATGATTCTTCTTTGCTTGCAGAGACAGGGCTTGATTATAGGATTAACAAAGGACTTATTAAGTATTTTATAGAAACAGAACATGCTATGCATTTAGATGATATTATGATGCGTAGATTTAGATTTATACTTACTGAAAATGACTGCGGAACTTTAATATCAGAACATATAGCACAGGAAATGGCTGATATTTTGAAATGGGATAAGCAGAGAACCGAATGGGAAATAAAAAGATACAGAACAGAAATAAAAAGAGCTAGAGTTGCTTTATATTAAATCTTTAAAGCCTCTAAGTATATTAAGTCCTGTATTTCCGCTTTTTTCAGGGTGAAATTGTATTCCGTATATATTATTCTTTTTTACAATGGCAGGTATTATTATATCATATTCGCTGTCTGCTATTATACTGTCATCGCAGTTTTTGCCGTAATATGAATGCACAAAATAAACATACTCCATATTTTTAATATATTTAAATATTTTATCTTCTTTTCTTATATTGAGATTATTCCAGCCCATATGAGGAACTTTTAAATCTTTATTTTTTAAATCCTTATATATAGGGCATATACTTCCTTTTATAAGTTCAAGTCCTTTATATTCTCCGTATTCATAACTCTTATCAAAAAGCATCTGCATACCTAAACATATTCCCAAAATTAATTTGCCTTTTTTAGCTTCTTCTATAATAACATTTTTTAGTATGCCGTCATTTTTTTTCTCAAGTTTTGCTAAAGCATCTCTGAAAGCTCCTACACCCGGAAGTATTATAGCATCAGCATTTTTTATAATTTTTTCATCATCTGTAAGAATAGCATCTATACCTACATATTTTAATGATGATATAAGAGAAAATAAATTTCCTACCTCATAATCTATTATAGCTGTCATAAAAAATCCTATTAATTTTATTAAAGTTATTATACTAAAATAAAATATAAAAGTCAAAGTATAGGGGCGGGAGGGCGGGCTTAATAAATTAAAAAAAATTAATCAGCTTTATTTTATGTAAAAACAAAAAATCAATTTTTTTAATTTTTATTATTTTCAAGCATTCCTTTTGTAGATAAAACTTCATCTTTATATTTTTCATCTATTTCACAAGCCTGTGCTAAAGCTCTCGCTGCTGCTTTAAATATAGATTCTATTATATGATGAGTATTCTCTCCGTGAAAAGTTTTTATATGCAATGTTATATTCATAGTATTTGTAAGGGCTGTAAAAAACTCTTTAACAAGTTCTGTATCAAAATCTCCTACTTTTTCATTCTTTAAATCGCTTTCAAAAACTAAATGACTTCTTCCGCATATATCAACTGCCGCTAATGTTAAAGCTTCGCACATAGGCATGCAGAAATTTCCATATCTTTTTATACCCTTCATATCTCCCAAAGCCTCAGAAAAACATTTTCCCAAAACTATAGCAGTGTCTTCAACCGAATGATGATAGTCTACATCTATGTCGCCTTTGCATATAGTTTCTAAATCAAATCTTCCATGTCTTGCAAATAAATCAAGCATATGATTAAAAAAACCTATGCGGGTATCATTATTATATTTTCCTCTGCCGTCTATATTTAATTTAATTTTTATTTTTGTTTCATTTGTGTTTCTTTCTATTTCTGAAGTTCTCATAATTAAATCCCCTAAAAATAAATTATAATTATACTTTTATTTTTTTGCAATATTTATATAATTTTTTATACAATTATCGGTTAGGGGTAAATAATGGGTACTTTAGAGAATTTTGATGTTCATAATATCAATAATAGCAGTATAAAAATGACAAAAGAGCAGGTGAGAGATAAGGTTTATAAAGATGAAAATATAGAAAAATCTATAAAGAAAGGAGTAGAAAATTATCTTGACTTTTTAACATTAAAAAAGTACTCTGATAATGCTGTTTCTGAATTTGAGTATTTGAATAATTATACTCTTATAACCGCAGAAATATTTGAAGAAGGATATGTAATTTCTGATATTCATATAGATGTTAATATGATAGTATATGATTATATGAGCAAAGATGATAATAAAAAAGAAAGATATATTGCTTTAAATAAAACTTATTTAATGGGACTTAATTTAAAATTTTCATTAAACAGTATAGAAGATGATATTGAGGATATAGAAGTAAGATTCTTTAATATTTACGGCATTACAAACAATCAATAATATTTTTTAATTATTTTATATAGCTTAAAATATAATTTTTATTTTTTATATAAAATTTAATTATAATATTTACGATATATTACAAAACTATAAAATGACCATTCTTTATTATTATAATTTAATAATATTATATAAATTATTCTATTAAGTAATAAAAAATAAGGAATGAAAAATATAAAAAAATTCTTTACTATATAAAAATAATTATTACATTAAATTACATAATGTTTTAATATAATTGGAGTTTTGTATGCTTAAAAGTAAATTCAATAGTTTAGCCTTAAAAATACCTGCAATATTATGCATAGTTACGGCTGTTTTTTTAACTATGATGCTTATTATTTCTCTTAGAATATCAGGAAGGGGTATTTCTAAAAGCAGATTTGAAGGATTTGAAACAACTGTAACAGGATATTCTTCTGTATTTAATGCATGGTTTCGTATTCAGTCCTATCTCATTGAAACATATTCATCTGTTGCTATAGTAGTAGAAAATGTACTTAATCCTAATGATAATACAGCAGAAATATTAAATGCAACTTTAAGAGGATTTAGAGAAAAAAATGCAGGTGCCATACATATGGGTATAGTCGATATAAATGGCATCATAATATCGGACGGCAGCTATCCTAATTGGATAGGAGAAAGATTTTCAAATAAAAATACTGATGTTTGGAATAAATTAAAGAATAAAGAATATGGATACGGAAGCGTAGTTTATGATAATAAGCTTGAAGCATCAGAATCTAACGAAGAGCTGTCATTTACTTTTGCAACTCCTATTAAATATCAAAACAGAGAAATAGGCTATTTGTATGTTGTTTTTAATTGGAGAGCTTTTTTTAAAAACTATATAGAGGGAATAAAATTAGGAACAACAGGCGGGCTTGATGTAATAGCACCTAATATGAAATTATTTGTTAATACCGATTATGATAAGATTAACTCAGATGCTCCTTCAGTGTATAAAGATGTTTTTAATAACAATTATTCTAAAGGCGTAGTTGCATATAATGTAAACGGCGTTGAAATGATGGGCTCTTATGTTAAGATGCATTATGTGCCTTGGATTATTTCTATGACTATGACAAGCGATGAGATTTATGCAGAAAATAAAAAAGCTGTAGTCAGCGGAGTTATTTTGGGTATTATTACTATAATTTGTTTAGCTATATTTATTTATTTGTTTATAAATTCTATTACTAAGCCTTTACAAGCTGTAGTTGATGCAGCACAAAAAATAGAAAGAGGCGATTTAGCTTCATTAGAAAGAAAAATAAAGCCTAGAAAAGATGAAATAGGCATACTTGCCGATAGTTTTGTTAATATGAGAACAAAATTAGTTGAAACTATCAAAGAGGTTAATAATGCTTCTAAAATGATTATGAATGCTTCTGAGGAATTAGCTAGAGGAAATGAAGAATTATCAAGAAGAACCGAAGCACAGGCTGCAAGTTTAGAGAAAACAGCTGCTTCTATGGAGCAGATGGCTTCTAATATTAAGTCTTCTACAGAATATTCTTTAACAGGAAATAATATGATGATGTCTTCAAAAGCTTCTATAGATGAGGCAGGAGATATTATTATACAAACTACAGATAATATTCAGGAAGTTTATGAAGCAAGTACTAAAATTAAAAATATAACTAAAATTATTGAAGATATAGCATTTCAAACTAATATACTTGCACTTAATGCTTCAGTAGAGGCGGCAAGAGCAGGAGATCAAGGCAAGGGATTTGCAGTTGTAGCTTCAGAGGTAAGAAATCTTGCACAAACTACTCAGTCATCAGTAAAAGATATTACAGGTTTGGTTGATAATGCTTATGATAAAATAAATAAAGCAACAGAAACTGCTCAGAAATCTCAGGAAATATTTTCCGATTTGAGGGCTAAAATAGATGAAACAGCTAATATAATGAAAGGTATAAGTTCATCTGCAGTAGAACAGAATGCAGGAGTAGAACAGGTAAACAGAGCCGTATCAGAAATAGACGGAGCCACTCAGATGAATAATACTCTTGTAAGCAATGCTGAAAGCACTTCAAGAGATTTACTTGCACAGGCTAATTCCTTACAGGAAGTTATGAGCTTCTTCAAATTATGATTATTATTTTAGGATATATACTTTGATATAGTATATATCCTTTATATAATTTACTGCATTCAAATTATAGTTCTATATTTATAAATCTCAATGCCCTTTCAGCAGCATTCTCTGTTAAAAAAGCAGTATTAGAAATAGCTTCATCAAGCGTCATAGCCTTAGTAAATAAAGGCATTATAGATTTAATATTCAAATCATATATTATATCAGTATTTTCTCTTATTTCTCCTACTATAGCAATTACAGGTATATTTCCAGCCCTTTTTGCCACTCCTGCAGGCACTTTTCCTTCTCTTGTTTGTCCGTCAATGGCACCTTCTCCTGTTATTATAAGAGAAGCTCCTTTTATTTTTTCTTCAAAATTTATTATATCAAGAACAGCATCTATACCGCTTTTTAATTCTGCATTGCAAAAACCTATAAGCCCTCCTCCAAGTCCTCCTGCAGCACCTGAACCTTTAACATAATCTATTTCTTTTCCGAATTTTTCTTTTATAATTCCTGCTATATTTTTAAGCCCTTTATCGAGTATATCAAAAGTTTCTTTAGTAACTCCTTTCTGTTTTCCATATACTGCAGTAGCTCCGTTTTCTCCGTAAAGAGGATTTTTTACATCGCATGCAGCTGTTATTTTTATATCGAATATTCTTTTATCAACATTACTGTCATCTATATCAGCAGCTTTTATCATATTTTCAGCAATTGCTTCAAGTTCATTATTATTTTTATCAAGAAATCTATATCCTAAAGCATTAGCCATTCCTATACCGCAGTCATTAGTGGCACTTCCTCCTATACCTATAAATATATCTTTTATGCCGTTATTTAAAGCATCTTTTATAAGCTCGCCTGTTCCGTAAGTAGAATATTTCATAGGATTTCTTACCTTATCATCGATTAAAGTAAGTCCTGATGCTTCTGCCATTTCTATTACAGCTCTATCTTTATTGATAATACCGTATTTAGCTTCTACTATTTTGCCTTTAGGATTTTTTACATTTACTTTTTTTATATTTCCGCCTGCAGCATAAAGTATTGATTCTACAGTTCCCTCTCCTCCATCAGCAACAGGAATTTTTATTATATGAGCATCTTTAATTACTTTTAATACTCCTTTTTCTATATAATTGCAAACTTCTAAACTGCCGGCACTTCCTTTAAAAGAGTCTGGTATTATTATTATTTTTTTCACTATATTCTCCTTAAATAATTCTTTATTTTAAATATAATACATTAATTTTAATTTTCATTGTTTATTATATACAATAAATATTTAAAAAATTGTATTTATACACAAAGAAAATATATATTATTTTTATATACTTATACAATATAATAAAAAATAATAGAGGTATATATGTTAATCATATTTTTTATAATTTGTATAATTTTAATGATATTTTCTATATCAAAGTTGAAAATGCATCCTTTTTTATCTATTATGGGAGTATCCATTCTTTTTGCTTTTATTTCTAAAATACCATTAAAAGAAATACCAAGCATAATTGGAAGCGGTTTCAGCGGAACTTTTACAAGCATAGGCATAGTAATAATATTCGGAGCTTTAATAGGTACAGTATTAGAAAATACCGGCGGTGCATTGAAACTTTCAGATATGGTTATAAAAATTGTAGGTAAAAAAAGACCTGAACTTGCAATGCTTATTATGGGCTGGATAGTTTCTATACCTGTTTTCTGCGATTCGGGATTCGTTATTTTAAACCCTATAAAAAAAGCTTTGGCAAAAAGAACAATGAAATCTGCTGTTTCAATGAGTATGGCTCTTTCAGCAGGTTTATATATTTCGCATGTATTTATACCGCCTACACCTGGACCTATAGCTGCAGCCAACTTATTAGGCATAGGAAATCATTTGCTTATGGTTATAGGTATGGGTGTTTTATGTTCTATACTTCCTCTTACAGCAGGATACTTTTTTTCTAAATATATAGGATATAAAGTAAAATCATTAGATGAGATGCAAAACGAGAAAAATATTAAAAGCTATGAAGAGCTTAAGGCAGGTTACGGCAAATTGCCTAATGGATTTTTGGCTGTATCTCCTATTTTAATACCTATCATATTAATGGCTTTAGCTTCAGTATTTACTATGATGAAAATAGAAAATATGCTTTCGGTATTTATACAATTTTTAGGCACTCCTATAATAGCTTTGTCTGTAGGGCTTATATTTTCAATTATTACATATTTTTCACAGAAAAAGCATATTAAGGATTTAGAAAGTTTTTATGATATTACAAATAATACTTTAAAAATTGTAGGTCCTATACTTTTTGTAACAGCGGCAGGCGGAGTTTTGGGCAAGGTTATATCTTCATCAAGTTTAGTCTCTTTTATTACAGAAAATGCTTCTCTATTTCAAAGCGTAGGAATCTTCTTCCCATTTATATTATCTGCTGTATTAAAAACTGCTCAGGGTTCTTCTACAGTTGCTTTAACTACCACCGCAGGAATATTAGCACCTTTAATGGGGGCATTGGGTTTAGACACTCCTATTTTATCAGCATTAACAGTTATGGCTATAGGTGCAGGAGCTATGACGGTTTCTCATGCTAATGACAGCTATTATTGGGTTGTTACTAATTTCAGTTCAATAAAAGCTGAGGACGGTTATAAAACTCAAACTTTAATGACTTTAATAATAGGTATTGCAGGAATAATAAATGTGTTTTTGATTTCATTAATATTCAGATGATTATGCTTATAAGTACGGCTTTAAAAACAAAAGCTGTACTTATATTGTATTTTAATCTAAAAAATATTTCTTTGCTTTTCTGTACTGTATTGGTAAATATATATTACTTTTTTATTTTAAGTAATTTAAATTATAAATGATACCTGCTTTTTCAAAACTAAAAAATATATAAAAACTCATACTCCTAAACAGTAAAATGGTTAATATATATTGACTTTTTGACTATATTATGTATAATATATTTGGAATTAATATATTTATAAGGTTGTTTCAGTGTTTAGTAATTTAACTAAATCTATATCTAATGTATTCTCTAAAATACAGGGTAAAAAAGTACTTACAGATAAAGATATATCCGACAGTCTGCTTACAATAAAAGAAGCATTATTATCTGCCGATGTATCATTAGAAGCAGCCGATAAATTTTTAGAAGAAGCTTCTAAGAGAGCAGTAGGAAAAGAAAAGTTAGAAGGTGTAGAACCAGCCAATCAATTCGTAGCCGATGTTCATGATACATTAGTTAATATGATAGGCGAGGGAGAAAGCGGATTAAAATTAGAGCCTATAGAGAAAACTACTATAACTTTGCTTTTCGGACTTCAGGGTTCTGGTAAAACTACTACTTCAGCTAAATTAGCTAAATATTATAAAGATAAAAGACGCGTTATGCTTGTGGGGCTTGATGTTCATAGACCTGCAGCTATGGAGCAGCTTGCTATTTTGGCAAAAGAAGTAGGCGTTCCTTATCATATAGATACTAAAGAGAAAAAAGCATATAAAATACTAAAAAAGGCTTTGGCTATAGCAAAAAAAGAGCAGTATAATATGATATTGGTTGATACTGCAGGGCGTTTAGAAATAGATGAAGATATGATGCTTGAATTAAGACGCGTTGTAAACTCTGCTAATGTTACAGAAAAATTATTGGTAGTTGATTCTACAGCAGGGCAGAGTGTTTATGATGTTGCAAAAAGTTTTCAAAGCAATATAGGTATAAACGGCGTTATACTTACAAAATTCGATTCAGGTGTTAGAGGCGGAGCTGCTTTATCCTTGAGATATGCTACAGGTTCATCTGTAAGATTTATAGGTACAGGCGAACATTTAGATGATATTGATGTTTTTGATGCTAAAAGAGTAGCAGGGCAGATACTTGGAATGGGCGATATAGTAAAATTGGTGGAAAAAGCACGTGCAGCCATAAGTGAAAAAGAAGCTCAGGAAATGCTTAAAAAAGTTATAGAAAATAATTTTGATTATAATGATTTCTTGAAACAGATAGAAGCTACTTCCAAAATGGGCGGACTTAGTAAAATGACTTCTATGATTCCGGGTATGGCTAATGTTGATACTGAACTTCTAAGCCGAGAAGAAGAGAAATTCAAAAAATATAAAGCTATTATACAGTCAATGACAAAAAAAGAAAGATTGGCATTATTTCCTTTAAATAATTCTAGAAAAATGAGAATATCTAAAGGAAGCGGTCAAAGTATTTATGATATAAATCAGCTGATAAAACAGTTTTCTATGATGAAAAATATGATGGGAAGTACTAAAAAGATGGATAAGCTCGCAAAGTCCCTAGAGGGTATGGGTATGTCTATAGATGATTTAAACAAATTAATGTAATAAACTTGGAGGAAAAAAAGGTGGTAAAATTAAGATTAAAACGTATAGGTCGCAAGCATGAGCCTCATTATCGTATTGTAGCAGCAGATGCTCGTTTCCCACGTGATGGTCGTTTTATTGAAGAACTAGGTTGGTTTAACCCTAAAGCTAAAGATGTATTATATAAGTTAAACATAGACGGCTTAAAAAAATGGCTTTCTAATGGTGCACAGCCGACTTATGTAGTAAAAAGTATTCTTATAAAAGAGGGTTTAATGGATAAAGATAAAGGTGCTCCTCTTGAAAGAAAGAAAAAAAGAGCATTAAAAAATCCTGAAAAAAGACGCAAGCATCGTAAACAAGCTAAGCCTGAATCTGCTGAGGAGAAAAGCGAAGTTTAATTTACATCTTATAATATATAAAGGAGTGTGCTATGACGGAAGAAAAAGAGCTTATTGAGTATTTGGCTAAAAAGTTAGTTGATGAGCCTGATGGTGTTAGTGTAAAGGTTATTGAGGGTGAGAAGAGTACGATTCTGGAATTGAAAGTAAACCAAAGCGACATAGGTAAAATTATAGGCAAAAGAGGACGCATTGCCCATGCATTACGAACTATTCTTTTTGCAGCTTCCATGAAAAGTGGTAAACGTGTAATGCTTGAGATTATTGATAATTGATTATTTTTTACGGCAAAATCACAGGCATACATGGTTTGAAAGGAGAGGTTGAAATAGCTTTTGCAGATAAAAGTTATTTTGCCTCTCTTCCTATCTTAAATAAAAATACATCTGTTATTATAAATGATAATGTATTTATTGTTGTAAATGTTAAGAAAAAAAATAAAGCTTTTGTATTATCTCTAAAAAATATTAACACTATAGAACAAGCTCAAAGCTTAATAGGTTTTGATATATATATAGATTCTTCTGTTTTGCCCGAACTTGATGATGATACCTTTTATGAGGCTGAATTGATAGGATATAAAATTATTGATGCAGATAATGATTTATACGGCGAAATAGTTCATATATATAGTCTTCCTTCAAATTATGTATTTGAAATTAAATTAATTGAAAATGGAAATATAGTTTCTATACCTTTCGTTAATGCATACTTTGGAAAATCAGATAAAAAAAATAAAACTATTCAAATAATCAAAAAACCTATATTTGATGATAATATTTAATTTTTTAATAATAATATTATAATTTTTTACTTTTTATTGATATTTAAAGTTTTTATATTAAACAGAATTTATAAATTAAAGGATAAAAAAATGAAACAAATTATAATAGTATTTATTGCTTTAATATCTGCTTTTATAATATCATGCGGACAAAAAACTCAATCAAATAAAGCAGATAATTCTTCTCATACTATGCATAGTCCTGCTTCATCTGAAATTATATATTTAATGCATGCTCCTATGATGGAACAGGATTTTCAAAAGACTGAGAATATTGATGAAGATTTTTTAGTTAATATGATACCTCATCATAAAGGTGCTATTTTATCTTCTAAAAAACTTTTAGAAACTACTAAAAATGAAAAATTAATAGAATTGGCAAATAATATAATAATGGAGCAGGAAAAAGAGGTTGATGAGTTTACTCAATTAGCTGATGAATTAAAAAATAAAGCTGTTATGTATGCTGAAGAAGATACTGCTGCTTTGGGAAATGAAATGCAGTTAATTATGAATAAGATGATGGATGATATGTCTGCTATTAAAACTGCAGGAGATAATGATATAGATTTCTTGAAAGGTATGATAGCTCATCATCAGGCTGCCGTTGATTCTTCTAAAAAGATATTAGAACATACTAAAGATGAAAAAATTAAGGAAATAGCAAATAGAATAATATCATCACAGGAAAAAGAAATAGCTTATATGAATAATATGATTAATTCTTTATAAAACTACCAGCATATATAAAAGGGCTAGAATTTTTTTGTTCTAGCTCTTTTTTATTATGATAATTGACAAATTAGTTTATTTTAGTATAATCTTATATATTTAAATTATGGTATGATATTATGGCAGGTAAAAAAAATAAAAAATCAATTTCATCTAGCGATATAGTAAAAAATAAAAAGGCTTTATTTAATTATGAACTTATAGAAAAATTTGAAGCAGGCATTGTGCTGCTTGGTACAGAAGTAAAATCTTTAAGAGAGAGAAGCGTAAATATGTCTGACAGCTATGCATCTTTTAAAAAGGGAGAACTTTTTATAGTTAATATGCATATCTCTCCCTATCATTTTGGAAATAGAAATAATCATGAACCTTTGAGAGAAAGAAAACTTTTAATGAATAAAAGAGAATTGAAAAGGCTTTACGGAAAAATAAAAGAACAGGGACTTACATTAATTCCTGTTAAGCTGTATTTTGCAAGAGGAAAAGTTAAAGTAGAATTGGCTTTAGCTAAAGGTAAAAAGCTTTATGATAAAAGAGAAACTCTTAAAAGAAAAACTTTAGACAGAGAAATGGAGAGATATATTAAAAGATAAAATTATGTTTGTTCATAAGATAAAGCATTTCTTATATAAAATTCTATTTTAGCAATATTATTAGATACTTCTTTAATATTTGTTTTTTTATCTTCTTCAGTTTTATATTTTTTTATTGAATATGTAAGTTCTATTAATAATGATTTAATATTATGCATAGATATTCTTTCAAATTTATCTGCTAAAGCTTCTGCTTTTTCTATTGTATTATAATCTATATTATTAATACCGCTGAAAGTTATATCTGATAAAAGCATTTCTAATTCTCTAATCAAATCAAAAATCATATTTTTACCCATTAGTGTCTTTTATTTTTAATAAATTTATGCTGTATAAGAATGGAATATTTTTTTTCACTTTTAATATATAAAGCAAAGAAGATATAAATATTCCAATTAAAGCGGATATTAAAGATAAACTGCTTACTGTAAATACTGTTTGATATAATATAAGTGTGCATATTGGTATATATATTCCGCCTGATAAAGCTGTAAGTATGATAAATAAAAATAATATGAATATAGGATTTCCCATAATACTATTATTGAATATGCATTCTATTCCTATATAATTTGTAAATGTTTCAAGATATAAATATATCATAGAAATACATGCAAGTATAAAAAATGCCATTGCATATATTTTTTCTCTTTTTACCAAGAAGCCCGCTATAAAGAATGCTATAAGTATTACAGAGAAAATATAACTGTCCAAAATAAGAAAGCTTGCAGCTATTATTAATTCTGTGAATATTATAAATATCATAAGGGCAAAATTTTTCTTAATAGATGAAAATCCGAAAAAAGTATACATAACAATTTTTGATTTAGCATTTCTATACTCATCATATATACTTCTAAAATAGCTTATAAATATAAGTGCTATTGATACCAAAAATAAAGAAGGAAATAAAGTTGATGTTATCAATATAGAACTTCTTACATTTAAATTATCAGGATTTCCTATAAGAAGTTTTGAAGGAATATTATTTTCTCTTTTAATATTTATATAACTGTATTCTTCATAGGATATATTAGTATTTCCAGAAGAGCCTACATATAGTATATGCATAATAACAGCCCCATTTCCTTCATTTTTTAAATTTAGTTTTGCTTTTGCTATGCCGTTTTCATCTGTAGCTGTAATATAAACATTAGTATATATATTATTATCATCATCATAGTTATTATCATTATCTACTTCTTTTAATAGTGTTTCTTTATTAATATCATCTGCTATAAAATCAAACATATCAGGATAAAGCGAAGTAAATCTTACCAATCTATTTACAAGAGGAAAGCCTCTTCTTTCAAGCATAATTGATATTTCATTTATTGAATTGGTTTCTTCAGATATAAAGAAATTATTTTCTTTTTCGTATGTGAATTTATATTCAGGTTCTTTATTTGCTGTATTATTTTGGGCATACGCTATATTCAATACTGCAAGAAATACTATGAAATATTTTAACATTTATAAGAATCTCCTGATTAAAGAAACGGTATTTTATTAATTATCAAACAATTAATAAAATAATTTTTATGATATGAAAAGTTTTATAAATTAATTAGTGAAAAAGAACACTATTCTTCATTTCTTTATTAAAGATTAGTGTTCTTAAATTTTATATTTTTATAGGATGTTCATTATTTTATAATAGCAACTATCTCTTCATTTTTTACTATTAAATATTCAGTATCTCCTTCTTTGATTTGAATACCTGCATATTTATCATAAATAACTACATCTCCCTTTTTTATTTTTATATCTTCGCTGTCTCCTACTTCTATAACTTCAGCTTTTTGAGTTTTTTCTTTAGCTGTATCTGGAAGAAGTATTCCGCTTGAAGTTTTTTCCTCTTGTTCTAATACTTTTAAAAGTACTCTGTCTGCTAATGGTTTAATAGATGACATATCAATTTTTCTCCTTAAAATATATTTATATCTATAATTTTTTTACACTATTTTATAATAAAAATCATTAAAAGTCAATAACTGTATAATGAGCTTAGTATTCTATAAGAACATTGATAGGATATTTTTCTATCTCTTTTCTTCCGTTTAATTCTTTTAATTCTATCAAAAAAGATGAGCCTACTGCAATGCCTCCGAGTTTCTCCACCATTTTAATCATAGCAAGTGCAGTACCGCCTGTAGCAATCAAATCATCAACTATTAATACTCTATCTCCTTTTGTAAGTGCATCTTCATGCATATATAAAGTATCAGTACCATATTCTAATGCATACTCTTCTGATATAGTTTTATAAGGCAGCTTTCCTTTTTTTCTTACAGGTATAAACCCAATATTCATTTTATATGCTAATGCCGAACCTATTAAAAATCCTCTGCTTTCTGCTCCTACTATATAGTCAATTTTTTCATTTGAAACCTGTTCAGCCATTTTATCTACAGCATATTTAAATGCATCTTTATCTTTAAGCAGAGTTGTAATATCTCTGAAAAGTATTCCCTTTTTAGGATAATCTTGAATATTTCTTATATAGTTTTTTAAATCCATAGAACACCTCATTAAAATAATTATATAAATGACACAATTTATAATTATAATATTTTTACAAAAAAAATCAATTGAATTTATTATAATAAATAAATTTAAATATTCTAATTAGAAGCAGAATGAGACGCTATATTAGCATTTTTTTTCCATTTATTTGAAAAATAATATATTAAGCTGAAAATCATACTGAAAAAATTTCCAATAGCCATAGCAGTCCATATACCCCATAACTGCATTTTAGGAGCTATAATATTAGCAAGCGGAACTCTTATTACTATATGCGAGAAAAAGGCAAACATCATAAGCATAAAAGTTTTACCGGCTCCGTTAATAACTCCGTTTGCAGAGAACATTACAGCAAGCATTATTATAGAAGGCATTACCACATAAATATAGCTTCTTGTATATTCTAATACGCTCATATCTTTGGTAAACATTCTTACTATAAGCTCTGGAAATAATATAGAAAAAAGAGCTGTAAATGCTGATATGCTTACAGAAAGTATAACTCCTGCTCTAAATATTTCTTTAATTCTCTCCATTTTGCCTGCTCCTATATTTTGTGCAGTCATAGTGGCAATCCCTGCAGATAATGCCAAAAGAGGCAGAAAAGATAATGAATCTACTCTCATAGATACGGCAACAGAAGCAGAAGCTGATTCCCCATAAGAGTTTATAAGTCTGTTTAATAAAAGCCAGCTTACAGATACTATTAACTGCATAGCAGCAAAAGGAAGTCCTATTTTAAACATCAATTTAGTAATATTGAAATCAAATGCAAAGTCAAACGGATTAGCCTTTACGATACTGTTTTTTATTTTTAAATATATCATACTGACAGCAACTGAAACAAATTGAGAAAATGCTGTAGCATAAGCAGCGCCATTTAAACCCATAGCAGGAAAAGGTCCTATTCCTTTTATCATAAGCGGATCTAATATCAAATTCAAAACTGAGGAAATAGCTAAAAATATTAAAGGTCTTACAGTATCTCCTATTCCTCTAAGTAAAGCTGATACCAAAAAATAATAAAACATAAAAGGAAAGCCTATCATACTTATTCTAAAATAGCTTACAGAATATTCCATTATGCTGTCTGCAGTATTCAAAAATCTCATCATAGCAGGTGCAAATATATATCCTAATACAGCTAATATTAATGCTGTTATTAAGCTTATAGTAGTAGCAACTCTTGAAACATATATTACAGATTTTTTATTATCAGCACCGAAATACTGCCCTATAAGTACATTTGCTGCTACAGTTATACCTGAAGCTATAGCCATAAGTATTAATATTATTGGGAAGCTCACTGCAATAGCACCAAGTCCCTGACGGCCTACCATCTGACCTATCCATATAGTATCAACTATATTATATGCAATATTTAAAAGGTTTCCTAATATCATAGGCACTACTAATTTTATAAGCCCTTTGCTTACATTTCCTTCAGTAAGTTCAAGCATTTTATTTCTTTCCATAAATTATTTCAAATCTCCTCAATTTTTTTAATTATTTAAATCTATTTTAATTTACTTAAATTTTAGCTATATAATATATTAATTAATTCTTTATAAATTTCTAAAGCAAATAAATTATGTCCGTTCTCATTTAAATGAACTCCGTCAAAATATATATCATAATAATTATTCTGCTTTAAAATATTACTTATAAAAATATTATAAACATCTATACATTTAATATTATTTTCTTTTGTATAATTTTTTATAAAATCGGCATATTCAATTAAATTAATCTCAAATTCATTAATCATATTAGATGCTTCAAAAAATGTAAAGGCATTTTTTATAAAAGGAATAGGCGTGAAAACAATTATATCTATATTATTTTCAGCAGATTTATTTATAATACTTATCATATTATTTTTTATTTTCTCCAAAGGCTTGCATGTGAATATATCATTAACGCCTCCCATCAAAATAACTTTATCAGGATTATTACTTATGCAGTCAGTATCAAAACGAACAAGCATTCCTGAAATCATATCTCCATTAATACCTTTATTTATAAATTTAATATTATCCTTTGAAAATTTATAATTTAAAATTTCAGTCCATACTTTATTTCTTGCTGTCATATAGCCGTAAGTAGTACTATCTCCAATACAAATTATATTCATACTATGCTGTTCCTAAATTTTATATTTGCTATGCTGTAAAAATATTTATACTAAAGTATAAATATGCTCTGCAATTTTTATTAAAAAACTAATCTAATTAACTATAGCTTTTATTTATATATAAAAATTGCTACGCTGTAAAAATATTTATACTAAAGTATAAATATGCTCCGCAATTTTTATTAAAAAACTAATCTAATTAACTATAGCTTTTATTTATATATAAAAAAGTTAACACTAATTAACTATAGCTTTTATTTATATATAAAAATTGCTACGCTGTAAAAATATTTATGCTAAAGTATAAATATGCTCCGCAATTTTTATTAAAAAACTAATCTAATTAACTATAGCTTTTATTTATATATAAAAATTGCTACGCTGTAAAAATATTTATACTAAAGTATAAATATGCTCCGCAATTTTTATTAAAAAACTAATCTAATTAACTATAGCTTTTATTTATATATAAAAAAGTTAACACTAATTAACTATAGCTTCTTTAAACCTAAAATCTATTCTATGAATCTGATTCTCCTGATACTGCAGTGTTTTTAATATAGCAGTCAAATCTACAAACTTTTCCGCCTTTACATATTTTTCTAATATCACCTGCACCTGATATCCCCTAGGATAAAGTATCAAATCATCTCCATACGCATTTATCTCTGATATAAGATTATATATATCATTATGATTGATCTTTACATCATATATAACAGATAATAAATATTTAGAATAATCATTTTCTAAAACAGCATTTGAATGATTAATATTAAGTCCTGTTATATAAGGAACATCATAATCATAAATAAAATCATTCTTTATAATATAGCCGTCATCTGTAATTTCATATATTCCTGAATTTGCTTCAAGCAAAAATAATGTATCTCTTTCTAAAATATTTATTATAAGCAAATCAGGAAAAGAAATTTTTATACTGCTTAATTTAAGTCTTGGATTATTTTCTATATCTTTTTTTATTTCTTCTTTAGGAATATTAAAAATGCTTACATTATTATATTTTGAAAGGTCTGCCTCTTCCATTATATCAATAGGATTTAATTTTTCTAATCCCCTTATCTCAACTCTTAATATCCTTGCTTTATTTATAATCACAGCAAAACTTAATATTATAATGATAAAAACAAAAAATATAATTATTCTTTTTATTATGCTTTTTTGTTTGCCTGTAAGTTTATTTTTTTTTAACTTTTTTCTTAGTTTATTTTCTTTAAAATTTTTCATTATAGTATCTTAATTATATCTTATAATATAAGTTTTTTAAAAATCTTAATTTATTTAATTAACAGAGCAGCCCGCATCAAAATTCTTTTCTGAAGTCATAAGCGAAAGAGTTTCTCCATTATCAGCTAAAAGAAGCATACCATAAGATTTTATTCCTCTGAATTTTTTAGGCTTTAAATTTGCCAAATAAAGAACAGTTTTTCCAATCATATCTTCAGGCTTATAATACTCTGCAATAGAAGATACTACAACTCTCTGTTCTCCTTCTCCTATATCAAGTACAAATTTCAAAAGTTTATCAGCATTTTCAACCTTCTCAGCCACCAATATTTTAGCAGTTAATAATTCCAGCTTTTCAAAATCTTCTTTTTCTATATTAGCCTTATGCCTACTTTCTTTAGGGGGATTAATATGCTTTTTATTTTCATCAGAACTTACAGTACTTACTCCTATTTCTTTTTCTATATCATATCTATTAAATAAAGGCTCTCCCTTTTCTATTTTTATTCCAGATTTTAAAGAACCCCATTGCTTAGCACTTTCTAAAGTCACATTGTCGCCAAGTCCTAATCTATTAAATACTTTTTTAGGAGTATCAATAAAGAATATTTGTAAATATGCTGTTACTATATAATATACTTGAAAAGATATATACATAACATTAGCTAAATGCTCTTTTTTTGCTTCGTCTTTAGCCAAATTCCAAGGAGCACTTTCTTCTACATATTTGTTAGTCATTCTTATAACTTCCCAAATATATATTAATGCATCTTGAAATTTAAAGCTGTCTAAAGCAGATTCTACATTAGCGTCAAGAGTAAGAACCATTTTTTTAAGCTCTTTTTCTCTATCTCCGTAAACATTTTCAGCCTCATCAGGAAGCACTCCGTTAAAATACTTTCCAAGCATAGCGGTTATTCTATGCCATAAATTTCCGTAATCATTAGCCAAATCGCTGTTTATTCTTTTTAAGAAAAGCTCCTGAGAATAATATCCGTCAGAACCGAAATTAATTTCTCTCATAAGAAAATATCTTAAAGCATCAACTCCGTATTTATCAATTAATGTATTTGGATCAATTACATTTCCCCTGCTTTTACTCATTTTTTTACCGTCATCAAAAAGCACCCAGCCATGTCCGAATACTTTTTTAGGAAGCGGTATATCAAGCATTTTGAGCATTATGGGCCAGATAACTGCATGGAAGCGAACTATCTCTTTGCCTACAAAATGAACATTGCAAGGCCAGTACTTCTTATATAAGTCATCTTGTCCTTCTTCAGGATATCCCAAAGCTGTTATATAATTTGATAAAGCGTCAATCCATACATATATGCTATGCTCACTGTCAATAGGACAGGGTATGCCCCATTTTAAGCCCTTACGGCTGACTGCTAAATCTTCCAATCCCGGAAGCAGAAAGTTTTTAAGCATTTCATTTTGTCTTTCTTTAGGCTCTAAAAATTCAGGATGCTCTTTATAATAATCTATTAACCATTGTCCGTATTCTGAAAGCTTAAGATAATAGCATTCTTCTTCTTTATATTCTAATTCCTTTTCACAGTCAGGACAATAGCATTTTCCGTCATCTTTTTTAATTACCTGACTTTCTGTAAAAAAAGCCTCATCGCTTACACAATAAAGCCCCTTATATGAACCCTTATAAATATAGCCTTTATCATAAAGTATTTTAAATATCTTCTGTATTCTTCTCTCATGATAATCATCAGTAGTTCTTATATAATGACTGTAATCGATAGAAAGTCTGCTCCATAATTCTTTAACTGCATTAACTATATTATCAACATAAGACTTTGGGTCTGTACCAGCAGATTCAGCTTTTCTAGCTATTTTCTCGCCGTGCTCATCAGTTCCTGTTAGAAAATAAACATCATATCCCATTATCTTTTTATATCTAGCCATTGTATCTGCAGCTATTGTACAGTAGCAATGTCCTATATGTAAATAATCTGAAGGATAATATATTGGAGTTGTAATATAAAACTTTTTATCTGTCATTTGCATATCTCCGTTTTTTCTGTATAAAACTATATTTAATATTTTAAAAGCAGGATAATTATACTAAAATTAGCCGTTTTTGTAAAGCTAAAAAATTAGGTAATTATATACAAAAAATACTATACAAAATTAAGAGCTTGTTTTATGGCTAAAAAATAATATAAGCCTATTAAAAAATATATGAAAAAAGAATAAGTAATAAAGGCAGCGAGTATTAATTTAAAAATTTTCTTGACATATTTTTTAAAATAAAGTATGATAATTCCCATGATTATAATGGATATAATATTAAATACTTTGTACAACTTACAACTTACAACTTACAACTTACAACTTACAACTTACAACTTACAACTTACAACT
>NZ_CAJTQJ010000006.1:81524-102559 GCF_910578695.1 uncultured Brachyspira sp.
ACTCAGCTAAAAATTTATACTTTATATTTAATGTCTTTTCTTTCGGCATTGCATCAGTTTTTTTATTTTGATGATAAAAGATACAGTTTATTATATAAATTAATAATATAAAGAAAATAGGGAGCAAAATAATTTATAATTTTTTTATTTAGTAAATAACATAATATATGCTTTTTTTATGCATTATAAAAGGCTTATTTTTTAGAATAATAATTAGGAAGGAATATGATTTATGAAAAAAAGACATTCAATAAGATTTAAAATGCCCATAACTATCAGTATAATAACAACTATATTTATAATTATTACAATAGTTGTATTATCATACAAAGCTTTTATAGGAGTAAGCAGAACTACTTTTTCAGGATTTTCAAATACATTAGAAGGATATAAGTCAATGATAGATTCTTGGCTTTTGGATAATAAAACGCTTATTAAAACTTATTCAGTAGCTCCTGCAGTAATTAATTATCTTGTTGGTATGCAGGACATCAATGCTAATATACAATTAAATGAAACTTTAAATAAATTTGAAGCTATAAATGACTTTTCTTTAGATATAGGAGTAACAAGCACAAACGGAATTATATTAAATAATGTAAATCATACTGAAATAGGAAGAAAACTTGAGGATTTAATACCTAGTATATGGGATAATTTTAAGCAAAGTAATTATGATGCAGCTTACGGAACTAAAATATTAAAATCAAATGATGATAAATGGTCATTAGCAATAATATCATCTGTAAAAGATTCTAATAATAGATTTATAGGTGCAATTTATATGGTGATAAATTGGGAGGAGTTTTTAAATAGTCTCAAAAGATTAAAACTTGATGAAACAGGAAGATTATATGCTTTAAATAATGAAGGAATTGTAGTAGCAGATACTTATAATTATATAAATGAAAACTATACTCAGTATTTCAATTTAATAAAACAGGATAATAAACAAAATGGTTTATTGAAATATGAATTAAATAATCAGTTTAGAACAGCAGTTTATACAAAAATAGAACAGCTGCCTTGGGTATTAGTTTTGGCTATGGACGATAATATTATATATAGAGAAAATATAATAATGATAGAAATAGCTGTTATAATATGTTTAATATCTATAATTCTCATAAATATTATTTTTATTTTATATATTAATAAAACTATGCATCCTTTAGAAAGTTTAATGCTTCATGCTCAAAAAATATCGGAGGGCAATATAGAAATAGCAGAAACTGAAAAATATAGAAAAGATGAATTTGGAAGATTAGAAAAAACATTTAATATTATGAGCATAAAATTATCAGAGGTTATTAATGAAGTAAATGAGGCATCTAAAGAAATTCTAATTTCATCTCAAACTATGATGGAAAGCAGTTATGAACTTTCATCAAGAACAGAAACTCAGGCATCTAGCTTGGAAGAAACAGCAGCAAGCGTAGAAGAAATAGTTTCTACAATACAATCATCAACAGAAAATGCAGTTAATGGAAAAGATATGATGAATGAATCTATAATCTATATAGGACAGGCTGCAAATATCATAACAGAAACTTCTTCAAATATAGAAGAGGTTTATAAATCAAGCGAAAGGATAAAGGATATAACTAAAATAATAGAAGATATTGCTTTTCAGACAAATATACTTGCACTTAATGCTTCTGTAGAGGCGGCAAGAGCGGGAGAACAAGGCAGGGGATTTGCAGTTGTAGCTTCAGAAGTAAGAAATCTTGCTCAAACTACTCAGGCTTCTGTAAAGGATATTACTAGTTTAGTTGATAATACTTCAGAACAAATAAATAATGCAACAAAAACAGCAAGAAAATCTCAGGAATTATTTGAAGAGCTTCAGCATAAAGTGAAAGAAACTTCTAACTTGATGGAGAGAATATCAGCTGCAGCATTAGAACAGCAGTCTGGAGTAAATCAAATAAGCATATCAATCAATAGTATAGAAGGCACAACGAGTCAGAATGCTTCTTTAGCTGTCAATTCTAATGATTTATGTAAGAACCTTTTAAATAGAGCAGAAAAATTAAAGCAAAGCATTTCGTTTTTTAAATTATCTTAAATATAAAAGGCAATAGACTTTTAATAGTTTATTGCTTTTTATTTTTTATATTTAAGTAAGTTTAATCAAATTCAATATAAATAAAAATATATAATATAAGGATTTATTTAATTTTAAATATTAAAAATCTGATTATAAAAAATTATGAATGCTTTACATTGTTAAGAATAGTATAGATAATTAAAAATATTACTTATAAGTTTTATATTTTTTATTTTATTTATATAAATAAATAAGATGTAATAAAATTATTCTATTATGTATATATACTCATCATTTATGAAAGGCTTAATCTCTTCAAAATCAAAAGCTATTTCAGTTTCTCCAAGCACATAAGCAGTTATAGTATATATAGCCCATACGAAATGTATTTTGTTAGGAGCATATATATAAAAAGATGCATCGGCTAAAGTTATTTCATCTAAAGGAACTAAATAATCTTCTTCTGTTCTTCCGTCTATTGATAAGAGTTTATCTTTCATAATGCTTTTTAATTCATCATTGTTTAAATCTTTTATAAAATTAGTAATTTCTATTTTTTCGCCTGTTGTAAGAGAGTATAGAGAATTATGATTATTGTATACTCCGTGAGCTCCGCCTAAATATAATGTTGATGTTGTTCTTATTGATACGCTTTTATCATCAAAATAAGTTATATTAATAGATTTGCTTGATTCATAATTGTAATTAGAATCTGTTATCCATTCTTCATAAGGAGCTTTCATATTATTTTTGAATAATTCTAAAGTATTATTTTTTAATTCTAAATTTTCATCTCTTTTTATATTATTTAAATTAAAATCTTTATTTATATCAAAAGAAATTTTATCATATATTTCTAATTTATTAATGTTATCAGGTATAAGCAGAAATATAGAATCCTTATACGAGAATGTTTCTGCATTTCCATATTCATTAGTATCAGATACATCTCTGTATACATAGTTATATACTGCTGCTTTTAATGATGAGCTTGTATTTATTTCTTTAGATGAACTATTTAATGATTTTGATGTCATTTTAAATGATGAAATATTTGAATATGTACTTTCTATGCTCTCTCCGTTTTCGGCTTCTGCATATATTCTATTATTTGCTATATCAAGAATACTGTTCTTATTATAGAATTGATTTATATCATTTAAATTTTTATAATTAAAAGCTGCTTTTATAATTTCATAATCAGGCATTAACTCAGAATCAATATTATCATAATCTGCCCATCTGTCATTTAAATACACAGAAAAAAAATCTCCTTCATCATTTTTTATATAGTATTGATGAGATATCCATTCTATATCATTTTTTATATAAGAATTATTAGATGCAGACTTTGTATTTTTATCTAATTGCTGATTTTGTTTTAATTCATTATTATTAATATCATTATTTAAATTATTTTCTTTATTTGAACAGGATATTATCAGCAAAATAGAGAATATAATGATTATATTTTTGCCTGCCATATATTGCCTTTTAATTATTATATAAGTAAGCATAATATAATATATCTTTTTTTTGTCAATATATATAATAGAATAACATAACAGCATTATTATTGACATAACAGAAGTTATAATATAATATGAATTTCATATCAATTTTTTAAATAATGGGGTATTATTTTATGAAAAAAATATTAATTATTTTTTATGCAGTAACTTTGATTATAATATCATGTTCAAACGGAAGTAAAGCAGGTTCATCATTAGCTGTAAATTTAGGACCTGAGCCTAAAACTATGGACCCTACATTAAACTCTATTAATGTTGTATCATCTTATATACTTCACGCTTTTGAAGGGCTTACAAAAATAGATTCAAATAATAATGTGAAACCAGGTATGGCAGAAAGCTGGGATATATCGGAAGACGGATTAACATATACATTTCATATCAGAAAAGATGCAAAATGGTCTGACGGCAATCCTTTAACTGCTTATGATTTTGAGTATTCTTGGAAAAGGGCAGTTGATCCTAATACTGCGGCTGAATATTCATATATGATGGAAATAGTAAAGAATGCTAAAGAAATTAATTCAGGCAGTATGAATTATGATAATTTAGCTGCGAAGGCTTTAGATGATTATACTTTTGAAGTTCATCTTGCAAATCCTGCTTCTTATTTTCTTGAATTCATAGCTTCTACTACAGTATTTATGCCTATAAGAAAAGATATTATAGAAGAGTACGGCGACAAATGGGCTTTATCTCCTGATACTTATATTGGTAATGGTATTTATAAGATGAATGAGAGGGTAATAGATGAAAAGATAGTATTTAATATTAATACTAATTATTATGACAAAAATGAGCAGAAAGCACAGGAAATAACTTTTTTGCTTATGAGCGATCCGAATACAGCCATTGCGGGCATTAGAGGAGGAAATATATACTTCTCTGCATTAGAGCCCCCTTCTGCTGAAATAGAAAAATTGAGAAATGAAGGTTATATAATAGCTAATAATGCTATAGGTACATTTTATATAGAATTAAATATTACTAATAAAGCATTTGCTGATAAGAGAGTAAGACAGGCATTAGCACTTGCTGTAGATAGAAATTATTTAGTAAAAAATGTTACCAAAGGCGGACAGGTTCCTGCAGGAGCTTTTGTACCTACTGAAGTAAGAGGATTAAACAGCACATTTAGAAAAGAAAATAAAGAATATATAGATGTTAATGATTATGAAAATAATGTAAAAAAGGCGAAGGAGTTAATGGCTGAGGCTGGTTATCCTGATGGCGAGAATTATCCTGTAATAGAGCTTAAAGTTTCTCCGGGTATTTATGTATTGGTTGGAGAGGCTTTGCAGCAGATGTGGAAAGAAAATTTGAATGTTAATGTTTCTTTAGTGCAGGAAGAGTTTCCAATTACTTTGCAGTCATTAATAGAAAAAGATTATCAAATGGCTAGAATGGGCTGGACAGGTGATTATAATGATCCTATGACTATGCTTGATGTTATGATAAGCTACGGCGGAATTAATCATACAGGATTTGCTAATAGAGAATATGATAATAATTTATTAATTGCTAAGCAGTCTGCAGATAATAAAATAAGAATGCAGGCTATGGCAGAAGCAGAAAATATACTTATGGAAGAAATGCCTATAATTCCTTTATATTATAGGGCAGATTCTTTTATGAAAAACCCTAAACTTAAAGGGGCAGTATTGAATCCTTTGGGAAGACATAAATTTAATTATTGTTATATGGAATAATTATAAAGCTGATTATAATTTTTTTATTTGATTATATTAAAAATTGCTATACAATAATATAAAAACATTTAAATACTGTTTTAATGGATGAAGATAAATTATATATTATAACGCAGAACAGAGATTATTTTTTATCTCATAATAAAGAATTTATTACATTAAAAAATTCTTCTGTAAAAAAGATTGCAAAGAAAATAAAAAAAGATAATAGCATAATAAATATATTTTTGTATGATGATGATAAAAATAAATTATACGGATATTATGAAATAGATTTTAATAATAAAAAACAAGCAGATGAAAATTATACGAATATATCTATAAATGATAATTATAAAAGAAGAAGAGGCATATATTATAGGCTGGAAGATAAATATTCAGATTTCTCAATATATGAAATAGATAATAAAACATTTTCAAAATTAAAAGACAGATTAATAGTTTTGAATGATAATATATCTCAGACATTTCTTTCCTGCTCTATAGATATAGATAAAAATACTTTTAAATACCAAGCTGTAGAAACATATCCTTCGCTTTATGTGGCGGAATATGAAAAGCATTTTGATAATAAGGCTTATGAAAGCATATATAAAGAGTATATTCGTCTGCTTAAATATTCTAATAGCGAGAATAATAATATAGATAGATATATAGAGCTTGGAAGTTATTTAATGAATATGCTTATACCAGAGAAGGACTTTAGAGAGCATCTTCTTGACGGATTTAGGATAGTTTATCTGCATCTTGATGAAGAAACTTATAATATTCCTTGGGATATACTAGCTTATGAGGGAAAGTTTATATCAGAAAATATTATTTTTTCTTATGCTAATGCTTCTAATATGCTTTATCATAATAAAAGAATAAATAATGCCAAAATAAAAATGGCTGTTGTTTCTATACCTAATGATGATATAGTTTATGATAAAAATGAGATAGATAATATTTTATCATTACAGAATAATATAAAAAATGCAGAAATAGATTTATATAGAAAAGAGCATAATTATTTTGAGTTTATAAAGATATTAGAAAGCTATGATATAATACATATAATAACTCATGGATATAGTTCAGGCATAAAATTAAGCGAAGATTATATATTAAACTCTGTATCTGCTTTGGAAAAACCTCCTAAAGTAATTTTTATTAATGCCTGTAATATGGAGGAGGCTGATAATAAACTTACAAAATCTCTTCTTTCTTCAGGAGTTGCCACAGTAATATCAGCTGTAGGCTCTTTGGGCGACGGAATGTATATGGATTTTGTCAGCAGTTTTTATAATAATTTATTTCATAAGCATGCTAGAATAAATACGGCTCAGGCATATTATTTTGCTTATGTAGAGGTGAGAGAGTTTTACAAAGGCTTTATAAGGTATAGATTTAACGGAGTTCCTGTATATGTTTAAACTTTTTAGGTCAATTTTTTTACTGATAGCATTATTAATATTTATATCATGCAATGATAATGATATGACGCCTATAAGAACTAGAAAAATAGCACCTAAAGTTTCAAGCGTTTTCAAATCTCCTGCATATAATTTAAGAATAAAATATATTATACTTCATTATACAGCTTTAAATGATGATTTATCTTTGAAAGTATTAACAGACCCTGGAGTATCGGCACATTATCTTATAACTACAAGGGAAGATGAGCCTATATATAAACTTGTAGATGATAATGACAGAGCTTGGCATGCGGGCATTACTATGTTTGATAACAGATACAGTATGAATGATTCTTCTATAGGAATAGAAATAGTAAATTTGGGTTTTTTGGAAAAAGTTACGAATACTTATGAGAGATTAAGAAGAATGAGCAAAATAGAGAGAGAAAATTTATTTTTTACTCCTTATGATGAATATTTAGAGTTTGATGACAGTCAAATAGATAAAGTAGTGTATTTGCTTAAAGAATTGATAGATAAATATGATATAAAGCCTTATAATATATTGGGGCATTCTGATATAGCTCCTTACAGAAAAAAAGACCCAGGTCCTAAATTTCCTTGGAAAATGCTTCACGATGAATATAATTTAGGAATTTGGTATGATGATTATGATTACAGCAATTTTTTAAATGATGATAAATATAGAAGAACTTCAGTAAGAAAAATAAAAGAAGAGTTTATAAAGTACGGCTATACAAGTATGCCTACAAATAATATATGGGATTTAGATTCTAGAAAAGTTTTATATGCTTTTCAATGCCATTTCAGACCTGAAAAAATAGACGGTAATATTGATAATGAAAGCTATGCTATAATAAGGGCTTTGAATTCAAAAGTAAGAAAAATTAATGAAAGGGAAGAGAGATCTCAGCTTAATAAATTTTTTACCAATACATTCCATACTAATATATTTATAAGCAATAATATAGCAAGTACAAATTGGAATTATAATACAAATATTTTATTTAAGCGATAGGAAAAAATATTATGCTTACAGTTTATGTTGCAGCAAGAGATATAGGAAATTATAAAGATAATACAGAAAGATTAAAAGAAGTTTTGACAGAAAGCGATATTATATTAGCTGAAAGTTTTAAAGAAGCTCATATACTTTTTAAATCACTTGGTATAAAAAAAGAGAAAGAGAGTTTAATTGAGTTTAGCGAACATACAAAAAAGTATAAAGATATAGATGAAATAATTACTAAAATAATAAATTATAAAACAGCTGTACTTATAAGCGACTGCGGAACTCCCGTTTTGGAAGATCCTGGAAGATTATTGCTTGAATACTGCTATTTTCATAATATAAAAGTTAAGCCTATAGCTGGAGTAAGCAGTATTACAGCAGCTATTATGTGCCTTCCTTTTAATTTTAAAGAATTTTACTATGCAGGACTTTTGCCTAGAGATAATAAAGAAAGAGAGAGAAAATTATTATATCTTAAAAAATTAAATGTCCCTGTTATAATATTGGATACTCCTTACAGACTTTCTAAAGTTTTGAATGCAGTAAAAAAAATATATTCTAAAGATAGAGAAATAGCATTATGTTTGGATTTAACTACAGAAAATGAAGAAATAGTTATAGGTAAAATATCAAATATATGCTCTAAATATCAGGATAATAAAAAACGGGAATTCGTACTCATTATAAACTAATATATTATTTGCTTAATAAAGTATTATTAAATTATATTTAAAATCATTAAGCTTTATATCTGAAAAGCATATATGCAGTAATTTTTTTAATTATTGATTTGTTAAAATTATAAGAACCGCCTATAATAGGCAGTTCTTATAAATTTTTTAATATTTTACAGTTCCTAAATACTGCATTATCTGAAGCCTTCTGCTTTCTACATCTCTATCTAAATTCGCTATAACATCATTATTAGCAGCCAAAGGCGACATTATTCTTTTGAAATCATTATAAATATTTAATGCTTCTATAATTTTATTTTGTTCTATGTATATATGTCCTATAGCATACAAGGCAAAAGCACCGTCTTGGGTAAGATTATTAGTATACTTTGAATATATATTTACAGATTCATCATACATTTTATTATTAAGATAAATATTAGCCAAATCAAATTCCAATCCTCTTATTTCATCTCTAGTTAAATCAGGTATTTTCAAAGTATCATTTAGTATACCGATAGAACTTGATATATCTCCCAAATTAGCATAAAGTATAGATATATCTTTATTGACTCCTACTATATGTTCTTTATTTCGGGCTCTTTTTTTAGCCTCTAGTTTAGCCCATAATGTTTCTTCTATATCCTGCCTATTTTGATATATATAATTAGCATAAGAAGAATAGCTTTCAAAAGTATCCTCTTTCATAGTCTGAGATTTGAAATTATCCGCCTGCTGTCTTGTTGTTCTTAATTGTGCATCTATTCTAGCTGTAAATTGTTTTATTTGCTGATAAGTTTGATTCTGTTCTCTGGCAGCATCTCCAATATCCTTACCCCTATGAAAAGTTTTTTCAGCTCTTGAAAGAACATCTTTAGCTTTATTTAAATAATATGTCTCCTTATCATAAGGCGTATCTTTAGAACGTGCTAAGTATTCATAAGAAGCTGTTAAACTAAAGTATGCAGGATAAACAAGCTTTTCTAATTTTATAAGCTCCTCAAACATTAAAGCAGCTCTTTCATAATTTCCGTCTATCATAGCCTGATTTCCTACAGCAAAATATACATTAGACATATCAAATCCTATTATAAGCATTTTATCTTCTTCACGCTTTTTCAAATCCTGAAATTCTGCTATCTTTTGATTTGCTTCGGTTTTAGTAATGCCGTTTTCAGCAATATCTCTATCGCCCATAAAGCCGAGTAATTTCTGATAAGTTTTTATTCTTCTATTGTACATATCTATTTTTGCAAGAGAATAAGAACTTACAAATATTTCTCTTGTAAGAAAATCATAATGAGAAATTTCTTCAGCAGTTCCCTGCATAGTATAGCTGTTCCAATAATCCTCTTCGGTTTTTAACTCTGGAAAAGGAAGCTCATACATTTTTATAAAAGTTATCTCTTCATTTCCATTATATCTGTTTTTTCTATCAGCTGAAACTAATCCTTCATCTAATAATGCATTTAAATCAGCAGCAATTTTTTCATCTTCATAATCTCTTTTTAAATGTTCTTTTGCTATTGTTTTATAATCATTAACAGTAAGAACTTTAAAAAATTCTAATTCATCAACTAAAGCATATTTTATAGGCTGCACTTTAAATACTAATCCGTAAGCCTTGAAATAATAATCTCCAAGTCTGTAAAGCCCCTCTCTTCTCCAAGCCATATAATAAGGTCTGCCTGAATCTATAAAATCTTTATCTACAGCATCGCTTATATCTCCGAGCCATCTGCCGTCAGTTTTCATAAGATTTCCGTATATTCTTTCAAATACATTTCCTTTTTGATCATATATTTTTAAGTCAGGTCTTCTTCTTTCAACCATAGTATAATATACGAGTCCGAATACTTGATTATCTCCTCCCTCTGTGGCAAATATAGCATTGTCTGGAAGAGAGTTCATCATATTATATGAATAATCATGATTGCTGAAATCTTTTGAATTATTATTGCGGCTTAAATTCATAATGAATATAGGAATCATTATAGCAAGTATTGTTATAAGCGATATAATATGATAAGGCTTTAATGAAGTATCAGCAGTTTCTTCTGATGCAGGCTTTAATATATTTTTTATATTATTGGTATTAAAATATTCCATATACCATTGTATGCCGAAGCCTATTATTACAAGCATATATAAAGTTGCAGGCAGAAAAAATACTTCAACAAATGATAAAGTTCTTACGCTTGGAGGAGGGTTGGTATATACCATAAGCGAGACTGCAAAACTTAAAAGTCCGAATACTGAGAATATGCCGATAAATTTATTTTTCTTAAATATTTGAAATAATCCAGGTATTAAGAATAATAGTCCTAATACTGTTAATTGAGTTTTGAATATATTTATCAAAGCAGATATTTGTTCAGAATGAAGTATGAATGCTGCAGCTATATCATTGCCTGAAGCTCCGTACTGCTTTCTATGTATCATACTAAATAAATAGCTTAAATTCTCCCAGCCTGAAGGTTCATTTAATTGTCCCCAGTTTAGAGGAGGCAATGCTCTTGCTCTTATAGGCATATAAGCATATATCATAACTCCTACAGCAAGCATTAAAAGCATTTTATAGTATGATATTGATATTCCTGTTATAAAGTCATTATCATTATTAAATTTATCTATTTTGCATAAGAAATATCTGTAAACAAAACACCAAACTAATACTAATAATAGGGGCCAGAATACTAAAAACATTCCTTTATATAGAGTAGGGTAGAAAGGAGCTTTAAGGTTTTGTATCATATCAGGTCTTAAATAAGAACCGTTAGCAAGTGCAGTAAATATATCGCTTAATATATTCATATCAGCGAAAGGCTTGAATATTATAGATAATATTGAGTCATTAGAAGCAACTCCAGGAGGAAAATATAAATAAGCTTCATAATTCATAATAAATCTGTAATATCCGAATCCCCCTATAAATAATAAAACTAAAAATACAAATATTGATATAAAAGAAGTTTCTATATGATTGATATATCTGTCTTTATGCACCAAAAATAATACAACAGCTATAAACAAAAGAGGTGCAAATGCAAAAGGCAAAGTTACATGATGATTAGCAAGTGCAACTCCGTAAAGAAATCCGAAAGTCATTAAATATTTATTTCCGTAATAAGGCACTTCATCATCGGAATGCTTCCATACACTTTCAAACCAATAAACAAGTATTAAAAGCATAGAAGCTATTTGAAGTATATTTAAGCTGTAAACTTCTGCCATAGTAGCCTGTGCCCACATATTATCTGATATAGCAAATGCAATGCTCGCAAAAAGTGCAGGTATCTGTACTATAGGAGAAAATCCTCTTTCAATTCTATTTTGCCCTAGTACTTTTACCATAATAAGATAGAAAAAAATCATAGCAATTGCAGCACATGTACCTGAAAATAAATTTGTTCTCCAAGCAATATTTCCTATAGGTATATAAGTAAATAATTTGGACATTAAGGTATAAAAAGGATATCCGGGTGCATGTCCTACTCCTAAAAAGTAAGCTGCAGTTGTAAGCTCTCCATTATCGCCTGCAGAAAGCGAAGGCGTGAGAGTAAATAAATAAAGCAGAAAAGTAAAAAGAAAAGCTGCTGCTGCAAATACAGAATCTATTTTTGAAAGATGATAGGGTTTTATTTGATATCTCTTAAAAATAGGTTCTTGATTATCTTTTTTTGATAATAGTTTTGAGAATATATTTATGTCTTTTTCTTTATTATTAGATTTTTCTTTTTTATTATTTTTTGATTTATTTTTTTGATTATTCTGCAGATCATTAACATATTCTTCTATTAACTCTCTGTCTTTTTCTAGCTTTTTTGTAAGCTCATCAATGCTTTTATTTTTATAATTAGCCTTGATATACTCTTTTTCCAGATGCGAAAGTTTTGCCATTAATTATTTACCTCTAGTTTTTAATCATCAAATATATTTTATTTTTTATATATGCAGCAATAAATTTGTTTTATATTTTTTTCTAGCTGCATACTGCAAGTATCCTTGATAAACTTAGATACGCTTTTAATAACTTTACATAATATATAATTTTTTTAATATTACAAGCAATTATTATATAATAAAACTGCTTATTATTCAAGAATGCAGAAAATATATTTTTATGAGTTTTTTATATTTTTTAATAAAAAATAAATATTTAAAAAACTAGGTTTTTATTATTCATCAGTATTTAATTTTTAATATAGTAAATTTTATAATAAATAATTACACTTGATAGATTAATAATTTCAATGTATTATCTTATATTAAAAAATATAAATAATTAATGAATTAAAATTTTTTTAAGGAAAATATATGACTTATCCTGAATTTTTTACTCCCTTTGTATTTCCGCATAATATACCGATACTAGGTGCTGTAAGATGGTATGGACTTATGTATATAGTAGGTATTATATCTTCATGCATTATACTTTACTTTATGAAAAAAAGAGGCTGGATAAAATTCAATCTTGATGAAAAAAACGGCGGCATATATGATATGGTATTTTATGCAGCGGTAGGTGCTATAATAGGTGCTAGAATAGGATATTTTCTTTTTTATTCTCCAAAAAGTTTTTTAACTCCTTGGGAAATATTGGGTATTAATATTGATAACGGATTTAGTTTTACAGGTTTTGCAGGAATGTCATTTCACGGCGGATTTATAGGAATGTTTATATCATTATTTATATTCAGTAAGAAGTATAAATACAACTTTTATACAATCACAGATAACGCAACTTTGCCATGCAGTTTATGCTTATTTTTCGGAAGGATTGGAAATTTTATGAATGCCGAGCTTTACGGAAGGGTTACAGATTCTTTTTTAGCAATGAAGTTTCCTTTATATGATGCTGTAGGCGGTTATGAAAGATGGGCTTCTATGTTCCCTGCTATAAGACCTTATACTGAACCAAGACATCCTTCGCAGCTGTATGAGGCTTTATTTGAAGGTTTAGTTCTTGCTTTGGTATCTTTCCTAATAGGATATTTAAGCGAGAAAAATAAAAAAATAAGACAAGGTACAAGACTTTGGGTATGGATTTTACTTTACGGGCTTTTTAGAACTTTAATAGAGCAGTTTATAAGAGATGTTACAGAATGGACTTTAGGACCTATTACAGCAGGTGCTATTTATTCTATTGCTATGATTATTATAGGTATTGTTATGCTTATTTATATTTACACTAGAAAAGATGACAATTATACTATTAAAACAAATATAAAAAAGCATATTACAAAATAGTAAAAAAAAGAAATAATATAATAAAATATATAAATAACTTTTTAATACATAAATATAGTTACAAAAATTATAAAAGCTATGATAAATAGAAAATATAGTATTAGGTAATATTTTTTAACAATTTAAATATTGATATTTAAATTATTATTATGTATATAAAATTATTATATATGCAAAAAAAATATATATACTAGTAATTAAATTATATTATTTAGCAGGTATTCCGAAAGGCATTCTCAATTTTACTATAGTTCCAGCCCCTTCAGAACTGTCTATATTAATAGTGCCCTGCATAGTATCAAGCAAATCTTTTACAACAGATAAGCCGATGCCCATTCCTCCATACTCCCTTTCAAATCTTGAATCCGTCTGATAAAATGGTATGAATATTTTTTTAAGCTTACTTTGTTTTATGCCTTTGCCTGTATCTTTTACTATTATCTCTATTTCATTAGGTATTATATTTTTCATAGTATGATAATTAAATAAATCAGGGGAAAAATCCAGCTCTTTTTTTTCTATAGTATCTAAAGTTCTTATATTTATTGATATAATTCCAGACTTTGTAAATTTAAATGCATTGGATATTATGCCTTCCATAATAAGCTTAAATCTTTGATGATAGCCTATTAATATAATGCAGTTTTTTTCTATATTCATTTCTATACTTATATCTTTCGGGTAAATGAATTTATAGCCGTCTATAATGATATTAAGTTCTTCTTCTGTATTAAATTCGGATACATATTTTGAACTTTCATCATCTTTCAAAGCTATCTGTATAAGATTATTATTAGTATCATAAAGCTTTTTAATGCTTCTTGAAATTATATTAAAGCATCCTTCTCTTTTTTCTTCAGGCATATTATTCTTTTTAAGCAAATTAATATATCCCATAATCTCTGTAAAAGGATGCCTCAATTCATGCGAAACTGTAGCTTTAAACTCTCTTATTAATTTATTATAATGCTCAGCACTTTTTTTAAGAGAATTTATTTCATTAAAAAGAGTATGAAGCCTTTTTTGAAGTATCAGATTATGATTTTTCTGATGTTCATATAGTATAGAAAAATAAAGCCTATAAAGTCCTATCTCCGTACCAGCATTTTTTATAACACCGTCTTTGCACCATCTCATAGCCTTTTCAAAAGGTACAAAAAAAGATTCTATAGTTTCCTCCATAACAGAACCGTCAGTTTTTATTTCTTTTTTCGGAATTAACCCTGTTATATCAGAAGCTGCAATATTTATTCTCTCTGTTATGATTCCTGAAGAACTATAATATCTATGCCCTAATATATTTATATTTTTTAAATCTGCACTATATCCTGTTTCTTCCTCAAGCTCTCTCTTAGCACATTTTTTTATTCCCTGATTAGGATTTTTTTCATTTATTTCATCTTCCTCAAGCATTCCTGCAGGAAACTCTAAAAAAGATGTAATATTTTCATCAATATCCTCATAGCTTTTTCCAGTCATAACTTTTTCTCTATAATATACAACAGGTCTGAATGTACTTATCATAAGAACATATATTTGATTATCTATATATGCATAAGGTACTATAATAACAGCATCTCTTCCTTTTCTGTTTATTATATCGCAGTTATATTCTTTTGAAAAAGTTCCGTCATCATATTCATTTATAGCCATAAACCTCTCTAGGCTTACAAATCCTGTATCTAATTGTACGGCAGGAGATTTGCGGAAATATTTTGTATTTTTTACTTTTTTATTTTGTTTTTCTATTTTTTTATTGGGCATAATTCGGAAATCCATTTAAAAATTATTTTTTACTGCTCTTTTTTGATTGATTTTATTAAAGTTATGGTATTGCCTTTTTTATTAAATTTAACCTCATCAAAATATGATTTAATCATAATAATTCCTCTTCCGCTTTCACGGGCAAAACCATCATTATTTATTTTTTTTGCTTCCTGTTTAGGTTTAAATCCAAGTCCTTGATCCTTAACTGTAATAATAATTTTATCTTCTTCTTTTTCAGGTAATTTTAATTTTATTTTAACATTAGTATTTTTAGCCTTTTCGGTTTCTAAAAGTTCTTTAAGTTTTTTATGATAAATATTTTTCTTAAGCCATTCTTTTTTTGTTTCATAGAGTATATTAAGATTCCCATGCTCTATTGCATTCATAATTACTTCGTATAATGCTGCTGAAAATAAATCTATTTCATTATTAGGTATATACTGCTTTACTTCATCAGATACATTTTCTATTAACGGATTGATATCTCCTAATTTATTATCAAGTAAATACTCTTTCATTCTAGTATTATATCATTAAATAATATAATATCAAATTTATAAATAATTAAAAAATTAAATAAAATACAATATATATAGACAGTATTTTTACGCCTTTTTATACACTTGACAAAAATAATTTTATATAGTACTATATTTTAATATATTTATGTAATTTTGTTTTTATAAAAAATATTTAATAAAGAAATATAATCTTTATAAGGAGACATACATGAAACGAACTTATCAGCCAAGTAAGCTGCGTCGTGCTAGAAAATTCGGATTTTTTAAACGTATGGCAACTAAACATGGAAGAGATGTTTTAAAACGCAGAAGAAGAAAAGGCAGACATCGCTTGACTGCTGCAGATGAGTAAACTTATTAATTAATTATTTAAGCAGTACTTATGGAAAACCATTGCAGGGAGCTTTCATTAAAATTACATATTAAAGAGCGGCTGAAACAAAGAAATGATATATCAGCATTTTTCGATAACCGTAGCAATGTTAAAAGAGTTTTTAATTCTAAATATACAATACTAATATTGAAAAATAACCGCTTATATTCCAGATTTGCTGTAGCTATTAAAAAAAATAAAACTAATGCTGTAGGAAGAAATAAAGCCAAAAGAATAGTAAAAGAAATATATAGAACGCAAAAAGATAAAATTCCTGCCGGGTATGATTATTTTATTATAGTTAATAAATTTGATAGTTATAAGTTCCCTTCATTTAATGATTGTAAAAGAGACTTATTAAAATTGTTTCAGAAGGTTAACTATATATGAAAAAAATTCTTCTATTTTTTATTTTTCTGTATCAGAAGGCTGTTTCACCTTATTTAAAACCTTCCTGCAGATATATACCCTCATGCTCTGAATATGCTAAACAGGCTGTTATTAAATATGGAGTAATAAAGGGAAGTTTTCTTGCAATTTACAGAGTACTTAGATGCAATCCTCTGGCAAAAAAAATATATGATCCTGTACCATAATATTTTTTATATGTTAGACTATATTCTTTATTAACTGCTTAAATAAAATTCTCATTTGTTAATAATTGATTTAAGGAGCTTTAATAGTTTATGAGCAATAATAAAAGAATGGTTATAGCTGTCGGACTTTCAGCTATAATAATGTTCCTGTATATGTTCTATCAGTCTAAAACGGTAAAACCTGTTTATAATTCCGATATAAATACAAATTCAGCTTCTGTCAGCAATAATACAGCAGCTGAAAATCGAATGCTTAATACTGATCAAATGCAAAAAATAGAAAGTGTAGAAAATACTAATATCATAATTAATGATAATGAAAAAGTAATTGAAAATGAATATGTTATATCATCTTTTAAAAACGGTTCTCTATATTCATACAAATTAAAAAATTATTATCCTCAGGATTTAGAAAAGGGTTCTGCCGGCGAAATTATTGATATGGTAGAACAGGTTTATGAGGGGATATATCCTTTTACTTTAACTTTTCAAAATCTTTCAAACTCTATTGCTATACCTGAAAATTTAAATTATCAGTTAGCAGAAGAGAGTGCAGATAAAGTTACATACACTGCAAATGCTATTATTGATAATTCAGAAGTGAAAATAACAAAAACTTTTACTTTCGGAGAAGATCCTTATCAGTTAAAAAATTCTGTTACAATAGAAAATATAAGCGAAAAAGATGTGTCATTATTTTATTCATATTTTTTAGCTACAGGAATAGGTCCTTATAGAACTGATAAAAATTCCGTAAGAGAAGATGCTACGAAAGCTCAGTATCTTATAAAAGGAAACGGCAAATCTAAAATACTATTAACAGGAGATATAGCAAAAGATAATATTTTTTCAAGATTATTCGGTTCTTCTTCAAAAGGAATTAAAACTAATCAGATGAGATATAATATATATGAAGGTCCTGATAAATGGGTTGCTTTGAATAATAGGTATTTTGCTATTATATCTTCTCCTGCCCAATCTAATAATACTATTTTTGAAACTATGACTTTTTCCAAGCCTTCATCTAATGAATATAGAAATGACTTTCATTTAGCAAATTTAGTATCTAAGCATACCATTAAAAGCGGTTCTTCAATTACTGATGATTATTCAGTATTTATAGGTCCTAAAGCAAGAGGTATTTTCTCTAAATATTATCTTGAAGAATCTTATGAATCTATATTTCAGGAATCTTTTTTAGGACTTAATTTAAGACCTTTAACTTATATATTGGATGTTATACTTAATGCTTTATATAATATTACTAAAAATTATGCTTGGGCTATACTGCTGTTTACATTTTTATTCAAAGTTGTAACTTTTCCTCTAAATCATGCATCATATAAATCTATGAAAAAGATGCAGTTAGTTAATCCTAAAATAGAGCGTATAAGAGAGCAGTATAAAGATAATCCCGAAAAATTAAATGCCGAGATAATGGCTATTTATAAAAAAGAAAAAATCAATCCTTTAGGCGGATGTCTTCCTATGCTTCTTCCATTTCCATTATTGATAGCATTTTTCTATCTTATGCAGTCAATGGTAGAATTAAGAAATACTCCGTTTTTATGGATAAGCGATCTTTCTTCACCTGATAAGCTGTTCGTATTTCCTGCAGGAATACCTATATTGGGAGGATTTAACTTTAATTTATTTCCTATAGTTATGGCATTAACAAGTTATTTGAGTATGAAGCTTCAGCCTTCAGGTTCAGCAGCAGGAAGCGGTGCAGCAGCAAATCAGATGAAGATGATGACTACTATTTTTCCGCTTATGATGCTTTTTATGTTTTATAACTTTGCAAGCGGACTTGCATTATATTGGACAGCTCAAAATATATTCGGAGTTATTCAGCAATTTGTAACTTCAAAAATAGATAAATCTGTATCTAATGAAATAGCTGAGGAGGAAATAAAACAAAAAGAAAAAAAGAAAAAAAGAAAAAAGAAATAATATTAGCAAATTAAAAGTAATAAAATATTACTTTATCATATAGAAAGGAGGATACTACATTATGTTAGTAAAAGAGTTTAGTGGTAAATCAGAGAAAGAAGCCGTTAATAAGGCACTTGAGGAACTTAATCTAACAGAAGATCAGGTTAGAATTGAGGTAATAGATAAAGGAAAGCGTACATTATTAGGATTTGGAGAAGAATCTCCTACTATCATAAGAGTTTATTATGAAGAAATTTCCACTAATTTAGGTGAGTTTCAATCTATAGTATCTAATATACTAAAATATATGGGTGTTGAAGCTGAAGTTAGTGCTAAAGAAGAAAGCGAAAAAAGAATTTATATTAATATTTCAACAGATGATTCAGGGGTCTTAATAGGTAAAAAAGGAGCAACATTAGAGGCATTGCAGTTTATAATATCATTAATAGCTTCTAAGAAATTTAATGATGATACAGAAAGACATATAATATTAGATGTTGATGGCTATAGAGAAAGACGGGAAGAAACATTAAAGCATATAGCCCGTCAGGCTGCTCAGCAGGCTAAAAAAACTAGAAGAGTTGTAGCATTAGATCCTATGTCTCCTTATGAAAGAAGAATTATACATCTGGAATTACAAAATGATCAGGATGTTGAAACTAAAAGCGACGGAGAGCCGCCTTATAGAAGCGTAAAAGTATATTCAAAAAGAAAAGGCGGATATAATAAAAGATATAATGACAGAGGCGGATATAATAAATCCTATTATAGAAATAGATAATATAAATAATAAAAGGAGGCTCTTAATAGTCTCCTTTATTATTATATATTTTTTGTAATTATTATAAATATATTACAAAATTATCTGTCATTATATCCATTAGGATGATTTTTATGCCAATTCCAAGCAGTCTGAACTATATCTTCTAATGAGTTTATAGTAGGAGTCCAGCCCAAAACTTCTTTTGCCCTTTCACTGCTTGCTATAAGTTCTGATGAATCTCCTGCTCTTCTAGGGCAAATTTCAGCAGGTATAGAATGCCCTGTTATCTTTCTTGCTACTTCAATAACCTCTTTTACGCTAAATCCGTTTCCGTTTCCTAAATTACATGCTATGCTTTTTCCTCCGTTTTTTAAATAGTTCATAGCCGTAATATGTGCTAAAGCCAAATCGCATACATGTATATAATCTCTAAGACAGGTACCGTCTGGAGTAGGGTAGTCATCTCCGAATATTTTTATTTTATCTCTTTTTCCAAGAGGTACTTGAAGTATTAATGGTATTAAATGAGATTCAGGATTATGATCTTCTCCAATATGTCCGTCAGGATGAGCACCTGATGCATTAAAATATCTTAAAGCTGTATAGTTAAAATCATAAGCCTTGCTGTACCAAGAAAGTATTTTTTCCAATGCCAATTTACTGTCTCCATAAGGATTAGAAGGTTCTTTTCTGCAGTCTTCTTTTAATGGTATGGATTCAGGTTCGCCGTAAACTGCTGCTGTAGAAGAAAATATAAAATTCTTTACTTTAGCTTTAAGCATTGCATTAAGAAGATTTATAGAATTTGATACATTATTATGATAATATTTAGCAGGGTTTTGTACGCTTTCACCAACCTCTATATAAGCACATAAATGCATAACAGAATCTATATTATGATTTTTGAATATTTTATCAAGTAATTCGCTGTCTCCTATATTGCCATGATAAAAATTACTGCAGTCTTTAATAGCATCTTTATGTCCGTATTCTAATGAATCTATTACTGCAGTTTCTATATTCTGCTTCAAAAGTTCATTAACTACATGAGAGCCTATATATCCTGCTCCTCCGCATACTAAAACAGCCATATTAAATACTCCGAATAAAAAAGTTATATAATTAAAGTATAATTAAATTGCAAAAAAAAGTCAAAGAAATATTTATCATTATCAAATTTATTTATTATTATATTATTGTAAATGTATTTTTTAGTCTGTCCTAGATAACTAAAATTTGTTAAAATTTAAATAAAAACATTGAAATTAATAGAATATTTTGAAGATAAAGAACTATCATAAGAATACGATACAATTAAAAATAAAGTAATTTTTTAAGCGATAAACTTTATATTATTGCTAATAAAAATTATTTTTATTGTTGCTAGCGATAAACTCGCTTAATAATAGCTGACAACTTCCTTATGTCAGTTGCC
>NZ_CAJTQJ010000007.1 GCF_910578695.1 uncultured Brachyspira sp.
TTTAACTCAGGCGGTTTAAAATCTATTCCAACACCATATTCTATATAGTCTTCAATAGATTTTAGAAGTCTGGCTTCCCAACCGCAGCCGATATCAAGTAATCTGCAGTTATTATATTTTTTTATTGTAGGCTTTACCATATTAATTCTATATTTTCTCAAAAATAAATCTAAAATATGCTCTTTCATATAAAACCCTTAAAATGAATTAGATATATTATTTTGTAAAATACAAAGGATGTATTTGAGTTGATAAATTTTTTTTGTATATTTAGATTTGCTTGTTAGATAAGTCTGCCTGATTGCTGATTGCTGATTGCTGATTGCTGATTGCTGATTGCTGATTGCTGATTATTAATATAATTCATTGAAATATTATACATAAATTAAAAAAATAGTCAACTATATTTTTATTTAATATGATAAAAAATAATTTTCTTTAAAAATAATTAGTTTTGATAAAAAATACTATAATACATACAAGTATTTATATATTATGATGCGAAGTGTAAATATCAGGCTTTATACACTTTCAATATAATATTTCTATTTTTATGACATTATAATACTATTAAATCGGTAGGCGTATCATTCATAGAAACTCCTCCGTCTTTTGTTACTATAACCATATTTTCTATTCTAACTCCTCCTAAATTGGGTACATATATTCCTGGCTCAACTGTGACTATGCATCCGCCTTCAAGAGTATGTTCAGCAAGAGGAGAAAGTCTAGGGTCTTCATGTATTTCAAGTCCTACACTATGTCCTAATCCATGACCGAAGTACTGTCCGTATCCATTATTCTTTATTATTTCTCTAGCCGCATTATCAACTTCTTTTCCTAATACTTTTGAATGAATTGCTTCTATGCCTTTCTGATGTGCTTCCCTAACTATATTATATATTTTACTCATATCTTCAAAACTGCTTCCTTTACCGAAGAAAAAAGTTCTTGTTATATCGCTTTTATAACCGTCTTTTGATAATCCGAAGTCCATAAGTATATTATCGCCTAATTTCAATTTTCTATCCGAAGGCACGCCATGAGGAAGAGATGTTCTATCGCCGAAAAGCAGAATTGTATCAAAAGCTGTTTTATCTCCTCCCTCTTTACGCATTTGATATTCTAGTTCTGCCGCTAATTCCTGTTCTGTTATTCCTTCTTTTACAAAGGCAAGCATTTTAGTCATCGCTTTTTCTGCTCTATTTAAATTATCTTTAATTATTTTTATCTCTTCTTTTTCTTTGACATTTCTTATGCTATCAACATTAGCTTTGCTTATTCCTATTTTTATAGATTTATTAACCATTGAAGAAACTATATTTTCATAATCAGAAAGATAAAGTCCGTTTTTAGCAGTATATAACTCTTTTATATTTTTTTCATTACAAAATTCAGCCAAAGCATCATAATATGTGCCTGCTACAAGTATAACAGTAGTTTTATGTGTAACTTTAGAAGCATGTTCGCAGTATCTTGAATCTACAAATAAATATTTTTTACCCTCGCTTATAAGAAGCCAGCCTGCACTGCCTTTGAAGCCTGTAAGATAGAATATATTTTCATTTTTAGTGATGAGAAGATTTTCATTTGTTAATTTTAATAATCTTTCTAGTCTTGCATCATAATTAAATTTTTTATTTTCTCCGCTTTCAGTTAAAGTTAATTTGCACATTTTAAACTCCATAATATATTTATTTCTTTTTATATTGATAATAAATGAGCCGAAGTTAAATATGAAATCTTCTCCAGCATTAATATAATATATCTATTGCAAAAAAAATCAAATATTGATTTTGTATTATGTTAATTTACTTATAAATTATTATTAATAGAAATAATATTATTTTTTTAATGTAATAGAATTTTTTTTTATTAAATATCTTTTATTAAATATCTTTTATTAAATATCTATAAATGCATATTTATTATTTTTTTCATTTATACTTTTTTCATTTATGTTTTTTTCTATTAGGGCAATGAGATTATTTTTATTATCAGTTAATGCTGCATATCTGTTATTTATTTTTATATTTTCTATTATCTTTGTATTGCCGCATAATATCTGCTTTATATCTGAAGTATCTTCTATTTCTATTTTATCAAAATTTTTAAACATATCAAAGAATGAAAGTATTTTATTTGAATCTATATCATTAATAGTGCATGATAAATTAATATTATAATTTCCTATTGCAGTTCTTATCAGCTTTTTTGTATATGCAAGATTTCCTGTAAACTCTCCTATATCTCTTATTACTGAGCGTATATATGTGCCTTTGCTTACCGAAGTTCTTATTTTAAAATAGGGATAATTATATTCTAATAATTCAATGCTTTCTATATAAACATTAATATCTTTTAATTCAAAACTTTTATTATCTCTAGCCAAATCATAAGCTCTTTTTCCATTTATTTTTTTAGCACTGTATATAGGAGGTTTTTGTATTATATTTCCTTTGAAATTTGTTTTTATTATATTTTCTAATTCTTTAAAACTTAATTTATTATTATTATTTGATTTTTTTATTGTATTTCCGTCTATATCATCGGTATCTCTGCTTTCTCCGAATACTCCTTCAGCAATATATTCTTTATTTAAATCATCAAATAAAAAAAATAGTTTTGTATATCTTGCAAATGCTAATATCAATACTCCTTCGGCAAAAGGATCCAATGTGCCTGCATGTCCTGCTTTTTTTTCTATTATATTTTCTTTCTGCTTTAATATTTTTTTGGTTTTCTTTACGGCATCAAAAGAGGTTATGCCTGCAGGTTTATTTAAAATGCAAAATCCTTTCACTATTATTTAATTATCCTCTTATTATCTGCAGAGAGTTAAAATATATATTTAAAATATTTTCTGATATATTAGAAATATTGCTGTATTTTTTTGAAAATAAATCATTTCCTATAGATTTTACTAAATCATCTATTGTTTCTATATTATGCTTAAGTGTGCCTAATTGCTGCTGAGATAAATGAAGAAGATGTATATTGCTTTTATCAAATTCTGATACTGTTGTTTTTACGGCAGCATCAAGCAGATAATATACCGCAATCAATTTTTCTTCTTCTTCTGAAGTAAGCATAGTATTATTGCCTGCATATATTTTTGAAAGTTCTCCTACTCTGTATGCTGCTTTGTATATAGAGTTTAAATTATCAAAAAACCAATTAACATTATTTCTTTTTCTTAAATCTGATAATACATACTTAATATCATTAAATATCGAATATCCTGCACTTTCATCTTCTTTGCTTGATATATAATAATGAGAGCGTATAAGTATATCCTGAAGAGAATCAAAATCTGTTTTCCATTGTGGGTCTTCTTTATTGGAATTATAATATTTTTTTTTAAAATCATTCCATACAATTATAAATTTCTCTATTGCTTCTTTTCTCTTAGTATCATTAACATCTCTGATTATAAGCAGTGTATCCATATATGCTTTATCTAAAGATGCAGTATCTTCAAGAAAATTATCCTCTTTTTTATGACATGATAAAAGCATTACTATAATAAGTAATAATGCAAATATTTTTATATTCAATATTAAATCCTTATGTACTTGTTTTACAATTATAAATATGATAAAGTTAAAATAATTAAATTATAAAAGGATAATTTATTATATATTATGAAAAAAAACAAGCTGTATTTAATCATTATTTTATTATTATTACTAGTTTCATGCTCAAAGAATAATATTAGAAAAGGATATTTATATTCAAAAGTTTATACGGATTTGAGTTTTGAAGCTAGCAAATCAAAGGCTATTGACAGCATATATTATAATATAGCCAAAGAAACAGCTTCAATTATAAGTAGAAATGATTTTAATATAGTTGCTGTATCTTTAAAAGATTATAATTTGATAGATTTTAATAATAAGGATATAGCTGAAATAAAAGAGTATAAAAAAAATGATAATTATTATGTTGAAATAAATATTAAAGATGACAGCCTTTATGATAGAACATTAGAAGTACTAAGTAAATTAAAGAAAGAGGGCAGTGTAGATGAAAAAATTTTCAGAGCTAATGCTTCTATAGAAATATCAGAAACTGCAAAATTAAATGCCTATACAAGACAAATGCTCACTCAAAATGCTTTAAAAAGAGCATACGAATCATTATTTAAAATATTAAGAAGCAATGATATAGATATTAACAAAGCTGTAAGCCTTACAAATGAAGCTTATATATTGGAAGAAAGCTATAGTTCTAATGAATATAATGTTGTTATTGAAACTGTTTTAGAATGATTTATTAATAAAAGCCTATATTATCATAATTCAGTTTACATAATTTTTTACTATTATTTTTTTTAAACTATCCGAAAATTATATCGATATTATGTAAACAATGGGGTAGTTTAATGATTAAAGCTGTAATATTGGGCTTAATTCAGGCAATAACAGAATTTCTTCCTGTATCAAGTTCAGGACATTTAAGAATAATAGAATATTTTATAGATTTTCATTTAGAAAATATATTATCATTTGAAGTTGCTCTGCATTTTGGAACTTTTTTAGCCGTTTGCTTAGTCTTTCATAAAGATATAATAAATGCTATTGCAGGATTTTTCACAGGATTGAAAGATATTAATAATGCAAGTAAAAATAATGAAGGCTTCAGAATGTCTTTAATGGTGATAGTTGCTTCTATACCGATTGCTGTAACAGGATTATTATTAGAAAAATATTTAAGCAATATAGATTTATCAAGAATAGGGCTTAACTTAATTATAACAGGTTCGGTGCTTCTTCTTACTAGAAAATTAGATAAAAATACTTACAGCGATGATTTGAAAGATTTATATTCTATGACATATAGGAATGCATTTACAATAGGCTTGGCACAGTCTATTGCTGTATTTCCCGGAATATCAAGGTCTGGATTAACTATAAGCATTGCTTTATTTTTGGGATTAAATAGAGATTTAGCTGGAAAATTTTCTTTTTTGATATCATTGCCTGCAGTATTCGGAGCTTTATTATTATCAATAAAAGATATTGCTGATTTTAATATTACATACTCTTTGGCTGGATTTGTTTCAGCATTTATATTCGGGATTATAGCATTGAAATTACTTCTTTCATTTTTGAAAAAAGGCAGACTTTTCTATTTCGGCTTTTATTGTATGATTGCTGGAATGGCAGTTTTCTTTTATTTTATGCAGTTATAGTTATTGGAGTTTTATATATAGGTATTGGAGTTTTATATGATGAAGCTATTTAAAAATAAATTAAATATACAAAAAAGAGCAGAACAAAGAGAATTAGAAAAAAAGTCAGAAGCTTTTGATGACTCTATTGATGACTTTATTAAAGAAGAATATGAAAATAGAAATCTTTTTTTTGATATAATAGGTTTTTTATGTCTTTTATTTGCAGGAATACTTCTGCTTTCATATTTAAGTATGAATATGGAAGATTTAAGCTCAAATAAAGAAATAAGAAATTTATTAGGCATATTCGGAGCTTATATATCAAGCTATTCATTTTTAGCATTTGGTTTTGCTTCTTATATTATACCTGCATTTTTTATATATGCAGGAGTCAATATTATATTAAAAAATTCCGCAGACAGAATATTAATATCTGCAGTATCTTCATCTATATTAATGATACTTTTTAGTATACTTCTTAATATATTTTTGGGAAGTTTAGATTTTTATAATAAAGGCGGAATATTAGGTAAGATTATAGGTGGTTCTTTAGTTTCTTTATTTGGAAAGACAGGTGCTGTTATGATAGTATTATCTTCTTTTCTGATAACTGCTATTATTTTTGCAAAAGTTTCTATAATGGATTTAGTAAATTATTTTAAAAATATAGTTAAAAGTGTAGATTTGGAAAAGATAAAAGACATAGAACAAAAGGTTGTTAATGGAATAAAAGATTTAGAAATGAAGTCTGAAGCTTCTTTGCATACAGATAATAAAGAGAAAGTATATACAAAAGATTATATGCCTTTATTTTATACTAAAGATGTTTCTGAATTAGAGTTTAAAAATATAAAATTTATAGAAAAGATAGAAAATTCTAATTATGATTTTGATGAAAAAAAATACAGAGAGAAGCTTTTAAGAAGAAATGATTCTGTAAATAATTTTTTTAGTAAAGCAGATATAAATAATAAAGAAGCTGATTTTCTTGTAAATGAATTAAGAAATACAAAATTCAATGGAATAAATGTAAATACATTAGAACATTCAGAAGAGGATTTAGGATTAACTTTAGCTGAGGCTGTATTTGGAAAAGATAAAGCAAATAAAAGTACAGCTGATTATAGAAGCAGTATTGAAATGCAGGATGATTTTTACAGAAATTATTATAATGACTTTATAAATAAAAAAAAAAATGAAGAAGGCAGAGAATATTTAAATGATTATTTTGAAAAACTTGATTATAATATTAATTATTTAAAAAAGTCGGATTTTAAAAGGGCAGCTTATGATGATTCTGTTAATAATTATAATAAGTATAATATTGAAGAGCAGTATATAAAAGCAAATAGCAAAGAAAATTATACAGAAAATTATTATGATGAAGATTTTATATATGATTATAATAATAATGATGCATATAAATATTCAGAAGAAGAAGAAACAGAAGAAAGAGAAACTAAAGAAGAAGACAGCTTTGAAAAATTGCAGAGATTAATTGAAGAAAATAAAAGAAATAATGTTTATCAAGAGAATGATTATGATAATATCAGCACTATGATAGAAACTATAAATAAGCATAATGCAGAAAATAACAATATTGAAAATAACAAAGAAGAATATATTTTAACTTCAAATAATACTAATAAAAATAAAAAAGAAGCATTTGAATTTGCTATGGGATATGCTTCTAAAAGAGGATACAATAGAGCTGATCATATACCGAATTATAATAATTATACTGACAGTAAAATAGATGAATTTGATTTAGATGAAGAGGAGCTTTTTAATGCAAATTCAAATGCAGATTCAAATATAGAAGATATTAGATTAAAAACTAGAAATATAATATCTTCAAATGATAATAAAGATAATAAAGATAATAAAATAAATGAGTATGATAATAATTCATTAGAAGAAAATAATAATAGCAGCAAAGATAATAATAAAAAAAATAATGATAAATTAGATAATATAATTGATGATAAATCAAATGAATTAGAAAATAAAAAAAATGAAACAAAATCATATACTAGTTTTAATACTGATAATGAAAATATAAATAATACTCCTTATGAGGAATCAGGATTTATAAATATAGAATCTCAAAAAACAGTTGATACACTTAAGCCTATGAAATCGATAATAGGCACTAAATCTATCAAGAATTTAGATGCTGAGCGTATACAGTCTAACTTTGATACAAAATATGTTGATAAAAATTATAAATATCCGCCTTTTGATTTATTAAACAGATCTATACCTATTAATGACGGTGCTATGATGGAATCTATTAAACAGACAGCAATGCAGTTGGAGCATACATTATTGGATTTTAATATTGAGGCAAAGGTAACAGGAGTATCAAGAGGACCTGTTATTACTAGATATGAATTAGAAATAGCTTCAGGAATAAGAGTTTCAAAAATATCAAATCTTACAGATAATATTGCTTTAGCTTTAGCATCTGAAAGTGTGAGAATAATTGCACCTATACCCGGACGCTCTGTTATAGGTATAGAGATACCTAATAAAGTGAGAAGTGCAGTTTATTTGAGAGATGTTTTAGAAAGTACTGATTTCAGACAGTCCAAACTTGATATACCATTTGTATTAGGCAAAGGCATATACGGAAATAATGTTGTATCAGATATGTCGGAAGCTCCGCATTTGCTTGTAGCAGGTACTACAGGTTCAGGTAAAAGTGTTTGTCTTTCTACGATAATACTTTCTCTTTTATATAAGTTCAGACCTGATGAGCTTAAGTTTATATTTGTAGATAAAAAAAGAGTAGAACTTTCTATATATAACGGCATACCTCATTTGATGTCGCCTGTAGTTTCCGATGAGAAAAAAGCTACTATAGTATTAAGATATATTGTTGATATAATGGAGAAAAGATATGAGAGAATGGAGAGATTTTTTGTAAGAAATGTTAAGACATACAATGAAAAAGTAAGACAATTATTAAAAGAAGGCGAAACAGAATTTAACGGAGAGCCTTTAGAATTATTTCCTTATATAGTTCTTGTTATCGATGAGCTTCATAACTTGATGGTTGTCGCATCAAAAGAGGTTGAAGATTTGATATCTCGTTTGGCAGGAATGAGCAGGGCAGTAGGAATACATTTGATAATAGCAACTCAAAGACCTTCTGCAGATGTTGTTACAGGAGTTATTAAAGCGAATCTTCCTACCAGAGTAGCTTTCCAAGTACCTAATAAAACTAACTCAAGAATTATAATTGATATGTCAGGAGCAGAGCAGTTATTGGGTAAGGGAGATGCTTTATTCTGTGCTTCAGGAAGTCAGATGCCTGATAGAGTTCAGGGTGCTTTTGTTTCTGATAATGAGGTAAAAAAAGTTGTTGACTATTTATCAGCTCAGATGCCTCCTATGTTTGATGAGAGTCTTATTGCTGCTTTAGAGGGAAGCGATGCTGATGATAAGAATACTGATGAGGAAGATATACTTGATGAGGAGCTTTGGGAAGATGCTGTGCAGTTGGTAGCTAGAACAGGAAAGGCTAGTGCATCATTTCTTCAAAGACGTTTAAAAATAGGCTATAATAGAGCTGCCAGAATAGTGGAGATAATGGAGCGTCAGGGTATAGTAGGACCTGAAAATGGAAGCAAGCCTAGAGAAGTTTTAATAACTTTAGATGAGTAAATTAGATGAATAAATTAATTGAATAAATTAAATTAATGAGAAACTATCAAATATTTATACCTATCTTAAAAAACAAGAGAACTAATATATTATTAATTCTCTTGTTTTTATTTTTAAAAATTATTTTCTTAATTTTCTGCCTTCTTTATCAGTAAATTGATCTAATAGTATCATTATAATATCTATAATGTACCATATACCGAAACCTCAGGCAGTAAGCCAGAATAGTATTCCTGTTCCTATTTTTCCGACATAGAATCTATGAACAGGAAGAAATATAGCAAGAAGTAATGTAATAACCCAGCTTCTATCTGAAACTTCCATATATTCTCCTTAAAATTTATTTATACTCAAGTATATATTAAGCTCTGAAAGTATAGTATATATTAGATTATAAAAAATAGAAGTATTTTATATTTTTTCTAATTTAATGCTTTTAATTCTTCAGCCTCTTTAGCAAATAGTTTTAATGCACTTTCTACAACTTCAGGTTTAGTCATATCAATGCCTGCAGCTTTGAAATTTTCTATAGGCGTTCTGCTTCCTCCGCTTTTTAAGAATTTCAAATAATTATCTCTATTAGTGAAATCTCCTTTAGCATTTCCTTCAAGCACTCCGTTAGATAAAGCAACAGCAGCCGACATACCTGTAGCATATTTATAAACATAAAATGAACGGTAAAAATGCGGTATTCTTAAAGCCTCTAAATCGCTTGTCTCTTCAAGTACTGCTTTTTCTCCGAAATATTTTTTTAGTAAATCTTTATAAACAGTTCTTATAAGCTCCAATGTTGCAGGATTGCCTTCCTCTGCTTCTTTATGAATTATATGCTCAAACTCTGCGAACATAGTTTGTCTGAATACTGTTGCAATGAATCCGTTTATATCTTTATTAAGTAAAAATGCTTTAACTTCCTTTTTGCTTTCATTTTGCATAAGATAATTAAATAAAAGTTTTTCATTGAAAGTAGATGCCGCCTCTGCTTCAAATATAGTATAATCATGATGCTGGAAAGGATTATTTTTTCTGCTGTAATAACTATGCATACTATGTCCTGCTTCATGTGCTAACGTGAATAGAGATTCAATACTTTCATTTCTGAAATTCATTAATATATAAGGCTCTGAAGTGTAGCAGCCTGCAGAAAATGCTCCGCTGGTTTTTCCTTTATTTTCATATTTATCAACCCATCTTGAATTAAGTCCGTTTGTCAAAATAGATACATATTCTTCGCCCAAAGGTGATAAGGCTTTATTTAAAATTTCTACTGCTTCATCAAATGTATTATATATTTTAATATCTTTCACAACAGGGGCATATTTATCATATTGTCTGAAATCATCTATTCCTAATTTTAATGCACAGTATTCATAATAACTATGCACTACAGGCAAGGCATTATGTACGCTTTCAATTAAGCTGTCATAAACGCTAACAGGTATATCATCTTTAAATAATTCCATTTCTCTTACACTTTTATAATTTCTTATTCTAGCGTCAAAAATATCCTGCTTTATTTGACTTGCATATAGTTCTGCTAATGTGTTTTTATGCTTATCATATTCTTTATAAAATTGATTATAGCTATTTTTTCTTATTTCTCTGTCTTGGCTTTCCTGAAAACTTGAAAATGATGCATGAGTTAATGGAATTTTATTTCCGTTATACTCTAATTCTCCGAAATCTAAATCAGCATCATTTAAAGTATCAAAAACATTTGAAGCTGTTGAAGATAATTCGCTTTGAAGGGCTAATATTCTTTCTTCTTTTTCTGATAATGTATGAGGCTTATATTTTAGTATTTTATTTAAATAAATTAAATAATCTTTTAATGCTTCATCTTTCAAAAGAGAATTAATTTTTTCATCTTCTATACTCATTAATTCAGGTTCAAAATAACTAAGATTTGCAGAAAGCTCTGATGAAAGTTTATAGTATCTTGCTGCTTTTATATTGGAGTCATTATTTGTTAAATCTTCTGTTTGTTTTAAGAATGCATAAGAGCCTAATTTCTCTAATATAATATATGCTTTCATAATACTGTCTAATATGTTTTTTAATTCAGATGCTGATTTTGATAAACTGCCTTTAAACTTTATAACTTCCTTTGAAAAATCTTCTATGAATTTAAAATCTTTTTCAAACTCTTCATCATTTTTATATAATAAACTTAAATCCCAAGTATCTTCTATTTTGACATCTTTTCTTTCTATTAAAACATTCGTATTGTTTTCATTCTTCATATAATGTTTACTCCTTAAATAATATATTTGGCAAATTATAACATAAAATATTGTTTTATATAATAATTTTTTATCAAGCAATAATAAAAATAAATTGACAGTTTTCAATAATAAAACAATAATTAGTAGCAATAATAAAAAAAATACTGCCTTTTTAGTAATTTTTACTAATATATATATTCTTTCACTTGACAAAACTATTATTTAATATATTGTTAGACTATTCAATCATTAATAAAAGGAGTTATAATATGAGTTTAATCAATAAAAAGCTAATAGATTTCAAAGTTGAGTCTTATCAAAACGGCGAATTCAAAACAGTTGAAACTAAAGATGTTTTAGGAAAATGGAGTGTATTTTTCTTTTATCCTGCAGACTTTACATTTGTATGTCCTACAGAATTGGGAGATTTGCAGACAGTTTATGATGATTTGAAAAAAATTAATTGCGAAGTGTATTCAGTATCTGAGGATACACATTTTGTACATAAGGCTTGGGCAGATGTTACAGATACTATTAAGAATCTTAAATATATAATGCTTGGAGACCCTGCAGGAGTATTGGCTAAATTTTTTGAAGTATATGTAGAAGGCGAAGGAAAAGCATTACGAGGAAGCTTTATTTTAAATCCTGAAGGCGAAATTAAAGCTTATGAGGTGCATGATATGGGAATAGGAAGAGATGCCAATGAATTATTGCGTAAAGTGCAGGCTGCTCAATATGTAGCTGAACATGGAGGAGAAGTTTGCCCTGCTAAATGGAAGCCGGGTGCTAAAACTTTAAAACCCGGAATAGATTTAGTTGGAAAACTATAATTTGTTAATAATATATATATAAATTATTAAATTACAGACAATATATATTATTATGCTTATAAAATAAGAGATGGGAAATATTTTTCAAATAAATCCCATCTTTTTTATTTGCTGAAATATTTTTTTAATTAACAGCTGCATTCAATGAATCAATATCAAATACAGGCAATGCTTCTATATCAGGAGTGATTTTTTTACTCATACCTATTAAAACTTTACCAGGTCCGCATTCAAATATTTTTGTGATGCCTTGTTTTTGAATATTTATCATACTGTCATACCATCTTACAGTAGAAAACATTTGTTTGTATAGATTTTCTTTTATGGAATCAAAGTTATGAACTTCTGATGTAACATTTGATAAAACTTTATTATCATTATTATGCAATTCTATCTTTTCTAAAAAATCTTTCAAGCTGTCAGCAGCAGGCTTCATAAAAGGAGAGTGAAAAGCACCGGATACTTTTAGAGGCATAACTCTTTTAGCACCAGCCTCCTTAAGTTTTGGAGTAACTGTTTCTATAGCACTAAGTAATCCTGATATAACTATTTGATCTTTTAAATTATAGTTAGCGGCAACAACCTCTTTATTTTCAGGCATGCATTTGCTTACATCATCATAAGTTAATCCTAATACGGCAGCCATACCATAAGGGGCATCAGCACCTGCTTTAGCCATCAATAATCCTCTTGTTCTTGCAATTTTTACAGCATCTTCAAAAGATATATAACCAGCAGCAGAAAGAGCAGTAATTTCTCCTAAACTATGCCCTGCAAATAAATTTCCTTTAACTCCTTTAGCTTTTAATGCTTCATAAACAGCTATGCCTACCGTAACCAATGCAGGCTGAGTATTTTCTGTTTTTTTTAGATCATCTTCGCTTCCTTCAAAGCATAATGCTTTAATATCAATATCTTCCAAAATATTAGCAGCCTTATCAAATACTGCTTTAGATTCGGCTACATTATCATATAAAGATTTTCCCATACCGGCACTTTGAGAGCCCTGACCTGGAAATAGAAATGCTATATTCGGCATATTTATTCTCCTTTTTTTATATAAATTATAAATTTTATTTTTTATTAGCGTTTCAAATATTAACAAAAAAATCTGCTTTTATCAAGATATTAATTTTTTAAAAGTTAAAATACTCTAAACTGTAAATAACAATTTATGTTTTCATAATTGAAATTTATATCAAATTGATTATATTTAATCTATATAAAAAATGGGATAAAAAGTATGAATATCAGCAATGAAAAAAAATCTAAATATATGATTTCAGAGGGCATTATATCTGTAATTATTAATGTACTGCTTTTTTTATTTAAATATTTTGCAGGTATAATAACAGGTTCTCTTTCTATTATGGCGGATGCTTGGCATTCATTAAGCGATTGTATAAGCAGTGTAATTGTTATAATAGGCGGAATATTTTCAAGAAGACCTCCTGATAAAGAACATCCTTTCGGACATGGAAGAATAGAACTTATAACAAGTTTTATAGTGGGAATAATGCTTGTATTTATCGGATATACTTTTTTTTCTGAGGCAATTGAAAATATTATGAATAAAAAATCAGCCTCTTTTACTATGATTTCAATAATAGCTATGATAGTTTCAATACTTGTAAAAGAATTATTAGCTCAGTATTCTTTTTGGGGTTATAGAAAATCAGGTTCTAAATCTTTATATGCTGATGCTTGGCATCATAGAAGCGACAGCATTACATCTATAATAATATTAGCAGGTATTTTATTTGGTAATAATTTATGGTGGATGGACAGTGTTTTGAGTATATTAGTGGCATTAGTCATATTTTATGCTGCCTTTGATGTTATTAAATCAAGTGTAAAGCCTCTTATAGGAGAACATCCTTCTGAAGAAATTATAGAAAATATTAAAAAAATAGCTGAAGAAATTAATATTGATAATATTGATTCTAATTTGCATCATTTTCATATACATACTTACGGCGATCATAGTGAAATAACTTTTCATATGCGTTTTCCTAAAGATATGACAGTTTATGAGGCACATTTAAAAGCTACTATATTTGAAAATGCTATAAGAGAAAAACTAAGTATAGAACCTACTATACATATAGAAACATATAAATAAAAACAGAATATAAACTTTTATTTTATTATAAAAAATAAATCATTTAAATTTATCATTCTTCTGTTATAATAAGTTATATAAACATTATAATTTTTTAATTTGGTGCTGAAAATGATTTTAGATTTGAATAAAACATATATAAAAGTTCTAAAAAAACAGAATATATTAATATTAGGTGCAACTATAAGAAGCGGCATTAGTATAGCCAATATATTATATGATATAAATAAAAAATTAAAATCTAATATTAAATATGCTTTAAGCGACAGTAAAACAGAAGAAGAATTAAAAGACAGTATAGATGCTTTGAAAGATAAAGATGCCAAGCTATTTTTAGGAAATCAGGAAATATTTATTTTAGATAATATCACTCTTATAATTATTTCTCCGGGCATACCCCATACAATACCTATAGTAGAAGAAGCTAAAAGAAGAAAAATAAAAATAATAGGCGAAATTGAATTTGCATATAATCTTCTTCCAAATAGAAATTATATTGCAGTTACAGGCACTGACGGAAAAACTACTACTGTTACATTAGTTCATAAAATAATAAGCTCATATAAAAAAGCAAGACTTTTAGGCAATGTTGGAAATACTTTTTCTAAAGAAGTTGAAACTATAGAATATGATGAGGATATTATATTAGAGCTTTCAAGTTTTCAATTAGAAACTCTTGAAAAATTTCACAGCCATATAGCTGCAGTATTAAATATAGCTGAAGATCATCTTGACAGATATAAGGATATAGAAGATTATTTTAATGCAAAAAAAAATATAAGCATAAATCAAAATAAAAACGATTTTCTTATACTCAATTATGATAATGTATATACAAATCTTTGGTATAATGAACTTAATAATAACAGCAAGATGAAGCTTCTTACATTTTCCATAAAAAGCAAATTTACTGATATTTACTATAATGAAGAAGATGATTATATATATTATGAGAATGAAAAATTATTTTCTATAAAGAATAGAAAAGTATTGGGCAGGCATAATATATCAAATATATTAGCTTCAGTTTTGATATGTTTAAAAAATGAAATACCAGTAGAGTATATAGAAAATGCTGTAAATAATTTTAAAGGTATAGAACATAGGGTAGAATTTGTCTCTGAAATAAACGGAGTAAAATATATTAATGACTCAAAAGCAACATCTATGAATGCTGTAATGAGTGCTTTAAAATCTTTTGATAAAAATATTATATTGATAATGGGCGGCAGAAATAAGAATATAGATTTTACATCTTTAAATAATATTATAGAAGCTAGGGTAAAGAAACTTATACTTATTGGAGAGGCTGCTGAGTCCCTTGATGAGATGCTGCATTTTGAAAATAAAATTATAATAAAAGATTTTACAGATGCTTTTAATTATGCTTCTGCTATATCTATAAATGGAGATACGGTTTTATTGTCTCCGGGATGTGCTAGTTTTGATATGTTTAAAAATTATGAAGAACGCGGAAAATGTTTTAAAAGTTTAGTTCATAAACTTGAAAATAATATTGCAAATTAATATAATTATTTTATTTTTATATTTGAATATTTTTTTAAATTATTATAAAATTAATGCCATAAAAAAATTAAGAAAAATAAAATGGCTAGAAGTATTATAAATATAGTTAATATATCTAAAAGATTTGTTCATAAAGTACTGCTTGATAATGTCAATCTCCTAATAGAAGAGAAATCTAAAATAGGAATGATAGGAAGAAACGGAGCTGGAAAAACAACATTATTAAAAATACTTATGGGGCTTGAAGAAGCTGATGACGGAGAGATAGTATTTTCTAATGACATAAAAATAGGATACCTTCGTCAGCAGGGCGGTTTTGATGATAATGAAAAAGTAATTGATTATCTTACAAGAGTTACAGGAAAAGAATCTTGGAAATGCTCAAAAATAGCAAGCAGATTCGCAATAGATCATATAAAAGTTAATTATAATTTAGGGAATCTATCCAGCGGATACAGAATGAGGGTAAAACTTGCCGAGATGATGCTTGATGAGCCTAATTTTTTGATATTAGACGAACCTTCAAACTTTTTGGATTTAAATACATTAATAGATTTAGAAAATTTTTTAATGGATTATAACGGAGGCTTTTTAATAGTTTCGCATGACAGAGAATTCTTAAAAACTACATGCGAAAAAACTATAGAAATGGAAAATGGAAAAATAACATATTTTCCCGGAAATATAGAAGATTACTTTGAATATAAAGAAGAAAAAGAATATACAATAAGAAAATATAATAAAAATGTGGAGGAAAGAAAGGCACATTTAGAGAGATTTGTCGAAAGATTCAGATATAAAGCTACTAAGGCAAAGGCAGTGCAGTCTAGGATTAAGCAGATAGAGAAAATGAAAACTATAGAAATTACTCATCCTGCAAAAAATGTTAGAATTAAACTTCCTGAAGTTCCTGCAAAAAAAGGATTTGCTATTATATCTGATGATTTAGCTGTAGGATACGGTAAAAAAATAATTGCTGAGAGCAAAAGAATAGAGATACCTAGAGGAAGCAGAATAGCTGTATTAGGAGAAAACGGAGAGGGAAAAACCACTTTTTTAAGAACTATAGCAGGAAGAATCAAGCCTGTATCAGGTACATATAATTATTCTTATGGTATAAAGACAGCATATTTCGGAGAGGATACTTATAAAAATGTAACTTATAATGATACAGTGCTTTCCTATTTGAAAAAAAATGCTAAGCAGGGATTATTAAATCAGGAGCTTTTAACTCTTTTGGGAAGTTTTTTATTTTCAGGAGATGATGTTAATAAAGATGTTAAAGTTTTAAGCGGCGGCGAGATGGCAAGGCTTTCGCTTCTTGCTGCTATTACTCAGTGTGCCGATGTGCTTATTTTGGACGAGCCTACTAATCATTTAGATTTTGAAACTGTTGAGGCACTTGCTTCTTCACTTAGAGATTATGGCGGAACAATATTTTTTACTTCGCATGACAGAACATTTGCAAGTATGCTTGCTGATACCATTATAGAAGTTAAAGATAAAAAACTTTCTCTTTATTCAGGAGATTATGAGGCTTATGTTTATAGTGTGAGGCTTAATGCTTTAGAAGAGGAAGAAAAAGAATTAGAATATCATAGCAAAAAAAATAGTAGTGAAGATAAAAAAAATAGTAGTGAAGGTAAAAATAATAGTAGTGAAGATAAAAATAATAGTAGTGAAGATAAAAATAATAGTAATAAATATAAAAATAATAGTTATGAAGAGAGAAAAAAAATTAGAAGCAGACTTTCTAAATGTGAATCTCTGATAAAAAAATATGAAAAAGAAATAGAGGCTTATAAAAAAGAAGAGGCTGAAATATTGGAATTTTTTGAAACTTCTTCAAATTATGATGATTATAAAAGCAGGCGTTTATCGGAAATAAAGAAGCTTATAGAGGATACAGAAAATGAATGGCTTTTAGTTAATGAGGAAATAGATAATATAAAGACTATTTTATGATTAAATACCACTTTAATAGTTAATGGAGGATAATAAATGAGAATTTTTAAAAATGCTAAAATTTATTCTATGGATAAAGATGATAATATTTATGAAGCTTTAGCTGTTGAAAACGGAAGAATAGCTTTTGCAGGAAGTAATGAAGAAGTATTAAAACAATATTCTGATTGTAAAGATATAGAAGATATAATAGATTTAGAAGGCAGAACGGTTGTACCCGGATTTAATGACAGCTGCGTTCGTTTTGTTGAATATGCACGCTTTAATACTATGCTTAATTTAAGCAAATGCAAATCCATAAAAGAAATAATAGATTTAGCAAAAGATTCCAAAAAGCATGGAGGCTGGGTTATAGGCTGGGGCTGGAATCAAGATTATTTTGAAGAGAAAAGAATGCTTACAAAAAATGATTTAGACAGCATTTCAAATGAATATCCTATTGCTTTTAGAAGATGCTGCGGAGAGATGATAGCTGCAAACAGCAAGGCACTTGAAATATGCGGTATTGATGAAAAAATGAAATCTGACAGTATAGATTTTGAAAATGGTCTTATCAGTTCTAAAGATATGATATTAATATTATCAAAATTAAAATCACTTGAAATAGATACTTTAAAATCAATAATATTAGATACTCAGGAAGCTTTTTTCAAAATGGGTATTACTTCCGTTCAGACAGATGATTTAAGAAGTCTTCCTGATTTTGATTATAGAAAAATTATAGATGCTTATCAGAAACTAAATAGAGAGAAAAAATTAAAGATAAGAGTATGCGAACAGGCTCAGTTTATTGATAAAAAAGATATAGATGATTTCAGACAGTATTATTATTATCAGTATATTAATGATGAAAGATTTAAAGTTTCACGCATAAAACTTATTATAGACGGTGCTATAGGTTCAAGAACAGCTCTTCTAAAAGATGATTATAATGATGCTAAGGGATTTAGAGGCATTTCTCAGTATAAGCAGGAAGACCTTGATGAATTAGTTGCCTATGCTAATAGTTTGGATTATTCTTTGGCTATACAGGCTACAGGAGACGGAGCTATAGATATGGCATTAAATGCAATAGAAAAAATAAAGGATACTAAAGATTTCAAATATAGAAGAAATGGCTTGATGTATTGCCAGATAACAGATAAAAAATTATTTGAAAAAATGAAAGAACTTAATGTTGGTATTTATTATCAGCCTATATTTCTTCATTATGATATGCATATAGTTGAAGATAGAGTTGGAGAGCAAAAGGCTTCTACTAGTTATGCTTATAAAACAGCCAAAGATATAGGAATAAATATAGGATTTGGTTCATCAGGACCTATTGACGGTATTAGTGTTATGGAAGGAATACATTGTGCTGTAAATAGAGAAGATTTAAATGGCTGGCCCAAATCAGGCTGGATGCCTCAGGAAAAACTTACAGTTAAAGAGGCAGTTTATTTATATACTATGGGAAGTGCTTATATGTCGTCTGAAGATGATATTAAAGGAAGTATTGAAGAGGATAAATTGGCTGACTTTGTAGTTTTAGATAAAGATATATTTGAGACAGATACTAATGAAATAAAAAATATTAAAGTACTAAAAACTATTATTGACGGAGACATAGTTTATAGTGCTTAATTAATTACTATTATAATTTAATTAATTACTATTATAACTTAATTAATTACTGTTATATATAAAAGGATTTGGTAATTATTTACCTAGTCCTTTTTTATTATTATATTTTTTATATTTTTTTACACATACTTTTTTATATGAATTTTAAATATTTTTATTGTAATAGTAAAAATATATAATATGATATTGGGGCAGTTAATATTACGCTGTCGAATATATCAAATACTCCTCCATGACCTGGAAATAATTTGCTCGAATCTTTTGTATCATACATTCTTTTTATTAAACTTTCTCCCATATCTCCTAGAAATCCTGTTAATGTGAATATTGATGTTAATAGTATTATTTGCTGAATAGAAAAATTAGGTATATTTTTTCCCAATATAAAAGTTAAATATCCTTTAGAGTATAGAAAATAGTATAAAATTCCTATTGGTATAGTAAATAAAAACATACCGACTAAGCCCTCATAGCTTTTATTTGGAGATGCACTATTAGAAAGTTTATGCTTTCCTAATTTTCTTCCTACAACATAGCCGCCTGTATCGCTTAGCCAAGAGCATAATAAAATAAATACTATATAATATTTACCGCTAGGCATAAAACGCATAAGAGATATATGCCATACTCCTAAACCTACATATATAAAGCAAAATACTGCTGTTAATATAGCTCTTCCTTTTTCTTCAAAAGTAGAAACATTAACTTTAAACATATTTATGATAAATAAAACTGCTATTAAAGCAAAAACCATTACTAATGATAAATCCATAGACGGGTTTTTAGTTTCTACTATTTTGTAGAGATTAGAAAAGTCTCCTTTTAATATACTTACTCCGCACATAGTTATAGCATAGCCTAATACCATAGCTATCATAGTAGTTATTACAGTTCTTAAATTTTTTTGTCTATGTACTTTTGCCATATAGAATATTTCTGATGCACTGAATATAGATATAGATAATATAAGCATATGAAATAGATATATAACTTTATCATAAAATATAATTATGCTGAATAACGGCAATGTAAGTGCTACAGATATTAATCTATTTTTCATAATTACTATAGTCCTCCATATCTTCTATTTCTATTTGAATATTCTTCTACAGCTTTTTTAAAATCTTCTTTAGAAAAGTCAGGCCATAATATATCAGTAAAATATAATTCACTGTATGATGCCTGATACATCAAGAAATTACTTAGTCTTGATTCTCCGGAAGTTCTTATTATCAAATCAGGATCTGGGATATTTTTTGTATATAAATAATTTCTTATAAAATTTTCATCAATACTTTCTATATCTATTTTATTGTTTTTTGCTTCATAGCATATATTTTTTAATGCATTTTTTAATTCATCTCTAAAACCATAATTTAAAGCTAGTATTACAGTAAGTATAGGATTCTTACATTTTTCAGAAGTTTCTTTTTCAGTTTCTTTTATAACAGCTATAGTATCTTTTGGAAATGCATTTATATCGCCTATATGTTTTACTAAAATATTATTTGAAATTAGTCTTTTTATCTCTTTTTTATAGAATTCTTTTAATAATTTAAATAATGCTTTTTTCTCCTCTTCAGGTCTTTTCCAATTTTCTGTAGAGAATGCATATAATGTCAAATATTTTATATTAAGTTCAGAACAGGCTTCTACTATATTAATTACATTTTCACTTCCAGCCCTATGTCCGATACTTCTGATTTTATTATGAGATTTAGCCCATCTTCCATTACCGTCCATAATTATGGCTACATGCGAAAGTATTTTAGACTCATCTGTAATCATATAGTGTCTAATTCTTTTTCTTTTGAATTAATTAAATCATCAATCTTTTTTATATATGAATCAGTGTCATTTTGTATTTTCTTTTCCTGTGATTTTGATTCATCTTCTGTAATTGTTTTATCTTTTAATTCTTTTTTTATTTTATCGTTTTCATCTCTTCTTATATTTCTTACAGCGATTTTAGCTTCTTCTCCTCTATGTCTTACTCCTTTTTTTAATTCCTCTCTTCTTTCTTTTGTAAGTTCAGGAACTACTATTCTAATATTTCCTCCGTCATTGAAAGGGTTGAAACCTAAATCAGCTTTTAATATAGCTTTTTCTATGTCTCCGATTAGTCCTTTATCAAACGGCTGTATCATAATAGTTTTAGAATCAGGAGTTGAAACATTACCAACTTGTTTTAACGGCATACTGCTTCCATAAGCTTCCACTTTTACTCCGTCTAATATAGAAGCATTTGCTCTTCCTGTTCTTATACCTTTTAAATCATTTTGCAAACTTGAAATTGCTTTTTCCATCCTATCTTTATATGATTCCTTTGACATAGATAAAAACCTCTTTAAAAATATTTTACTGCAGTTAAGTATAATTTAATATATTACTATTGTCAAGTTAATTATTTTTTCTTTAATGTTTAATTAAAAATGAGCTTTTATATATTTTTTAATTTAAATTATTTTTTTTAATTTCTTTTTTTACTTCTCTATTTTTAAATTCATTTTTTATATAATTTTAAATTCACTTTTTATATAAAAGAATACAAACATTAAAGAAATAGGATTATATATATAGCAAAAAATATTCATAAATATATTGAATTATTTATTTTATATTATACAATTATACTATGTACTTATTGGAATTTGATGAAATAGCAAAAGAAGTTATTTGGGGCGGAAATTTTCTATCTGCAGTATATTCAAAACCATTCGATAAAAATAAAATTATAGGTGAAAGCTTGGAAATTTGCGATTTACCCAATGACAATAATATAGTTTCTAATGGCAAATTAAAAGGACAAACTTTATCATATTTGGTGAATGAATATAGAGAAAAACTTTTAGGTACAAAATTCAAAGAAAATTATTTTCCATTGCTTGTAAAACTTATAGATTCAAAGGATAAATTATCAATACAAGTTCACCCAGATGAAGAATATGCAAATAAAAGACATAATAAACATGGCAAAAATGAAATGTGGTATGTTATGGAAACTTACGGAGAGGCAAAACTTTTAATTGGATTAAAAGAAAATGTTTCAAGCGAAGATTTAAAAAAAGCTGTTAATAATAATCAGAATATAGAGAATATGTTTAATTATTTTGATGTAAAAAAGGGAGATGCTTTTTATATACCAAGCGGATGCATACATGCTATACTTGGAAATATTGTTATAGCTGAAATACAAACTCCTAGCGATATTACATACAGACTTTATGATTGGAATAGGACTGATAAAAATGGTAATTATAGAGAGCTTCATATAGAAGATGCATTTAATGCTGTAAAAGATATTAATTCTTATGGTTTAAAATCAAAAAAAGAAAACAAAATAAAAAATGATAATTTAGAAATAAATACAATATTTAAAAATGAATATTTTACTGCAGAAGAGTATATTATAAATAATAATTTTTCTTCAAGCACTATAGAAGAGAGCTTTGAGATAATCATTATACTAGAAGGGAAAGGAATTATAGAATCTGATTATAATAGAATTGTACTTAATATTGGAAAAACGGTTTTAATACCTGCAGATTTAGGTGTTTATAATATAGAAAGCGATAATGGAATTAAATTATTGAGGGTAACTTTATAATATGAGTGATATTATAGAATTAAAAGATGTATATAAAAGCTTTGGTACTCAGAAAGTACTTAATGGCGTCAATCTTAAAGTTAATAAGGGAGAAACATTATCTGTTATAGGGAATTCGGGCTGCGGAAAAAGCGTGCTTATAAAACATTTGATAGGCTTGCTTCAGCCTGACAGCGGCACGATAGTTATAGACGGACAGGATATTAATCAAATTTCTGATAATGAGCTTACAGAGGTGAGAAAAAAGTTTGCTATGGTGTTTCAGGGAGCTGCTTTATTTGATTCATTAAATGTTTATGAGAATGTAAGTTTCGGACTTAGAAGAATTAAAAAGAATATGCCTGAAGAAAAGATAAAGGCAAAAGTAGCTGAAGTTCTTGAAATGGTAGGTATGCCTAATATAGAACATAAAATGCCTTCTGAACTTTCAGGCGGTATGAAAAAACGCGTAGGCTTGGCAAGGGCTATAGCTATGGATCCTGAAATACTTCTTTATGATGAACCTACTACAGGTTTGGATCCTGTTATGTCAAGGGTTATAGATGATTTGATAGTAAAGATGCAGGAGATACTTAATGTTACAAGTATTGTTATTACTCATGATATGACTAGTGTATTTAGAATGTCTGACAGAGTTGTTATGCTGCATAAGGGGCAAATTATAGAGGGGGGAGATCCTGATCATTTGCATGAAACTGATAATCCTCATTTAAAATTTTTCTTTATGAGCAGTATAGCCAAAAAAGGCGAAGATATAGAAACTATCAGACCGAAAGACTAAATTATATATTATTTTATAATAAGGAAACAGTTATGAAAAATAAAGTTAAATTAGGTGTATTTTTTATTATTACTTTTATAATATTTATAGGTGCTATAATATTACTAGGCAAAATAAAATTAAAAGGCGACGGGTACAGACTGTATGTAGATTATGCATTCATTGGTGATTTGCAGGAAAATGGTAAGGTTTCATACAGAGGAGGCGGAATTCAGATAGGTTTTATTGAAAAAATAAGTATCAATCCGGACGGAACTATACGGGTAACTTTATTTATTACTGATAAAAATGTTATACTTCCTGAAGGTACAAAATTTTCTATACAAACTGTAGGTTTAGGACTTGGAGAAAAATATATAATGGTATCTCCTCCTGTATCCACTACTACAGGTATGACTAGTATTCCTGCAGGCACAGTAGTAAAAGGTGTTGAGCCTTTCAGTATAGAAACTACTTTAGGGTCTATAGGCGATTTAGGTAAAGATTTTAATTTTGATGAAATATCAAGAGTGTTAAATAATCTTTCCCAAACTATTGATATGATAACTGAGATTATAGGAACTAATGAAGGCAATATTAGAAGTTCTATTTCTAATGTAAGCGAAACATTATCTTATGTAAATAAAATTGCAAGAGATTTGTCTTATGTTGTTAATGATGTAGAAAAAGGAAATGGTACTATAGGTGCTATAATAAAAGACCCTCAGGTTCATACTAATTTTAATGAAATAGTTAATAATTTAAAAGTATTTAGTCAAAAATTGAAAGATAATCCTTCAGTTTTGCTTTTTAGGGAAACTGAAAATAAATAATAATACTTTACATTTTATGGAGGAAAATATGATAGATGATATTATAACTCTCTTCACAAAAAGTTTTTCTAATAAAAATAAGAAATCAAAATTATCTGATAATGAAATAGAATATAATAATATATTAAAAGAGATAAAAGAATTTCCAAAATCTAAATTAAATAAATGTTTGAAAGATGCAGAGCGTATAGCTGTCAAAGCGGGTAAATATTCTTTAAAATATTTTTCCTGTCCTAAAAAAGTTTCTAAGAAAGGGAAAACTGATTTATTTACTGAAATAGATTTAAAAAATGAAAGAATTATTAGAGAATATTTATTAAAACGATATCCTAAATTCGGATTTTATGGTGAAGAATCTAATAAAAATGACAGTAAAAAATTTACTTGGATAGTTGACCCTATTGACGGAACAACTAATTTTATACACGGATATCCGTTTTACTGTATATCTATAGGGCTTGCTTATAAGGGTATTCCTATATTAGGGGTAGTATATGCTCCTTTAACTAATACTGTTTATAAGGCACATATAAAATCTAAAGCATATAAGAACAATAATGTTATTAGGGTAAGTTCTGCTAATAGATTAATAGAATCTCTTATAATAACAGGTTTTTATTATGATGTCAGTACTGATGAGGATTTTCTTCATGACAGAATGGTAGATTTTGCCAATATGGTGAGATATTCTTTAGCTTTGAGAAGAGACGGATCTGCGGCACTTGATATATGTATGGTAGCAGAAGGTGCAGCTGACGGATTTTTTGAATACGGACTTTCTCCTTGGGATATATGTGCAGGAACAATTATATTAAAGCAGGCAGGCGGTATGGTAAGCAACATAAATATGAAAGAATATGATATTTTTTCAAAGAAACAGTATATAGCAAGTAATAAAAAAATTCATAAAGAGATGATTAAAGTACTTGAATAAGTTTGCAATAGATAATAAAATAAAAGCAGTATAAAAATTATGATTTTTTATATAAGGAATTTTTATGTCAGAAGGAAAAAGAGGTAAAGTAGTTCAAGTTGTAGGCTCTACTTTAGATGCAGAATTTGAGGAAGGACATCTTCCTGCAATATTAAATGCACTTTATATAGATAAAGAAATAGAAGGCATACAAAGACATATAGTTTGCGAAGTACAGCAGCATTTAGGCGGAGGAAGAGTAAGAGCTGTAGCATTAGAATCTACAGACGGAATATCAAGAGATGATGATATATTTGATACAGGCAGTCATATAATGGTTCCTGTGGGAAATGAAACTATAGGCAGAATATTTAATGTATTGGGACAGACTGTTGATAAAGGAGAGCCTATAACAGCTAAAGAGTACAGATCTATACATGCTTCTCCTCCTAAATTTGAAAATTTAGAACCTAAACTTGAAATTTTTGAAACAGGCATTAAAGTAATAGATTTGTTAGCACCTTATATTAAGGGCGGTAAAACAGGGCTTTTTGGAGGAGCAGGGGTAGGAAAAACTGTTCTTATAATGGAGCTTATACATAATATAGCAAGCGAGCATGGCGGTTATTCTGTATTTGCAGGAGTCGGAGAGAGAACTAGAGAAGGTAATGACTTATGGACAGAGATGAAAGAATCTGGGGTTATAAATAAAACTTGTCTTGTTTACGGACAGATGAATGAGCCTCCGGGAGCAAGACTTAGAGTAGCTTTATCAGCACTTACTATGGCTGAATATTTTAGAGATTCTGCCGGATTAGATGTACTTTTATTTATAGATAATATATTCAGATTTACTCAGGCTGGAAGCGAAGTTTCTGCATTGCTTGGAAGAATGCCTTCAGCAGTGGGTTATCAGCCTACATTAGCCAGCGAAATGGGGCAATTGCAGGAAAGAATAACATCTACTAAGAATGGTTCTATTACTTCAATACAGGCTGTTTATGTGCCTGCAGATGATCTTACGGATCCTGCACCTGCTGCAGCTTTTACGCATCTTGATGCTACTACAGTATTATCAAGAGATGTCAGCGAAAAAGGTATTTATCCTGCTGTAGATCCTCTAGCTTCGACAAGCAGAATATTAGATCCTAATATTTTAGGACAGGAACATTATGATGTAGCAAGAAATGTACAGCATATACTTCAAAGATATAGAGATTTGCAGGATATTATAGCTATACTTGGTGCTGATGAACTTTCGGAAGATGATAAATTAGTAGTGGCAAGGGCTAGAAAAATAGAGCAGTTTCTAAGTCAGCCTTTCTTTGTAGGAGAACAGTTCACAGGGCTTCAAGGAAGATATGTAAAACTAGAAGATACTATAAAAAGTTTTAAGGGCATTTGTAATGGAGATTATGATGATTTGCCTGATCAGGCATTTAGATTTATTGGTTCTATAGAAGAGGCTGTTTCTAAAGCAAAGACTATGCATAGTTAAAATAGTTAAATAGTTAATTATTATTTATGCTAAATAAACGGCGGTATTTACCGACAATTGAAACAGTATGTAATTTTTCATAGGTGAATGGTATGATTTTTCAAATAAACGAAGATAGATTAAAAAAAGGATTAAAGATTTATATACCAATATCTTTTTTAATTATGGCTGCTATTTCAGTCGGATCATATTCTATGTTATTAAAAACAATTTATCAGCAGTCAAGTTCTTTAAAAATATATGTATATTTATTTATTATTCTATTAGCTTTAGCTACAGCTTTAAGCTTATTTTTTGACTGTTTAAAAATAGAAAAAGGAAAATCTATACCATTAGGCATTATATATGTAGTAAAATCAGGCATTGCTGTTGCTTTGGTGGCAGTTGTTTCTTATACAGTTTATATATTAGACGGAAGCATAACATTATTTGAAATACTCAATATACGGCTTATAATGGTTATATTTTTGATTGCTATAGCTATGTCTGTTTCCTCTATATGCTTTAATATTTTGGTAAGACCTTTGTATAAAAAGACAGCTAAAAGAGAATATTATCTGCCTATGATATATAATTTTCTGCCTATATGTATGGCTACAACTATATTTATTATTACTTTAATTAATGGTATGCATTATAGATCTGAGATTATTTATAACAGAGAATATAATACGATGCTGAAAAAAGGCTATGCGGATAATTTTGTTATTAATGTATCTGATGCTATTCAAAATTATGTAAATATGTCTGAAAATTTACTGACATATATGAGAGTTTTATCAAGAAATAATTATACTTTGGATAATTATGTTAATGTTTTATCCTCTTTTTTAAGTACAAAATATGCTAATGATTATAATATATCATCTTTTTCTATATTTTTTAATGATATTGAAAATATTAATATCAATATTAATGATGCAAGGGCAGATAATATATTTATAAACTGGCGGTATTATGTAAATAATTTGGCTACAATAAGTACAAATTTCAGGCTGAATATTTCAGACAATATTTTATCTAAACTTTTTAATGATACTAATTTTTTAATAAGCATAGAACAGAACTCAGAATCTTTTTATATTTATAATCCTATCGTACTTAATAATACCAATGTAGGTTTTATTACTTTAGAAGTAAAAAGCTCTGTTTACCGTGATTTCTTAATGGATACTTCTTTAAAAGAAAATTTAGATATTTTTATAGCCGATGATCTTTATGTTATAAAAGATTCTAATAATCCAGGATTAATAGGTTCTGTACAAAAAGATTTGGATAATCCTATTATCGGAGGAGAGATAAAAGATATTGCCAATAATAATACTAAAATTAGTAAAGCAAAAGCTCTTAATATAAGGAATTCTGATAGATTTTTTATAAAATATTCGCTATTTAATAATTTAAATATCATAAGTATTTGGGAGCTTGAGAATGTTTATGAAAATCCATTATTTAGAAGCACTATAATAAAAAATTCTATAATTATATATTTAGGCTTATTATTATTTTTAATAGTTATATTAGCTTTAATATTTTCATTAAGAAAAACTTTGGTATTAGCTAAAAATATTTCTGAGTCTTTGAGTGAAGGCGAAGGAGATTTAACTATAAGGCTTCCTGTTGTTAATAATAATGAATCAGGCGAACTTGTACATTCTTTCAATAAGTTTTTAGAAAAAGTTAAGAATATTATAGTAAGCGTAAAAAATAATGCTTATACTTTGACTGGAAATATTCAAAATATGAGGGCTTCTATCAGCATAAGTATAAGTGATTTTAATACTATATATAAAGAGTTTGAAACAGAATTATCAAATTCAGCAAAAATAGCGGAATCTTCAGCCAATGCTGCCAGAGTAAGCTTTATGCAGAGAACTAGATTTACAGCAGTTAATGAAACAGTTCAGCTATTATTAGAAAATATCAATGATATTAATAATAAGATGAAGCAGCAGTCAGAAGCTGTAGCCAAAACCAGCAGTTCAGTACAGCAGATGATGGCTAATATTGTAACAGTGAGTCATGGGGCAACTAAAGCTAATGACTATGCTAAAATACTTTATACAGAAGCACAAGACGGAAGTAATATAGGAGAATCTGTTGTTGACTCTATTCAAAGTATTAAGGAGTATTCTAAACAGATAACAAATATTACTCAGGTAATACATAATATAGCAGAACAGACAAACCTTTTGGCTATGAATGCTGCAATAGAGGCTGCTCATGCAGGAGAGCATGGACGAGGTTTTACGGTTGTAGCGGATAAAATTAGAAAATTAGCAGAGGATACAGGCGAAAACTCTAAGATAATCAATGAAATAATTGAAGAAACTACTCAGGCAATAGATCATACTGTATCTTTAGCTTTTAAAAGTTCTGAGTCTATGGAGAAGATATTAGAGGGTTCCAATACTCTTGCAGATTTGATAGCAACTATATCGGGAGCTAATGATGAGCTTGATATAGGCAGAAGAGAAATATTAATGAATATAAGCAATTTAAATAATATTACTGAAGATGTACAGGAGCTTTCATTAAAGCAAATGCAGATGAGTTCTGCTGTAAGCAATAATATTTCAAGTGTAGATAAATTAGCTGAAGATGTAGTTAATGTAGTTAATGCTACAGAAACAGAGATGAAAGAACTTGTAAATTCAATAGAAAATGTTTCTAATCTTTCTAATACCAGCAGCAGTAATATGGAAACTATGGATAAAAGGATTAAGGAGCTTCAATATATATTTTTGCAGCTGTATAAATTAGTTATTTCTTTTAAGACAGAAAAAACTGATGATGATATTGCTAAAGAAAATACTAAAAAAACTTTAGTAGACAGAAAAAGATTAAGGTTAGAACGCAAAGCAGAGAAAGAGAGATTAAGAGAAGAAAAGATGAGATTAAAAGAATTAAAGAAAGAAAGCAGTAAAAACAAATAATATTTATTTTTATAGTTTATGAAAAAAGTTGTCATTTTTATTATATTTCAGCTATTACTCTTTAATATAGTATATTCTGAAATAAGTCATAAATTCTATTGGAATTTAGAAAAAGGAAAGAGAATAGAATCTGTAAAAACTGCTGATATTGAATATTATGAAAATGGAATACTTCAAACTACATATAAAGAAAGAAATATAGTTGATTTAACAGTAATTGCTATTGCACCTAAAGGCGGATACAGAGTAAGCGGAGTATTTAAAATTTTTAGAATGATGAAAGGAGAGAATGTTTTTCATCTTGACGAAGAGCATACAAGCGACTTTATAATTCATACTAATGGAAAATTTGAAGTGCCTTATAATTATTTTATGCCCAATGTGAGACATATTCCGACTTTTCCAGATAATGAAGTTAAACTCACAGAATCTTGGAATAGGGAATCTATAGAAATTATAAGAGTAAATAATGCTCCTAATCTTACTATGGCACTTTCTTCAGATTATTTATTTGCTGATGTAGAAACTAATGATAATGGAAATAGAAATGCTGTTATACAGTATCATATTATGACAGATAAAGATTTGCTTCAGGCAGGTCTTTCAAAAAAAGGATATCCTGAAAGAATATACGGTTTTAATTATGGTACTTTTCTTTGGGATATGGAAAAAAATATTCCCGTATCTCAGCAGGAAAGATATCAAATATTATTCGGATATGGTAAAGAATTATCCTATGCCAGTCTTCAGTATAAAATGAATATTATAAGCACATATAAAATATATGATGCTATCACAAAAGAAGAAGAGGATTATAATAGAAAAATACTTGAAGATAATCTTTATAATGATGATAATGTTACTATAGATACAGTACCTGAAGGCTTAGCATTAAGACTTGGTGAGATTCTTTTTGATACAGATTCATATACTTTAAAGCCTAATGCTAAAAATACTATAGATAATATTATTAAAGCTATAAAAGAAACCTATCCTGACAGAGAAATTATAGTAGAAGGTCATACAGATAATACAGGAAGAAAAGAGTATAATCAGGAATTATCTGAAAAAAGAGCAAAGTCTGTAGCTGATTATATACTGCCTAATCTTGATCATGATAAATTATCTTATAAAGGGCTTGCTGATGATGAGCCTATAGCTTCTAATGATAATGCCGACGGAAGAAAAAAGAATAGAAGAGTTGATATTATAATCAAATTGAGATGATAATACTTTTATATAAAATTCTATAAAGCATATATTTTTTATATTAACTATGCCATTAATAAAACTATTGATAAAATAATTTTTTGTAATATAATTAATCCTTAAAACAAATAATTCTAATAATAAAATAAATTTAAGGCAATAATAAATATGAATCAATTTATAGATGTAGTAAGCTTTGAGATAGAGGCAGGACATGGAGGGGCTGGAAGCGTAAGTTTTAGAAGAGAGGCACATGTACCTATGGGAGGACCTGACGGAGGAAATGGAGGAGACGGAGGAGATGTTATTGTAAGAGTTGATGCTAGAATAAATAGTTTCGGCAAAATAAAAAGCAGAAAAAAATTTAAAGCAAAAGACGGAGAACAAGGAAAGGCAAGACTTAGCGACGGAAAAAGGGGAGATGATGTTATTATAAGAGTTCCGATAGGTACTGTAATTTATGATGAAGATACTGATAATATATTGGCTGATTTAATTGAAGACGGACAAAGCTATACTGCAGCAAGAGGAGGAAAAGGAGGAAAGGGAAATAAATTCTATGCTACAGCTGTTAATCAGGCACCAGATTATGCACAGCATGGACTTGAAGGCGAAAAATTAAATATAAGGCTTGAGGTTAAGCTTATAGCAGATATAGGGCTTGTAGGTATGCCTAATGCAGGAAAGTCAAGTTTGCTTGCAAGACTTACAAGAGCTAATCCTAAAATAGCATCATATCCTTTTACTACTCTTACCCCGAATTTAGGCGTTTGCTATTTGGATTATGAGAGAAGTTTTGTTATTGCTGATATTCCCGGTATTATTGAAGGAGCAAGCAATGGAGCTGGGCTTGGACTTACTTTTTTAAGGCATATTGAAAGAACAGGGGCTTTATGTTTTGTTATAGATTTAACTGATGAAGATGCAGCTGATACTTATAAAAAACTTAGAAATGAATTAAAACAGTATAGTAAAGAATTAATAAAGAAAAAGTCTATTATAGTATTAAATAAAACTGATATGCTTGAAGAAGATGAAATAAAAGAAAAACTAAAAAAAATAGAAAAAGCTGTAAAAAAAGAATATAAAAATAATAAAGAATCTCATTATGAAGAGCCTGAAATATTTGCTTTATCTGTATTCAGCTTGGACGGAGAACTGCTTGATAAAGTGACAAATGCATTTTATAAGGCAAATGAGGAAAGATATGATAATACTGTAAAGCATACAAAAGAACCTTTGCTGCTTAATCAAAATAAATCTAAATTAAAAACTAAAAGGGTGTTCGGTCCTGTTATTTCAAAAAGGCTTGGAAACTCTTTAGGTATAGATGTGATACCGCATAAAACATGCTCTTATAACTGCATATATTGTCAATTAGGTTCAGAGGAAAATACAAAAACTAATCTTGCGGATTATTATTCTGCTGATGAGATAATATATGAATTGAAAGAGGCTTTGCTTAATAATAAAAATATTGATTATATAACATTCGCAGGCTCAGGAGAACCTACTTTATATAAAAATTTAAAAAAACTTATTTATGAAATAAAGCAGATAACTGATATACCAGTATGCATAATAACAAATGGTTCTTTACTCTATAAACAGGAAATGCGTTCAAATTTGCTTATGGCGGATTTGGTAATACCCTCTCTTGATGCAGGAAATATTGATACTTTTAAACTTATAGATCAGCCTGACAAAGAAATAGATTTTGACAGTATGGTTAATGGGCTTATAGAGTTTAGAAGGGTTTTTAAAGGCGAATATTGGCTTGAAATATTTTTACTAAAAGGAATTAATGACAGCGAAGAAGAGCTTGATGATATAATAAAAATAGCCAAACAGATAAAACCCGATATGATACAGCTTGTTACAGCTACAAGAAGAACCTCTGATAATAAGGCTTTAGCATTAAATGATGAAGAAATGAAAAAAGCTAAAAAATATTTTGAGTTAAAATGCAGCATTAAAATAGATATTCCTAGCGTATCTGAAAATGCTAAAGGAAATACAAAAAAAATAACTGAAGAAGATATAATAAATTTTTTGATAAGACAGCCTGATACAATTCGTATGATATCAATTAGTTTTAATGAAGATGAAAGAAGAGTAAATGAATTATTAAAAAAATTAGTTGAAAGCGGAAAATTGAGAGAAGAGGTAGTTAATGGAGTATTATCTTATGCTGTTAATATTTAAAAAAAAATTAATTAAGCTATGATATTATGTTTAAGGTTTTTGTATATTTAAAAAAATTGTATATAATAAAAAAGAGTGATAACACTATATATAAGTTATTAGTATTTATGAAATAAAAAAATTAATAATAGAAAATAAAAAATTAATAATAGGATAAATATTATGTCAAATAAAATTGCTGTTCTTTATAAAAGTAAATACGGTGCTGCAAGAACCTATGCTAAATGGATAGCTGATAAACTTCACGGGGATCTTTATGGTATTGATAATGTATCTTTTCAGAATTTAGATACTTATGATTTTATTGTTTTTGCGGGTGCTTTGTATGCAGGAAAACTCTCATCTGTTAAAGGAATTAAAAAATTTTATAATAAATTAAAAGGCAGAAAGAATCTGTATTGTGTTGTAGTGGGTATTACCAATCCTGAACATAAAGAGATTTATGATAATGCTGTTAATCAAAATTTCAAATCTGATGAAAAAGATAATATGAAATTTTATTTTTTAAGAGGAAGTATAGATTTTGATAAATTAAAACTTCATCATGCATTAATGATGTATATGCTAAGCAGAATAATATCTAAAAAAGCAGTAAAAACAGAAGATGAAAAAATATTATTAGAAAATTACGGCAAAAAAATAGATTTTCTTAATAAGAGTTCTGTAGAAGAAATAGTGCTTGATATAAAAAATAAAATTAAAGAAAAAAATAATTCATAATTTTTAAATGCTTAAAAATATAATTATATAATCTATCATGAGACTTTAGAATACAGCTTCTGATAAAAAAAATCTTTATTTAAAACAATACTAAAAAATATGTATTAATAAAACTTAATTGATTTTTTTATTTTTATTGTTTTTTATTTTTTCTGATATTTTATCGCCTATACTGCTGTATATTATTCCAATAAGCATTAATATTCCTCCCAATACCTGAAACAATAATAATTTTTCATTTAATAATATAACCGCTTGTAAAGATGAAAAAAATGGTACGGAATCATATATTATAGAACCTTTTATAGCTCCTATTTTAGAAACGGCTATATTCCATAATATAAATCCTAATGCAGACGGAAATATTCCTATATATACAAGTATTAAAGCAGATGAAGTATTCAAAGTATTTACATTATTTAATATATACATAAATATCATCACTGTCATTAATGGTATAAATCCTATAATAACCATAATATAAAAGAAAATATGATGAGGTATTTCTTTGGGCTTTATTCGTAGAATTAATGTATATACAGAAAATATTATAACACCGAAAAGCATATAAATATCTCCTACAGTAAACTGCATTTTCATTAGAACTTCTATGCTTCCTTTAGTTATTAAAATTACAACCCCTATTATAACCAATAATAAGCCTATTTTCTGATATATAGTTAATTTAGTTTTCCATACTACTCTGCTTATCAATGCTGTTACAACAGGTGATAAAGATGCAAGCAAAGACATATTTACAGCATTACTTGTATGTGCTGCCATATATACAAATGTATTAAATAAAGTTACGCTAAGTATTGACATTATTATTATTTTTATACGCATTCCCTTTATATATTTTATATTTTCAGGAAGTTTTTTTATACAAAATGGGGTTAATACTATTAGCGTAACAAGCCATCTATAAAATGAGATTTCTATAGGCATTAAATTTGTAAGATATTTTGCAGCTATAAAGTTGGTGCTCCATATAATAACTGCTAATATGGCAAATAAATAACCTAAATTATTATTTGATTTATTATTATCTGACATAAAAAGTCCGTAAATTAAAAAAATTAATCAGTGTATTATACTATTATAAAATTATTTTTTTGCAATTATTTTTTACTATATAATATATTATCAAATGCCTTCAAACTTTAATAAATGCATTATCATATTAGAGTTTATTAAAAAAAGAAAATATAATTTAATATGTTTATTTTGTATATAGTTTTATAATAATTAAAAAAAACATATATTTAAAAATTTTATATTTTAGAGCATATAATTATTATAGACTAATATTATTATAAATATTGTTTCTTTAATAATATATAATAAAAATAATATATACTATGCATTAATAATATAATATGCCTTATTAAAATATTAATTATAATTTATCAACATTTATTTCTTTAACAGAATTAAATACATAATTAGGGCGGTATGGAAATTCTTCTATCATATCTTTAGTGGTAACCCCTGAAAGTACAAGAGCTGTTTTCATACCTGCACCAAGTCCTCCTAATATATCAGTATCCATTCTGTCGCCTACCATTAATGTATTTTCACTATGAGCATTAATTTGATTTTTTGCTATTGACATCATAATAGGATTAGGCTTTCCTACTATATACGGTTTTTTACCTGTTGCATATTCTATAGCAGCAAGTATAGGACCTACTGCAGGCACCAATTCGCCATTGGGAGCAGGATCTACTATATCAGGATTGCATCCTATAAATCTTGCCCCTTTATTAATAAGATGAATAGCTTTTTGAAGCATATCAAAATTAAATGCATTAGTTTTTCCAACTACAACATAATCAGGATTAACATCATTGATACTATATCCTACATTATATAATTCGCTTACAAGTCCGCCTGTGCCTATAACATAAGCTGTTCCGTTTGCAAGCTGTCTTTGTAAGAATATAGCAGTTGCTTGTGCTGCTGTGAAAAAATGTTTTTCTTGTAAGCCATTAACTCCTAATGATTCTAATTTTCTTTTTAAATCTATTGGAGTTTGTTCTGCATTATTAGTTAAAAATAAAAAAGGCACATTCTTATATAAAAGCATTCTTATAAAATCTTCTGCACCATCTATTAAATTATTCCCTCTGTATATTACTCCATCCATATCTGATATTATACTAATCATTGATTTCTCTCCATTTTTATATTAAATAAGTATAATAAAAATAGTAAAATTTTTTATAAAAAATAAAACTAAATTTTATACTATATTTTTACTGTCTAAAATTAATATTAATTTTTAACCTATAAATTGTATAAATATAAAATAAAAAGTCAATTAGAATTTTATATTTTATTTGTATTAAATGTAGCGTAATATATAATACTTGTAAAAAAAATTATTTTATTTATAATATACAGCAAGTAAACATATTTTATTAGTATAGATTATGGGAGTATTATGTTAAAAAAAGCGGTTTATATTTCTATATTATTTATTGTATTAATTTGTTCAAGCTGCAGTAAAAATGAATCATCAAATAATGATTTAAATATCAATAATGATTATAACATAAATATTCAAAATGAAGATAATGTTTCATTTGATATGAAATATGTATATAAATCTGTAAGAGTTGATAAAATTAATTTCAGCAATGCTTTGATTAGTTATTATCATGATATAAATTACAGCAATATAATAAATAGAAACAAAGATTTTCTTAATAAAAAACTTGTAGGAGATAATGATATAAAAAAATATGCTGTGGATTATATATCTAATACATATCATAATCCTTATAATGATAGTGTATCTAAAGGAGATTTATATGACGGAGATTTGTCGCATTATTATGCTTCTGAATATAATTATGTTGAACAGAACCTAGCATTGAAAAAAGCAAGAGAACTTCTTTTAAGTATAAATAATAAAGATGCTGATATTTATTTAGCTTTATTTTTATCATATATGGCTTCGGATTCTTTGTATAATTTTTATGAAATACAGAATTATTTGAAAGAGTGGAGAAAATTAGATTCTACTAATATTAATATGATGATAGGGATTGTAAATGAAGGCAATAATATAAATGAAATATACTCTAATAGTATGAAGCTTATAAATTATATAATAGAAGCTCCTTCAAATTTAGGGGCAGAGCAGCTGATTGCCGATGCTTATCAGAATGGATTTTTAAAATATATATCAAAAAGTACAGGGTATTTGGATATTTATAATGAAAATAATTATAATTTATCTTCTATATTATATGACAGCGACGCTCATAAATCTTATTTTGCTGTTATAAGGGATATAGTAAATACTAATATAATGAATAAGTATATCAGAACATACAGCAAAGAAAATTTAAGCAGAGATAAAATGAAGCTTCCTGTATATTATCAAAATTTTTATTATATTGATAATACATATCCGAATGAAAAATATGATGAGTTTTCTGAGTTATATTTTTTAGAGTTCAATAAAAATACATTTGTTTATTCTATTTATGAAAATAAACTTAAAGAAATATATTATTTTAATCCTTCATTTATAGAAAATACTAGATATGCTTCTTTTGAAACAGAAGAAATATTTAATTTTCGTCTTGGAGATGATTCTAAATTAGAAAAAGCTAAAACCTCTAATGTAAAAGATATTGCTGATGATTCTCAGTTTATTTTAAATGGCAAATTTAATATGGATAAATATACATCTTATTTAAATGAAATATTATCATTTCCAATATATAAGCCTGAATTTTTCTTATGCGATATAAATAATGACGGTAAAGATGAAATAATGCTTAGAGGAAGTTATGATAATTCAATAGGCGGCGGAGGAAAGGCATCATATACTTTGGTTTTGAAAGATAATTTAGAATTAGATTTAGAAAGCACTATAGCCAAATCTATAAACGGAAGCAGCAAACAGGGACTTAATAATTTTCAAATACTATATTCAGAAAATGGAAAAAATAAAATACTTCTTGTAAATCCAATAGCAAATACTGCTCAGGATATATTTTCTGAGAATGATATTGTTAATGTTGATGAGTTTAAATATAAAAATTATACTTTCAAGCCTAAATTAATATGGAAAGGCAGTATTGTAAATGGTGTTCCGCAAGGGGCATTAAAAATGGATGCAGGTTTTGATATGAATAAAGTAAAAAGCGATTCTGATATAGCTATAGTATCGGATAAAACTTTGAGGGCGGCAGATAAATTAATAAGCGATATATATTATAGAGATAGAGAAAAACTTAATGAAGAAGATGAAAAAGAAAAACTTTTAGAAAGTAAAAGGGCTGAAATAAAGGCTATTCAAGATGAGTACGGCGATATAGTAAATATAGAAAATGAAATGCTTAATATATTAGGTTTAGATAATTAATAGTGAATAATATAAATATAGATACTCCTTTTTATAAAAAATTTAATGCTATTATAGGAATTAGTTTTATATTATTAGTTTCTGCTGTATATGTTACTTTTATATTTAATATTAGCATTATGCCTTTAAATACTAATATAGATTTAAATATTTTAGAAAATATCATTACAGAAAAATTTATTTATTATATAAAAATATTTTTTTCTTTGATAATTCCTTTATCATTTTTTATATTCTCATTTCTTTTTGTATTAAATCCTATTAGTGTAAAATCTATGCTGATATCATTTATATTAATTTTTTTAACAGCATTTTATTTATATAATATTTCTTATGATTTATTAATTAATGTATTTGAAGATATAAATATTTTGATTAAACTTATAATTAATATTGTATCAGCAAATTTTATTATGCTTTTTATAGTTGGTATGTCGTATATTAAATATGATATTAAGAAATTTACAAAATTATATGATTTTTATACTATGATTGCTGAAATTATAATATGGAGTTTTTTAATATTTTTTATAATTTTAGTTATAGTATTTTCTATAGCTTTTTTATTAAATTTGAATGATAAAAGAATTTTTAAATATTTAATAAGAAATGATATGAAAAATTTAAAAATAGCTTTATCTATTTTGGCGGTATTTAAAATTTCTTTAATTTATTTTTCTTATATAATGTATAATAAAATGATTAATACCAAATTATCTATAAGTATTTCAAGAACTATCTCTTTAATTATAAGTGCTTTATCCATTGCTGTTATGGTTTTTAGTTTTAAATATAATCAGTATATTAAATTTTTTATTTTATTTTATTTACTGTTCATTATGTTTTTTATATTTAATATGTTTTTATTTAGAATAGATAAAAAATATAATAAGACAGAGTATATCATATATATAATTTCAAATATATCAGGCTTTTTATTTTCTATATTTTTATTGTATATATGTATTAATAGATTTTTTTATCATTATTTTATTATATTTGATATTATTATAATTTTTAATTTTTTATATAATATATTAATAACTATATTAAAAAGGTATATAAAGTTCATATTTTTATACAATTATGTATATATAGTTCTCTTTATTATATTGTTATTTTATTGACTTTATTTTATATTTTAATATACTTTAAATATATAATATAAAAATTTATAGTAGGGTTTGTTTTGAGAAAGAGAATATTTTTTATAAGTATATTAATTTTAATTGCTTCTCTCAATTTAAATGCAGTTAATTTGTCATTGGGTTTTACAAGCCAGTTTGCAATTAGCGGTACTACTACAAATTCATCAAAAATATTTCCTGCTAATTTTAGAGATTTTGATGTAGGATTTAATTTTTCAATAGGCATTAATCAGCCTATATCATATTCTATGTCTTTTTCTATATTAGCTGATTTAGGATATTATCATGATTCTTATGGTTTAAAATATAATATAGAAGGTAAAAGGGCTATAGAAGAATATCAATTTGATAGTTTTTTAATAGGAGGATACGGAAGATTTAATTTCGGTTTTTTATCTTTAGGAGCAGGAGGCGGAGTTAAGATTCCTGTATCAGCTTCATATAAAATAGATAAGCCAAGCCTATATAGAAGCTATATGTTGACTTTTGGAGATTTAAATGATATATTTGAGAAAGTGTTTATATCTTATTTAAGATTTTCTATTGATTTTAGTATTTTTAATTATTTTCTTATTGGTGTATATGTTAATTATGATTTTCCTATACATTTTCAAGATAATAATTATATGAGTGATATTTTAATCAATAAATCTTCTATAAGCAGTTTAGATATAGGTATTCAATTTGGATATTATATTAATTTGAATATTGATAAAAATTATTATTAGGAGCTAATATGAAAAAGTTATTTATATTATTATCAATTTTATTTTCATTTAATGTAATTTATGCTGCTGATTTTGTAATCGGTTTTATGGGAAGCTTTGGTGCAAGCAGTGCAACTACAGAGAGAGATAAAATATTTACAACAGATTTTAGAGATTTCGACAGTTCTTTCTCTATTCAGCCCGGTATATTTTGGGGATATAATGATTTATTGTCAAGTGCTTTTCTGCTTGATATAGGATACAGCAAAGACAGATATGAATTAAAATATAATATTAAAGGCAATAAAGTTTTAGAAAATTATAAGTTCAGCAGTTTATCTTTGGGTTTATTTCCTAGAATTAATATAGGATTTCTTTCTATCGGTGTAGGCGGAGGAATAAAACTGCCTTTAGCTTTAAAATACAGCAGAGAAGAAAAAGGATATGACAAAAATAAATATTCATTAGATTTTGGAGATATAAAAGATTCATTTGAAACTTATTATATACCGTATGTTAAAGCATCAGTAGATTTTTTAATAAAAACTAAAAGGAAATTTATGTTTTCTTTTGGAGTATATGCTAATTATGATTTTCCTATTAATATAGATAAAAAAGGAATATTAAAAGATATTACTATTAATCAGGACTCTTTAGCATCATTTGATATAGGCATTCAATTTGGAATGTATTTTTTAAGTAAATAAAATAATATTATTTAGGGCTTTAATATTTAAATAAAGCCCTGTTATTTTCTATATATAATTTTTTTACTTAGAAATAATTTGCAGATATACTTTTCTACTTCTTGCTCCGTCAAATTCAAAGAAATATATATCCTGCCAAGTGCCTAGTACTATTTTAGAGTTTTCTATTATTACAGTTAAGCTTGGAGATACTAAAGATGATAATAGATGAGCTTGAGAATTTCCCTCTCTATGTCTATAATTATCATTCTGAGGTACTAATTTATTAAAAGCATTTTTCATATCAAAAACAACATCAGGGTCTGCATTCTCATTAATGCCTATAGCAGCAGTAGTATGAGGCACAAATATAACTGCAATTCCATTATTTACTTTTTCTTCATCTATACATTTTTGTACTTCTTTTGTTATATCAATTATATCGAATCTTGATTTTGTTTTAATATTTATTGTACACATTTTATTAAACTCCATTTTATTAGACATATAGTAAAAAGTATAGTACAATTATTCATTATATTTTTCAATATATTTTTAATTTTTTATTAGGTTAATATGAGTTTGATTAATAAATTGAAAAGTTCTATATTGGGTTTGTCAATTGGAGATGCTTTAGGTGTTCCTTATGAATTTATTTCTAGGGATAGAATGAAAAAATATCCTGCATTTGATATGATAGGAAATGGTACACATAATAAAAAAGCTGGTACTTGGTCTGATGATACAAGTTTAACATTATGTTTACTTGATAGTTTAAATAATAAAGAAATTGATTATAATGATATTATGAATAAATTTGTATTATGGTATGATTATGCATATTATACAGCTGATAATGATACTTTTGATATAGGCATTACAACTTCAGAAGCTATTATAAATTATAAAACTAAAAATATTGATGCTATAAATTGCGGAATGTCAGATGAAATGAGTAATGGAAATGGTTCTTTAATGAGAATATTACCTTTGTCTTTTTATATAGTTAAATATTTTAATGGTAATTTATTTGATGATAATATTATAAAAATATTGTATAATGTTTCTTCATTAACTCATTCTCATAAAAGAAGTTTAATTGCTTGCGTTATATATACTGCAATAGCTATTAATTTGATAAATAATATTGATATAGAAAATGCTATTAAGAAATCACTTAATGATTCAAGAGAATATTATAAAAATGAAGAAGAGTTAAATTATTTTGATAGGATATTTGAATCAAATTTTAAAAATTTATCAGAAAATTGTATAGAAAGTACAGGTTATGTTGTTCATACATTAGAGGCTTCTATTTGGATATTATTAAATACAAATAATTATAAGGCTTCTATATTAAAAGCAGTTAATTTAGGTAATGATACTGATACTATTGAAGCAGTTACAGGAGGTCTTGCAGGGCTTTATTATGGCATTGAGAGTATACCAAGAGAATGGATTGATATTTTGCTTAATAAAGATTTAATAATATCCATTTGCAATAAATTTAATTATTAGTAATAGTTATTATTTAATATAACTTGTAAATAATTTTATTATATGCTATATTGTAAAATGATAAATATCATATATTAAGAATATTAATTTAAAACTATTGTATAAATATAATTAAATATGTTAATTAAAATAATTATTTATTAAAGGAGTCATTTAATGAAGTATTTTAATTTTGATAAAAATTTTCTGCATTCTGTTATAGAAGAAGCTTTAAAAAATGGGGGAGAATATGCTGATATATTTTTTGAAGATACTAAAATAAACTCAATAAGTTATTTAGATTCTAAAGCAGATGATATGAATTTAGGAAATAATTATGGCGTAGGCTTAAGAGTTATAGTTAATAAAAAAACAATATATTTATATTCAAATGATATAAGTAATGAAAACTTAATTAATTTAGCTAGAAGTGCAGCTTCAATTATAAATGATAAGAAGCATATAGTTAAGGATTTTATTCAGTCAAATGAAAATAATAATCATCCGCTGCATATAAATCCCTTTGATATTAATTTTGATGAAAAAATAGATGTTCTTTCATATTTGGATAAAACAGCAAGGGCAGTATCTGATAAAATAAAACAAGTTAATGCCAGATATATGGAAAAGCAGAGAAATATTTTAGTATGTGCAAGCAATGGAATATTAAAAGAAGATTCTCAAACTTATATAAGACTTGTTATGATGTCAATGGCAAGCGATGGAGTGAATACTCAGACAGCAAGCAGAACAAAAGGCGCATTAGACGGATTTCAAGTAATAAAGGACATTAATTTAGAAGATATGGCTATGGAAACTGCTAATTCTGCTATAAAAATGCTTAATTCAAAATATCCTAAATCAGGCAAATATCCTGTTGTAATAGATAATGCATTCGGCGGAGTAATATTTCACGAAGCTTGCGGACATGCTTTAGAGGCTACATCTGTTGCTGATAATGCCAGTGTATTTTGCGGTAAATTGGGAGAAAAAATAGCTTCTGATGTTGTTACGGCTGTTGATGACGGCACTATAAAAAATGCTTGGGGAAGCTATAATATTGATGATGAAGGTAATGAGGCTCAGAGAACTGTATTAATAGAAAATGGTATTTTAAAAAATTATTTGGTTGATGAGCTTGGTTCTATGAAGATGAATCAGAAAGTTACAGGAAGTGCGAGGAGAGAAAGCTATAAATATCCTCCTACTTCTAGAATGAGAAATACATTTATAGATAAAGGAAATTCAAGTTTTGAAGATTTAATTTCCAGCATAGAATACGGACTTTATGCTAAAAAGATGGGCGGCGGTTCGGTTGACCCTGCTACAACAGATTATAATTTTGCAGTTTCTGAAGGTTATTTAATAGAGAATGGAAAAATTACTGAACCTGTGAGAGGTGCTACGCTTATAGGGCGGGGAGATGAAACTCTTATGAATATTGAAGCGGTTTCATCTAATTTAGAATTAGCTGACGGTATTTGCGGAAGTATTTCAGGTTCTGTGCCTACTACTGTCGGACAGCCTGCTATTAGAGTTAAAGAACTTACTGTGGGAGGCAGATAATAATGTCAGAATTAAGCAGCTTTATGAATAGAATAAAAGAAGTATATGATATAGTTAAAAACAAAGCAAAAGATATTGATGAAATAGAAATTTATATGTCAGTGAGCGGAGAAGAGGAGTTTACTGTAAGAGAAAAAGATTTAGATAGATATACTTATGCTGAATCAGGAGGAATAGGCTTAAGATTAATTAAAAATGGAAAAGCGGGCATAAGTTTTACTGAAAAAATAAGTTCTGATATTAATATGGATAGTCTTATTGATAATGCAGAAACTTCATTATATTATGCTGATTCTGAGCCTGAATATAATATGCTTATAGATAAAGATGATGAAGAAAAAAGCTATGATATGATTAATAAAGATATAATTAATTTATCAAATGATAAACTTAAAGAAATATCATTATCTATAGAAGATAAATTATATTCATTTGACAAAAGAATAGTTAATGTTCCTTCTGCAGGATTAGCAAGATATAATTTTACTAAATGCATAATAAACAGCAATGGTATATGCAAAGAAGAGAAAAAAAACAGCATATCATACTATGGAGAAGTAATAGCAAAAGACAGTAATGCAGTAAAAACTTTTTTTGATGTTTATTCTTCAAGAGATGCTTTTTTTGATATTGATGCTTTTACAAGGAATATAGCTGACAATGTTATAAATAAATTATCGGCTAAGCCTATAGAAAGCGGTAAGTATAAAACAGTATTTACAAGTAAGGCTATGAGAACTATACTAGGTGCTTATTTGGGATTATTCTCTTCTGAGGCAGTTCAAAAGAAATTATCTCTTCTTCAAGGCAAATTAAATCAAAAAATAGCAGGCAGTATTATCAATATTAAAGATATTCCTATGTATGATAAAGGCTTAGCCAATACTAATTTTGACGGAGAGGGTTCTAAAACTAAAGATTTGAATATAATAAGCAGCGGTATTTTAAATAGCTATCTATATAATAATTATACTGCTAAAAAAGACGGCGTAAAAACAACATCGCATGCTTCAAGAGGATTCAAAACTTCAATAGGTATATCATGTCATAATTTGATTTTAGAAGATGGAAATAATACTCAAGAGGAGCTGATTTCCCAAATTAAAAATGGAGTATTAGTAAATTCTTTAACAGGCACTCATTCAGGAGTTAATGCAATAAGCGGAGATTTTTCTTTACAGGCTGAAGGCATAAAAATAGAAAACGGCAAATTGTCCTATACAGTAAGTCCTTTTATAGTTTCAGGAAATATATTAGACTTTTTAAATAATATAGAAATGCTTGCAGATGATACCGATTATCATCATTCATCTATATATACGCCTAGTGCTTTGATTAGGGAATTATCATTTGCTTCATAAACTTTATATTATTTTTTTCAGTATTGAAGTTTTTTTTATTTTTATTATACTTTATAAAATGAATAGTACTAATCAGTTTTTTTATAAATTTTTGCAGAATTTCGATAAAGTTTCTGACATTGAAAAGAAGAAAGTATTTAAAAGACTGTCAAATCTTTTTTATTCTCAAAATATCATTATAGAAAATCTTGAAGAGGGTATAATAGCTATAGATGATAAAGGCTTAATACAGGGAATAAATAAAAAGGCATGTTTTTTGTTTTCTATACCAAGAAACTCAGAAGGAAAATCTATAAGTAAATATATGATTGGAAATGATATAGTAAAATCTGTATTAGAACTTATAAAAGATAAAATATCAGATACTAAATTATTAAAAGATGATGAAAATGATAGAATAATTCAGATAAATATACTGCCTATAGGAGATAAGGGAAGAATCATAGGCACCCTTATAAAGGCATTTGATATAACAAAAACTTATGAAAGTGCTCAAAAACTTAAAAGAGCAGAGCAGCTAGCATCTCTTACAACTCTTGCAGCGGGAGTAGCACATGAAATAAAAAATCCTTTAGGATCTATTTCAATATATATACAGCTTATAGAAAAGATAATAAAAAAAAATATGGATAATAATTGTCAATGCTATATAGATTTTAAAGAGTATTCTGATATTATAAAAGAGGAAATAAGCAGGCTTGAAGATACTATCAATTCTTTTTTATTTTCTGTACGCAAATTAGAGCTTAATATTGAAGATATTAATATAAATGATATTATTTTATCAACAGTTTCATTTTTAAAATATGAGATAGAAAAAAATAATGTAAGCATAGATATAAAATTTGATAAGGATAATTTAATTTTAAAATTAGATGAAAGATATATAAAGCAGTCTTTAATTAATATAATACAAAATGCAATAGATGCTATGAGTGATAATGATAATCAGAATAAGAAAAAATATATTTATATAAAATTGAAAACTATTGATAATTATGCTGTTATAAGTATAAAAGATACAGGAATTGGAATGAAAGAAGAAACATTAAATAAAATATTTGAGCCTTATTTTACTACTAAAAGACATGGTACAGGATTAGGGCTTACAAATGTAGTTCGTATAGTAGAAGCACATAACGGCAGTATATCTATAGAAAGCAAATATGGTGTGGGAAGCGAGTTTATAATAAAACTTCCTTTGCATCAGGAGAATCAAAAATTTTTACAGACGGATTTATTAGATTATGCCTAAAATATTAGTAATAGATGATGAAAAAAATATAAGAGACGGCATCAAGAAATCATTAGAATTTGAGGGCTATGAAGTTGTAACTGCAGATAATGGCGAAAAGGGAATAGAAACCGTTTATAAAGGCGGGATAGATTTAGTTATAACTGATTTAAAAATGCCTGAAAAGACAGGTGAAGAATTTTTAAAAGATATTTTAGAATTTGACAAACATATACCTGTAATAGTACTTACAGGTCATGGTAATGTAGAAACGGCAGTTGATATGATGAGGCTTGGAGCTTATGATTTTATGACAAAGCCTTTTAATCTTGATAAAATGCTTCTTATAATAGCAAGAGCATTGGAAAGTAAGAATATAAAAAAAACTAATGAAACTTTAGAAAAACGGCTTGATTATAATGAAAGTTTTTATGGAATGATAGGGCATAGTCCTAAAATGCTGAAAGTTTATGAGGCAGTAAAACAGGTGGCTAGAACTAAAGCTACTGTACTTATAGAAGGAGAGAGCGGAACAGGTAAGGAATTAGTTGCTAATGCCATTCATCAAATATCTGACAGAGCAAAACAGCCTTATATAACTGTAAACTGTGCTGCACTTTCTGAAGGTGTTTTGGAAAGCGAATTATTCGGACATGAAAAAGGTTCTTTCACAGGTGCTATTGATAAAAAGATAGGAAGGTTTGAAGCCGCCAATAAGGGTACTATATTTTTAGATGAGATAGGGGAAATTAATCAAACTGTTCAGGTTAAGCTTTTGAGGGTGCTTGAAGAGAGAGTTATAGAGAGAGTGGGTTCAAATAGTTCTATTGATGTTGATATAAGAGTAATTGCTGCTACAAATAAGATATTGTCTGAAGAAATAAAAGAGGGTAAGTTTAGAGAAGATTTATATTATAGGCTTAATGTTATAAAAATAGAAATGCCGCCGCTTAGAGAGAGAAGAGAAGATATACCGCTTTTAATAGATAATTTTATAAAAGAGTTTTCAAATGTTCATTCTATAAATATAAAATCTGTTGATAAAAAAGTGTATAAAATATTATCATCATTGCAATGGGAAGGAAATGTAAGGGAATTAAGAAATACTATTGAAACTATGGTTGTTATGTGCAAAGATGGTAAAATAGATGAGGGAAATATACCTGATTGGGCATTAAAAAATAATGATGAAAATTTTGTAGTGGAAAATGATGTTACATTAGAAGAGCTTGAAAGAATGTATATCAATTATCTGCTTAGTCATAATAATTTTAATAAAGCACAAGTTGCAAAGATACTTGGAATTGAAAGAGCTACTCTATATAGAAAATTAAAAGAGGATATAAAATAAAAAATAAGAATATAGGAGCTTAAAAAAGCTCCTTTAAAATTGCAGGCTTTTATTTAGAAATAGTCATTATAACATCATTTATAGAAACATCTCTATGTTCAGTTTTATTTAATGATTTCAATTCGGAAAAATTAGGTATTATAATAGGCGAAGTAATATCATATTCTTTTTCTATTTCTTCTTTATCAAATTCTATCAGCAAAGCTCCAGCCTTTATTTTATCGCCTTCTTTTACATAACATTTAAAATGCTTTCCGCCCAATTTAACAGTATCCATTCCGATATGTATTAATATTTCAACTCCTTTAGATAATAATCCTATAGCATGATTCGTATTAACAGTTGTAATAACTTCTCCGTCTACAGGAGAATAAACTTTTCCTTCTTCAGGTATTACAGCCATTCCCTCGCCAAGTGCTTTACTGGAAAAAGCCTCGTCTTTAACATCTGTAACATCTACTAATTTGCCTTTAATAGGGCTTTTTATTTCAATTTTTTTAGAGAATAATCCCATACGAATTCCTCCTCAAATTTATTTATGTTTATATTCTATCATAAATGTTTTTAAAGTAAATAATTCTATAAAAAATATATTGTATTTTAGTATATAAATTATGATGATATTAAAAAATAGCATAATGCTTGATAAAGCATAAAATAAGTATTATACTATTAATTATGAAGAAAAAATTAATTTTTATGGAGGATATATGTTTAATTATCTGCAAAAAATAGGTAAGTCATTAATGGTTCCTGTAGCTGTACTGCCTGCTGCTGCTATTTTATTGGGTATTGGTTATTGGATTGATCCAAACGGCTGGGGTGCTCAAAGCCCCATTTCTGCTTTCTTTATTAAAGCGGGCGGATCTATTATAGATAATATGCCTATACTTTTTGCTATCGGCGTTGCTTTCGGTATGTCTAATGATAGAAATGGTGCTGCAGCTTTAGCAGGGCTTGTCGCTTTTCTAGTTGTTACAACTCTTTTATCTCCTGCCTCAGTTGCTATGATTCAAAGCAAAGATATTGCTGATGTAGCTCCGGGTTTTGCTAAGATTAATAATCAGTTTGTAGGCATACTTTGCGGCGTTATTGCGGGAATATTATATAATAAATTTTGTAATGTAGAGCTTCCTAAATTTTTAGCATTTTTCAGCGGAAGAAGATTTGTACCTATAGTAACTTCTGTAGTTATGCTGGCTGTGTCTTTTATTTTGATGTTAATATGGCCAGTCGTTTACGGAGGATTAGTAGCATTTGGCGAAGCTATTATAGGTTTAGGTCCTATAGGAGCTGGAATATACGGATTTTTTAATAGGCTTTTAATTCCTGTAGGACTGCATCATGCTCTTAATTCAGTATTCTGGTTTGATGTTGCAGGTATTAATGATATACCTAATTTCTTGGGAGGGCAGGCTTCTATAGATGCAGGAAACGCTGTTATAGGACAAACAGGTATGTATCAGGCTGGCTTTTTTCCTATTATGATGTTCGGATTAGTAGGTGCTTGTTTTGCATTCATTAAAAATGCTAAGCCTCAAAACAGAGCTAATATAAGATCTATAATGCTTGCGGCTGCTTTTGCTAGTTTTTTTACAGGCGTAACAGAGCCTATAGAATTCTCATTTATGTTTGTTGCACCAGCTTTATATTTAGTACATGCTGGTTTAACTTGCATATCATTAATCATTGCTGCCAGCTTCAAATGGATGGCTGGTTTCGGATTTTCTGCAGGATTTATAGATTTGATTTTATCTACTAGAAATCCGTTAGCTTGCAATTGGTATATGCTTATAGTACAGGGTTTAGTATTCTTTATATTATATTATATTATATTTGATTTTGCTATTAGAAAATTTAATTTAAAAACTCCCGGAAGAGAAGATGATGATTCTGATGAGAGTATAATTTTAACTGTTTCTAATAAATCTTATGCAGATAAAGCTATTCTTTTGCTTCCTTTATTAGGCGGTGCTGAAAATATAGTTAATGTTGATAATTGTGCTACCAGATTAAGACTTGAAGTTAAAGACAATTCTATAATAAAAGATGCTGAAATTAAGAAATCTTTTCCAGGCGTACTTACTCCCGGAAAAACTTCTGTACAGGTAATAGTAGGCACAGATGTTCAATTTTTAGCAGATGAGTTTAAAAAATTAGTTAATAAATAATAGAATTGATTTATTAATATTAAATTAGACTTGCAGTACTTATTACTGCAGGTCTTTTTTATTACTAGAAATAAAATTAATATTATGTTAGTATTATATGATTATTATAAGTATTTGAGGTTTTTTATGATGAAAGATAATATAAAGTTTATGCTTCCTCTAAACTTATTTGGAGATAAAGAAAATATATTAAAAGTAAATAATTGTGCTACCAGATTAAGACTTGAAGTTAAAGATATTAATAAAGTTAATACTGAAGAGATAAAAAAGTATTATCCTGCTGTACAAAAGATAAATGATAATGAGATTCATATAGTTACAGGTATCAATGCCAATTTGATTGCAAAATCTTTAAAAAGTTTATTGGAAAATGAAGGCATAGGCTTAAAAACGGCTTTGCTTCTTCCATTAGTTGGTAATATAGATAATATATCTAATATAAATAATTGTGCTACCAGATTAAGACTTGAAGTTAAAGATATCAATAAAGTTAATACTGAAGAGATAAAAAAATATTATCCTGCTGTACAAAAGATAAATGATAATGAGATTCATATAATTATAGGCACTGATGCTAATTTACTTGCTCAGTCTTTAAAAAAATTATTGGAAAATGAAGGTATAAGTTTAAAAACGATTTCTCTTCTTCCTATGATTGGCGGTATAGAAAATATAACTAATATAAATAATTGTGCTACTAGGCTAAGACTTGAAATAAAAGATATTAATAAAGTTAATACTGAAGAGATAAAAAAATATTATCCTGCTGTACAAAAGATAAATGATAATGAGATTCATATAATTACAGGTACTAATGCCAATTTGCTTGCTGATGAGCTTAAAAAATTTGTAATTTAATTTTAATAAAAAAATAAAGAGGGTATAGCCATATTAAGTTTTTGCTATTTATAATAATAACTTTTATATTATTTCATTATAATCTTATCCAATATTTCAAATATTTCTTTTTTACTCTCGCATTTCATAAGTTCTATTTTATTTTCCATTTTGTATCCTGTAAGATATTTCATAATAAATTTACGCATAAAATGTATTCCGCTTATTTCTCCGTATAGTATGCAGCATCCGTTTATATGCTCTTCTATAATATTTTTTAAATTATCATTTTCTGAAATATCATTATTGTATATATCATTATCATCAAATATTGTATTAAGCTCTCTGAATATATAAGGATTGCCTATAGCAGCCCTTCCAATCATTATTCCATCAACTTTAGAAATATTAAATGCCTTTATAGCCTCTTCTTTATTTTTTATATCTCCGTTTCCTATTAAAATATAATCTTTTCCTAGTGCCTCTTTTGTTTTCGCTATAGCCTCCCAATCAGCATTTCCTTTGTATAAATCGCTTGCATATCTTCCATGCAATGTAAGAAAGCATGCCCCGTTTTCTTTTAATGCTAAGGCTCTTTCTATTTCTCCTCCTTCTCCTCTTTTAAGTCCTAATCTTATTTTTACGCTTACAGGCAGCGGGGATACACTTTTGACTGAATTTAATATGGAAATCATTTTATCAGTATCTTCTAAAAGCCCAGCCCCTCCATTGTTTTTTATGACTTTTTTGGTAGGACAGCCCATATTAATATCTATAAAAGAAAAACCGCTTAAATCAGTTATTTCTATAGCTCTTTTATAATCATCTTCATTTGCTCCGAACAGCTGAAGCGATATAGGATATTCATCTTTTTTATGCTCCATATATCTATAAGTTTTTTTCACTTGTCTTGCTAATGCAGCTGCACTCACAAGCTCGGTTGTAAGAAGCCCTGCACCGAATCTTCTTGAAAGCCTTCTAAAAACATAATCTGTATAGCCTGCCATAGGAGCTAAAAAGAATCTTGAGGGTATATTTACATTTTCTATTATTATATTTCTATTCATATTTTTCTTAAATTGATTGATTTAAATTTTATATACTATAAACAATTAATTAAAAAACTTCAAGGGTATAAAAAGAATAAATATATGTTGACTATAAAATACAATATTATATAATAGTATAGTGCATTCTAACTGTTAAAATAGAGGTAATTTGTGGATATATATGATATAGTTGATGATCCTGAAAAACAATTGGAAGTATTTTCAGGAATTATCAAAAGAATGAATTCTAGTAATGATCATGATGAAACTTTAATTACTATTATATCTGAAATAAAAACTATAATGTATACAGACTCTATACTTTTATATTTAGTAGATCAGGAACTGCATAATCTTCATTATGAAATATCTATAGGACCTCTTGGGAGTAAATTTTTCGGACATATTATAGATAAAGAAAAGCCCTTATCTGTAAGAGCATATATGACATCATCTTCTTTATATTCTAATGAGCCTCAGGAAGATTCAGCATTTATACCAATGAAAGAAATTCTAGGAGATGAATTAAAAAATATATTATTCGTGCCTTTGAAAGTGAGAAAGAGGAATATAGGTTCTTTATTTTTAATTAATAAAAAGAATGGTAAATTTATAGAAAAAGATACTATTGTAATGTCATTATTTGCAAATATAGTGTCATTAGCATTGGTTAATAAAATGGTGTATGACAGAGCACAGTCAAGGGCTTATGAAGTCGGTGCATTATATCAGATGTCAATATCAATTAATAAATGCGATACTATTGAAGAGATACTTAATGATAATATAAGTATAGTTTGCGAGGCATTCGAGGTTCATAGAGTATCTGTAATATTAAAAGAAAATGGAGTTTTCAAATTCAAAGCAGGCATTGGTATTGATGAGGATGTTATTAAATACGGAGTTGTAACCGTTGATGATAATGTGCTTTCTGAGGTACTTCGCACTAAAAAGCCTATTTATTCATTTGATGTGGATAAAGATAAAAGATTCAGACCTAATAAAAATCTTAGATATACTAGAAATAGTTTTATGGTTGCACCTATAGTTGGAAAAGATGAGATTATAGGTTTTCTATCAGCTACTGAACGCAACATTGATAAGGCTTTTAATTTAAGTAATTTATCGCTTTTGGAAATGCTGGCTCAGCAGATTGGCGAAAATTATATGCATATACTTTTATCTGAAGAATCAAAAATAAAAGAGTCTTTGGCTGAAGAGATTAATTTTACAGAGCAGCTTCAAAAAAGCGTTTTACCTAAGGAGTTTCCAAGTAACGGATTATTTGATATTGCTGCTGTAAGCATTCCTAGTAAAAATGTCGGAGGCGATTTTTATGATTATATTAAAATCAGCGATAGTAAATATGCACTCGTTATAGCTGATGTGTCAGGCAAAGGCTTGGGGGCAGGATTCTTTATGACTATGACTCGTTCTATACTTAGAGTTTATTTTTCTGAGATGGAAGACCCTGCTAAAATATTAGAGGCAGTTAATAAGCATATATATAAAGATTCTAATAATGGTATGTTTGTTACCTGTTTCATTCTAGTTATTGATACAGAAAATAAAACTGTTACATATTCTAATGCAGGACATTTAACTCAGTATTTGATAAAAAAATATGAGATTAGCACTTTAGATTCTATATATGAAATGCATACTCATGGAAAGCCTTTAGGATTTATTGAAGATGCTTCATATCAAAATAAAATGCTTACCTATTCTAGTTCTGATACTATTATATTATTTACCGACGGAATAACAGAAACATTCAATCAGTCTGAAGAAGAATATGGAGAAGAAAGACTTAAAGCTATACTTAAAAATGATTATGATAATGCAAAAGAGTTAGTAGATGATATAGTTAATGAAACAGTTTTATTTAGAGGAAAAACTCCTCAATTTGATGATGTTACTCTTTTAGTAGCAAGGTTATTATAATGAGCAGCTAATAACTTTAGTTATTAGCTATTCTAAAGCGAGTTTATCCGATAACAATAATAAAGATAAACGAGCAGCTAATAACTTTAGTTATTAGCTATTCTAAAGCGAGTTTATCGATAACAATAATAAATATAAAATTATGAGTATACAATTTATAAACCTAACAATAAATAATATTGATAAAGAACATTTATGCTGTGCAATTTCCGATAAAAAGCATAAAGACGGAGTATTTGCAAAAAAAGAGTGGTTAAAAGAAAGAATTGCAGAGGGACATGTTTTTCGTAAACTTGATGAAAAAGGAAAGATATTTATTGAATATGCACCTTTGGAAAAAGCATGGGTTCCTATTATCGGAGATAATTATTTATATATTTATTGTCTTTGGGTGGCTGGATCTTTTAAGGGGAAAGGATATGCAAAGCAGCTCATTGAATATTGTATAAATGATGCAAAAGATAAAGGAAAGTATGGAGTATGTGTTCTAAGTTCAAAAAAGAAAAAACCGTTTCTCTCTGAAAAGAAATTTTTTATGAAATACGGATTTGAAGTTGCAGATACTGCAGGAAATGACTATGAACTTCTAGCTTTATCATTTAACGGAAAAAAGCCTTATTTTTCAGAAAGTGCTAAGAAGATGAAAATAAAAAATAAAGAGTTTACTATATATTATACGCTTCAATGTCCTTATATATCTAACTGCATAAAAGAGGTAAAAGAATATTGTAATAAAAATAATATACCATTAAATTTAATTGCTGTTGATAGTTTGGAAAAATCTAAAAATATTCCATGCATATTTAATAATTATGCTGTTTTTTATAACGGAGAGTTTGAAACTAATCATCTTCTTAATGAATCATTTTTGAAGAAAAAATTTAATCTGTAAAAAAGAATTAGAATCAATTTTAGTATATAAAGAGAACATTTATTTAAATTATAGATTGACCCGCTTACAATCAAAGCTTTTATGATAAAATGAAACAGTGTCTTTAAATATTTTATATAGTAAAAATATTTAAATAAATACATTTATATGTTATACTTGTTTTAATAATATATTTAAGGAAAAACTATGAATAAAATATTTTTATTTATTATAATAATGTCTTTAATGATAATTCAATGCAGTAAAAAAATAGATACTCAAACTACTGCTGATGATGTTAATACAAATGAAGATATACAATCAAATGAAACTATACCTGCAGCAAAAATATTATCAAAAGAAGATGCAGCATTTTTAGAAAAGATAAAGAATAAAATAGTGATAGACGGAGATTTTGAATATACTTTCAAAGAGAATGGAGATTTAGAATTGCTTGATGCTCTTTACAGCTTTGAATCTTCAAAAGACGGAACTAATGCTTATTATTATGAAACTTATAATATACAAGATAGGTATAAAAAAGGACCAAGCAGTATAGCTACAAATTATAGAGGCTATTCAGTAATAAATGGATTTCTTTATGAAGATAATTATCAAGGATATGAAGGCGACCCAAATGAAACTATAATGACTAAATGGGAGAGGGAAAATTATTATTCTAATTACTATTACGGAGAAGTAAAAGAAAGTCCTAATTTTGATAATTTTCCTTATGAGAATAAAGCTGATGTAACTTTTAATGAGTATAATAGAATATCAAGAGGTATATTAATATCAAAATCAGATTATAAACCTGAAGAAGCAGGTGACATTGATGAATATAATTTTGACGGTATATATTCAAATAATAATTCTTTTATTGAGTTAAAGAAAGATGATGACGGAACATTTTATTTCTATGCTGTTAATATAACTGCAAATGAAAAAGGACAAACTATAACTAATATTCAAAGCACAGATATAAGCAAAATGATATTAGAAGAAAATCAGTATGCTGAGCCTTATTGTGAAATATTCGGAGATTCTATGCAGTATGGAGAAGTTTCAGGTGCTGATTTTACATATATGATAGATATAACTCCTATAAGCTCTGATGCTTTAGTTTTAGTTGAAAATAATGGAAGCTATGGATTTTCCGGCATATATAAAAGAGTGCCTGAAATTGTGGAGGCTAATGATAAAAGCACTAAAGAAAAAGTATATTATAATGCATGCAAATGGTACGGTGAAAATATCAGTGAATTAAATGATATTTTTAATAAAACTGTAGATTTCGATTTTGAGGGCGGCGGATATTATGAGATTAATATGGAGAATGTATATCTATATATATCTAAATTTAAAAACTCAGGGTATTTTTCTGACAGCTATATTAAATATTTAGAAAATAATTTTGAAGAAGTAAAAAAGTATTTGCAAGAGAATAAGCAAAATGACGGAGCCCCTGAGGGTATGGAGTTTGATTGGTTTTTTCGCAGTCAGGAATATGATTATATGCTTGATTTTATAACTAATGAGATGAAGCTTAAAGATATAATAACTTATTCAAATGATAACGGAAAAGAGTTTGCATGTATAAGTAACAGAGATATGGGCAGATTTTTAAGTTTACAAGTAAAAAAGTATAATAATGAATGGCTAATTGAAGGATATTGAAGATAGAAAGATAGAAAGATAGAAAAATATGAAAGATTATAAATAAAAAATCAATTTTTTTAATTTATAAAATATTAAATCTTAACTCAATTTATATAAAAATAATATTGTTATTTTTATATTGACAAAGATTTAATTATATATTTACATTATTTCAATTTTATAAGTTTTAAATCTACAGCTATCATAAACATACAAGGTAAAAATATCAATGTTATTAATGTTGAGAATATAAGCCCATAGGCTAAACTCATAACTATAGGTACTATCAAATCAGCATCTCCTCCAATACCGTAAACTGTAGGCATTAATCCCCCAACTGTAGTTACTGTAGTTAAAAATATTGGAAGAAGTCTTTGAGAAGCACCTTCAGCTATAGAATCAAATGCAAACTTTTTAGGATTGTTTAAAGCATAAGGGTTTATTTTTCCTGTTTCTATAATTTTGTTTATCAAGTCTATCATTATAATGCCGTCATTAACAAGCACTCCGCATAATCCTACAATACCTATAAATCCTATAAAAGACATAGGCATTCTATGAATATAGAAAGCTATGAATACGCCCGTTAATGTAAATGGTATTAAAAACATTATCATTAAAGGCTGAACAAATTTTTTGAATTGTAATAATAGTATTAAATATATTAAAACTATTGCTATAAATAATGCGGCTGCAAGTCCGTCTAAAGCTCCTACAGTTTGATCAGCTTCTCCTCCGAAACCTATTATTATACCGGGATATCTTTGATTTATGTCTTTAAACTTATTTTTTACTGCAAACATAATTTGTATGGAGGTGTTTTGTCCTTGTATCAAATCTGCTGTAATAGTTATGCATCTTTGTCCATTATAATGCCTTATGGCAGATACTCCGTTAGTTTCTACTATGCTTGCAATATTTTTTAAATAAAGCAGTCTATTATATACATTTGGTATTAAAAGATTATTAAGTACATTTGTATTGTATATATAATCTCTGTCAAGCTGCACTCTAAAATCTAATCTATAATCCATTTGCTGAATATATGTAGCAACCGTTCCGCTATATGCTGTTCTAAGTTCATTTGCAACATTGGCAACATTCATACCTAATTGTGCTATCTCATCATAATTAAATAATACTCTTAATTCATCTTTTCCTATTTTATCATCATCATAATAATTTATAATGCCGTTTAGGCTAAGCAAATATTCTTTTACTTCATCTCTTACCTTTCTAGTTTGGCTTATATCATTTCCTACTATTTTTATATCTACCGCTTTGCCTGGATCCATTGGAAGTTTAACCGATACCATTAAAGCATCAAGTTCTTTTCTTAATGAAGTTTTTTCTAATTCAGAGTTTATATCATCCATTATATCATAAGCAGTTTTTTTTCTTTCGGTAGACGGTATTAGATAAATTGTTATTCCAGCGAGATTTGCAGATTCTTCAGAAATATCTACTATATTTTGATTAATCTGTTTTCCTACAATACTATTAACTGCAATTAAGTTTTCAGCATCAACAGATTTGTATATAATATTTTCTATCTGTTCAGCATATTTCATAGTATTTTTGATAGAGTTTCCTATTCCTGAATCTATATTTATCATTATGCTGTCTGAGCTTGTATCATATATTATAATAAATTTTTTAAGACTGTCTTTAGCTAGGAAAAAAGAGAATATTAACAGAAGTATAAAAAACAGCACAACTAAATATCTGAATTTTAATAATATTTTTAAAGCCTTATTAAAAGGATTTTTTATAATATTGAATAATTTTTCTTTATCGAAGTCTAAAGGATTTTTTATATTTTTTAAGAATTTTAATTTGCCTTTATTCTTTGCTTTATCCTGAAGATTATTAGGCAGTAAAAATACAGCCTGAAAAAAACTCGCAATCAAAGCTACAACTACAACTTTAGGAAAAGGGGCTATCAATTTTCCTACAACATCTTTAGTAAGAAGCATAGGCATAAATGCAACAATAGTGGTCATAGTGGCAACCATTATAGGATTTACTACATCTTTAACCGCTTCTACAGTACCGTCAATTCCTGTTTTACCAGATTTTTTAAAATCATATATATTTTCGCATACCACAATACTATTATCAACAACCATTCCCATAACTGTTATTATTCCTGCGAGAGATATTATATTGAATGTTAAATCAGAAAAATTTATATATGAGAAAGTAATAAATATTACAGCTACCATTCCTATGCTTGTAAATAATGCACTTTTAAAATCTAAAAATATTAAAAGAACTATCAATATTATAATAAATCCGAATATTAAATTGCTTGCAGCTGCATTTGTAAGTGCTAATACCATTCTTGAAGTTTCTCCCATAGCTGTAACCTCAATATTTTCAGGTATTAAATTTTGATTATTTTTTAGAAATGCATTTATATTTTCTGTGGTTTTTACTATATCAGCATTTTCTTTTTTCAATATATTTAAAGAATATCCCTCTATACTATTTATTCTAACATAAATAGACTTTTCAACAAAACCTCTGTCTACCTTTGCCATATCCTGTATTCTTACTCTCTGCCCATTGAAGGTGGAGCGTACAACAGTATTTGCAGCCTCTGAAGGATTTTCAAACTGTCCCATTGTAACTATAGTTTTTTCTTCTTCATTTTCTTCCAAATCCATATATATAGGCTTTTTCAAATCTCCGCTTGTAGCCCTTATATTTCTTGCAGATAATGAGTTTACTATATCAGTAAGAGAAATATAATACTCCTGCAATTTCTGAGGGTCAGCTAAAATTTTTATTTCGGGGTCTGTTCTTCCCTGCACTTTTATATCAGCAACGCCATCAACATATTTTAATTGTCTTTCTAATTCTTTGCTGAAATCATATAAAATTTTTTCATCTCCATTATAGCCTTTCTTGAAATGCACTCCTATATTGTATATAGGCGTAAGTTTAGGATTTATATCTGTTATTTCTATAGTCTGAACTTCTTCTGCCATATCAGGAACGCTTTGCATTTTTCTAAAAATATCATCTTTAGCCTTTCTTGTATCTATTTCCATATCCAATTTTACAAATATTACAGCAGCATTTTCTGTTATTACAGAAGTAAATTCATCTATTCCAGATATAGCTCTTAATTGATCTTCTATTTGTATAACTGCATTTTGTTCTACATCCAAAGGCGAAGCTCCCGGATAAATAACCTGCAGAATCATTAATTCTAAATCTGTTGAAGGAAATGATTCTTTATCTATATTAAAGTATGAATATAAACCTATCATAATAGAAACAAATATTATAATATTTACGAGTATTCTATTATTTGCAAAAAAGTATATTAGATTTTTCATTATATCATAACCTAGTAATTATTATTTAATTATTTAATTATTATAATATATTATAATAAATTTTAATATGAATTTATACTTGCGGATAAAAAATTAATATAATTTATGTTCTGACAAAAATAAAAATATGTCTATAAACTAGCATTATTTTTAGACATAAATGTTATATTGTTGTTTATTCTAATGTTAATTCTCATTTTTTATTGAATTATTTATAATTATAGTTTACTTTTTATTGAATTATAATATACTAAATACAGTGCGATAATATGTTATTAATACAAATTAGCAGGATATTCTATATATGAAAAATAATTCTAATAAAAACAATGCAAGAGTAGAAAAAACAAAAAAACTTCTTGAGGATTCATTAGGAATTTTACTTGAAGAAAAATCTTTTGAGGACATAAGAGTAATTGATATTTGTGCTAAAGCGAATATACATAGAAGTACTTTTTATACCTACTATAATGATAAATATGAATTATTAAAATCTAAATTAGATGAGTATGAGGAAAAATTTTTAGAAGATTTAAATCGATATAAAATAGAAAATAAATTAAAAGACTTTCATATAGATATAATGAAAAAAATACTTCAGTATTTTTATTTGAATAAAAAATATTTAAAGATAATATTTCAAAATAATAAAGACGGAAGTGTTACTGAAATTTTAAGAGAATATTTAGCTTCTTATGTTTTAGAAGGAATAAAAGATTTTAAAACCATAAGACCAAAAAAAGAGGATATTATATCTGTTATGGTAAGTTTTTATTCAGGAGCTTTTATATCTGTTATTACAGATTGGATTGTTAATGACTGCATTATATCTGTTGAAGATTTAGCAGGATATATATCAGATATTATTATGCAGAGAGTTTTTTCTTAATAATTTTATATATTTGTCTTGATTTAATTATTAATAAACTTATCATTTCCGATAATATAAAAAAATAATATTATCATTTTACATTTATATTTATAATATGATTTTATTAATATAAGCATAGGAGAATATAATTTATGAAGAAGATGATTTTTTTTGTATTATTATTCGTTATTTCATTTAATTTTTTAAATGCTCAAAATATAACAAAAGAGAGTGATTATTCAAAGAATTGGGCTAGTTTTATATTTAAAAAAACTATTGATATGAAAGGTGTTTTATACGAAGGAAGACCCGGAGGAGATTTAGAATTAGTTTCTGGAAGATCTCCCCTTATGCTTGTAAAACTTTATAAATTTATGGGAGCGAGAACAGATACTCATGCATATTATACTTATCAGCTTCCTATTTCTACTTTCTATGAAAATGCTCCTGCATTAGGTATTAATTTGGTGGAAGGCTATTCAATAGAGGGAGGAAAAATAATGAGATATTCTAAATACACAAAAAAATATCAAGGAAAGTTAGAGGCTTGGAAAAAAGCTAATACTGTTTATAGCGATAACAGATGGGTTGCTAATACAAATGCAAATTGGACTTCCTATCCTGTACCTCAGCCTGAGGATGTTGACTGGTCTGAAGCCGAATATGCAGGAGAGCTGTATTAAAAAATAAATGTCTTATATTTTTATTATATTAGTTATACTATTGGTTCTTACTGTTTTATTTTTTATAAATAATAATACAGTTATTTCTTATGATAATGCTTGGATAAAATTAGTAAAAAATAGGACTGTAAATAATGAAGAAGATAGAAATTATTTATTTAAAGAAGACGGAGAACTTATTATAAATAACAGCAAAAAATTAACTTTTATAAAAGCAAGATATAATAATATGGCTGTTTATAGCAATACAGATTATTTAAATAAATTTATGCTTGTTTTTTCAGAATATCCTTCTATAAAAGTAGTATTTATGGAAGGATATATTGTTGAAGATAATAAATTATACTATACTTATGCCTATAAGCCTTCTTACTATACTAAACTAAATGAATGGATGAAGCTTAATGGTGTTTTTGAAAATAAAGAAAATTGGAAATCTAATAAAAATGTAAAATGGAGTACATTTCCGTCCCCTAAATATTCCGATATAAATTGGGATAAGAAAGCTATGATAGGCATATTATCTTAATATTAATTTTTCATTAAACTATATTACAATTTCTGCTAATTGCTGTTATATATTTAAGTATATTGACTAATTTTTTTTATTTGCTATACTTTAAATAATTATAAGCTTTAAGGAGATATATATGAGTTTAAATATAGAAGATAAAGGAAAAGTTAAAATTGTGCATTTAGTTGGTAAATTAGATGTTAATTTATCTGTATCTATAGAATCAGAATTAGAGGGATTAGTAGAATCAGGTTCTGTTTATTTAATATTAGAATTATCAGGCATTGAATATTTAAGTTCAAGCGGTATAAGAGTATTTATTTCTATAATGAGGAAAATTAAAGATAAAAATGGAAAATTAGTATTAGCATGCGTTCCTGATATAATAAAGAAAATATTAAAAACAGTTGAATTAGAAGATTTATTTGAAGTTTATGAAAATACAGATGAAGCTGTTTCATCTTTTGAATAATATTTTATACTGATTTTTTTGTATTTTACTGCTTAATTCCATAAATTAAATATCTATCCTATTATTAATAATATAAACTAAAGTAGAAATATACTATGAAATTTAAATGCTATATAAAATTAAAAATATTATTATTATTTTCTTTTGTATTATTTGCATGTGCTTCTAGTCAGAAAAATTCTGATACAGCATTTATGAGCAGACCTTTTCTAAAAGAGTATAAGAGATATTCTTTAACATCAGGAGAAGTTAATCCTGCATTAGATGCAGTAATTGACAGCGAAGGTACTTGGATATATTATACAAGAGAAAATGCAGGAAATACAGATATTTTTGCTATAGATTCTTATACTTTGGAATCCTATAGATTAACTAGAAGTCCTAGCATAGACGAATCGGTTTCTGTTGATGAGAAATCAAAATATATAGTTTTTTCTTCTACTAGAGATGATGCTTTCGGAGATATTTATTTATATAAACTTGTCAATTTCGGTATAAGAACTTCAAAAAATAATTTAGAAAATTTAGAGCAGAATATAATAAGAATTACAGATTATAAAGGCTATGATATAGATCCTGTTATTTCTCATAAAGGTAATATTATAGCTTTCATTTCAGATAGAGATGCAGGAATAAAAAAGCTATTTACAGTTAAGCCTAATGGCAAAGAAGTTAAAAAGATGTCAGATATAGAAGCTTCTTCTCCTACATTTTCTTTTGATGATACGAAGATAGCATTTATAACTTCAAAAATAGGAGATACATTTTCTCAGTTAGCAATATTAGATTTGGATTCTAATTCAGAAACTAATTTAAATATACTTACAGATACAAAAACATTCAAATTTAATCCTGCATTTTATAATGATGATACTATCATATATTTTGAAATAGAAAAAGATTCTGATAGAGACGGAAATTTAACATACTATGATAAAAGGCGTTTAATGTCATATTCTTTGACTACGCATCAATATTATGTATTAGATGAGGATACTAAATTAACTACTTTTAATGTAGCATATCCTTCTGCTTTGGTAGGGGCTTATGTGGTAAGCGAAGATGGTACTAGTATAGTAACTATGGGCTCTACTAAAGAATATTTTATAAAAGATGATAATTCTCAAAGTATGTACAATAGTTTTATAGAGCTTCCATACGATAGAAAATCCAGTGCTATAGAAAGATTTGCTGAATATTTTCCTTTTAATGAGGATAAAAATAATGTTGCCAAAGCATATTTTAATATGATGATATCATCGTATTCTAATAATAATATTAAAGAATATAATAATTCTAAAGAAATTTTAATATCAGAGTATGAAGATACTTTGGCAGGATTTTTAACTTCTAAAATAGATAATATATTTGATACTAATAATAATTGGTTTGATATAAATTATTATACTAATGAATATTTTTTTACTAATAATAACTTAGAAATTACTAATTTGACAGCTTGGGCTGGATATATATCAGCAAATGAAAAGTATAAAGCTGATAATAAAAATAAAGATACATTAAATATACTTGATAATATTATGAATCTTGATATAAGCAAAGATTTATATATGTTAATTGCAAAATTATATGAACATTCAGTTGAAGATAATGGCTATAAATATCCCAAAGACAGTAATATTTATAATAAGCCCTATAGAAGAAAAGATTTAATATTTTCAGACAGATTAGAAATAGCTAAAGATTTTATTAGGGATTCAAATATTCCATATAATGTTATAATAGATAATTCTCATCCTTATGCACCTTTGGCAGTTGCTTCAAGACTTATATATTTAGACGGACTTATACTTTCAAGAAATTATGATGCTGCTGTTAATTTATTTAAGCCTTATCTTGAATCTAAAAATGAAATAATGCTTGCATTGGGAAATTATGCAAATGCTAAAGTTTTGTTAGCTCAAAAAGATGACGGAGCTTATGCTTTATTTAAAAATGCTTTAAGTTCAGGCGGTAAGAATTTTGATTCTACTTATGAAGCTGAAAATTGTAAAGAGATATTAGCTGATTATTATAAATCTTTAGCAGATAAAGCATACAATGAAGGTAAGTATACAGCTGCTTATGATAATTATAATGAAACTTTGAAATATAATCCTACTGATGCTTCTTCTTCTGCAAGAGTTATAGAAAGCGGGCTTAGGGCATACAGTACAATAGAATCATTAGAAAAAACTATTGCTGAAAGAGAAAAAACAATTTTGGAGAATAGATATTCATCTCATGAGGCACATGCCGAATTAGCTAATGCCTATTATTATTTGGCTAACAGATATTATGGAATGGCATTATTAAAACAGTATAGTAAAGAGCGTTATGTTATAAGCGATAAAAAAAGAGAAGACGGATTTTATTTATATTTAAATAAATCTTTTAATTCTATAGTTAATAATGCTGTATCTTATATTGATTTTGCCATATTCTTATATCCTGAAGAGGAAAATTATTATATAAAAAAAGCTGAAATGCTTACATTTGCTCAGGCTTTAAAAATGCAGGTTCTGCAAGATGAAAAAGTATATAAAAGCGTAATGGAATTAGTACCCGCATATAAAGATAATTCTGCAACTAATAATACATATATAGGTTATAATATGCTGGCATTTCAAACTGCAAATTTAGATGCTGATATTATAGATGCATTAATAATGGCAAAGAGTAAAGTAAAAACTAAACCAAGTATAGTTTCTATAATGCTTGCTAATTCTTATTTAATAAACGGAAGATATTCAGATGCTGCAAATGAGTATAAAGAGGCTGAAAGTCTTTTGAATAAAGTAGGTACTGATAAGAGCAGGGCTTGGTATCATTTTTTCTATGGATATTCTTTATGGATGAATAATGATATAAAAGGTGCTTATAGAGAATATGATATTTCGCGTTCTTTATTTGAAAAATTAGGAGATAAGGAATCTATATACAAAATAGTAGGCTATACATCTATAGCTGCAATAGAACAGGAAGATTATAAAAAAGCTATAGAATCATTATTAGAAAGAGATAAACTCACAGAAAATGATGTTAATAAAAATGAACTTAATCAGCTTTTACTTGCCGCCTGCTATCTTAAATTGGAGGATTATAATAATGCCTTATCCTACTGCGATAAAGTAAAAGCTAAAATTGATAGTTTAGATTCATCTGTTTATACGCCGAACTATTTAAGTATAACTTTATATGGTGCAAATATTAATATAGTAAATTTAGGACTTGCTTCTTTAGGAGGATATATACCCGGAGAGCCTCTTAATGTTGATAAACAGCAAATGCTTTATTCTATATATCAGGAATTATATGAAAAGATGGGCAGATATTCTGAGGCAAGAGAAGCCCTATATTCGTATAGAAATTATGTTATTAAAGATAAGCCGAAGAAATCTATACAGCCTCTTATGCTTTCTACATATTATAATAATGAGGGTTATCTTTATTATAAGCAGGGAGATCAGTCTAATTCTATAATGTCTTTTAGAACTTCTATAAAAGAATATGAAAAAACTATAGATGAAAAGGCTTTAGCTAATAATCCTAGTCTTAAATTTCAAAATGCTCAAAATGATGCTAAAAATTATTTAAGTTTATCTTCTTTATATTTAAGATATTTATCAGAAAATGATTTAACTTCTATGAAGAGAGAATTTTTTATAGAGTTATTCAATACAACAAAAACGCTTCAAATATTATCTACAAATAATGCTGTGAGTACAAAAGACAGATTATTATTATATTCTCATATAGCGGCTTTTAAATATATAATGGCTTTCAAACTTACTGCAGATAATAATGTTAATTTTAATAATAGAAAAAAACAGTATAATGATCCTTCGGATATAACTGATCATGATATAAATGTTGAAAGATTATCTATGCTTAAAGATGCTATTGACAGATATAAGTATATTTTATCATCAAACTCTAACTTTCCAGTAGATTTAAAGACAGAAATTATTATAAGATATAATTTGGCTAAAGCTTATGAATTAGCAGGATATATAGAAGAAGCAGCACGTGAATATATGTCAGCATTTTCAAAAGCACAGGCATCTGCATTTGCAGTTGAAGAAATAGCAATATTAACTACTTTAATTGATTTCAGTATAAAGTATAGAAATATATATCCTGACAGCTTAGATTATCCTATACAATATGTATTTAGAATACTTCAGAGAATGAGAGAAAGCGTATTTATGATAACATTTGCTGAGGATAATAATTTTATATTAAGACAGGCTAAATATAAAGTTATAGAGTTTTTGAAAGGCAGTTATCCTGATGCCAGCCTTAATATACTTGCTATGTTTGATGCTATTAATATGAGAAGGAAATTTTTAGACAGAAGGCTTTATACTTTAGGAGAAAATAATTACTATCTTAGAGAATATTATAAACTTTATGAGAAGGCTATTTATTCTTATCAAAGATATTTGAATGCAGTTTCCACGCCTTATGACAGTAAAACAGAGACTGCTATGTTAAAAGAAATTGCGGCATACGAAAAAGAGGCTTTAGAAAAATTTTCTAATACTCCTATAGAACCTATAGTTGTATGCGATTTCAAGCCTGAAGATATTGATAAGTCTATGCGTAAAGATGAAACTCTCATTTGGGATACTTATTTAGGCTATAGATTTGTAAGAGAAAACGGAAAGACTTATTTTTATATTCAAAGCAATGATATGCCTAAAACTAAAAATTATGTTACTCATATAGGATTCAGACCTATTATTATGAGCAATAAGAATATTTTTGTGAGGGAATTATATGATTCTACAGAATATATGCTTCCTCCTAAAACCGCTTATATAGACAGTAAATTGATATCATTCTATAAAACTGCTAGAAACTCTCAAAGAGAAATAAATACTATGAGTATGGCAAGCAATACAAACAGCACTAATAATATTTATAGTTATAATTATGCTAACGATGTTTCTGCTGAATATGATAATAATAATTTATACAGAAATATTGAATATAATACTAATCAATATTTATCTTCTAATTCATTATCTTCTAATGCCTTATTAACTAATACCGCTTCAGAAAGTAGAAGAAGGCGTATAGGTAATTTTAGATTTATAGAATTAAAAGATTTAGCTTCAAATTCTTATGTTCCGTTAGTCACTGATATAACAGGTGCAAATGCTTCTGATATATCTAATGTAATGAAAAAAAATCTTTATATAGTTTATTGCGATAGAGCTACATTTACAAACAATAGAAGGGTTTTAAGAAATTTGAATAATATAGCTTTAGTAGTAGGAAATGATGAAAAAAATTCCAGAATGATTTTTTATACTAATTATTTCAGAAAATTGTCTACAAATTCTTTAGAAGAGAGTATGATGGGCTATGATAATAATATGTTTACCGTATACGGAAAACCTGACTACAGTATTGCCTCATTATCTAATGCTGCTTATGAATTTAAAATGAGGCTTTATAATTCTTATGCTGCAAGCAAATCGCCTAGTATGACAATGATGTCTAATGTTATAGCTTATTCTCAAAGCGATAATGAAAAAATGCTTAATTATGCTAAAATAGTTGAAGACAGATATAATGCAAAAGATACAAATTCAGCTTATTATTTTTCTGAAGAAGGGTATAAATTCTTTTCAAGTTCTTACAGTAATATAAGCGATTCTAATGCATATAGATTTATAAAATCAATGCTTCCTGTTTATAGAAGAATGGGAGAAGAAGGTGCTGTAAAAGGAGCTAATATAGCATTGCATTTTATGTATTTATATACTAATGATAATTATGATTTGATAGATGAATATTTTACTCCTAGAACTTTATCGAGATTTTTGAAAGCAAAAAATGATGCTAAAGAAAATGTAAGGTATTTAAATTATATTGCAAGAAGAGCTGATGGAAATAATAAAGAGAAAATTTTAGAAGTTGCTGTTCTTTATGATTTGATATACGGCAGGGTTTCTATTGATAGTATAACAAATTTATTAAATAGAATGCAAAACACAAATGAAGTATTAACAGTTGCAAATACTATAATAGATTCTAAATCAACTAATGAAAATGATATATTTATTACTATGAATTATATATATGGAAATAGATATATATTTGAAAATGAAACAGTATCTGATTTTGCTGATAGATTTTATTCATTATACAAAACTAATTCTGCTTATATATACGGACTTTTAAATAAGATACGGGTTCCTGAAAGCGATTTTGATGATAATATAAAAAATGCTTATGAAATATTTTCAAATGAAAATACTAATACGATGTTTATATTTTATTCTTATGAAAATAATAAATATACTGCATACAGTTATGTTGTAGGCGATGCAGAAGTTAAGAAATCCATTTTAATAGACAGAGATAAACTTAATAAATATTTAAATGATTTTACTAATGTATCAAGAGCAAGGGATAGAAGAAACTCATTAAAATCTATTCAAAGTGCTATGCTCTCATCAGATATTATTAATGATTCTCAAAGAGCTGAAAGAATATATATAACAGGTTCAGCTGCTAATTTATTTACAGTGCCTTTTGCATATTTAGAGGCATTCAAAAATAATGATGTTGTTAAAATAAGAGAATTCCAATACTCACCTTCATCTGTTTTGGAAATTGGAAAGCCGTCTATTAAATTAAATATAGAAACCAATTTTTATACTTCATTGGAAAGTTCTGCTGTAAAATCTTTAGAAAACCCTGCAGGCAAAACTGATTTAATGCATTATATAGGCATAGATACTAATAGAGATAAGCCTTATGATGATATGGATATTTTCTTATCTCCTGCTAGAAATAATGATATAAATGCATATTTAAAATCCAGAAATGATACTAAACTTTTATTTACATATACTTCTGATTCTTCCGGCGATTATTATACTGTAATGAAGTATTTGTATCAAAATTTTGATAAGGGAATAATTGATTCATATAAATATATAAAAAATAATAGAGTTCCTATTAATGCTATAAATCCAAATGATAGAAGTACTTTATATATGGCTAACTATGCTTTATTTGATTATATATTACCTGGAATTCCTAAATAAATTTTACTTTTTTAATTAAAAATATATTTTTTAGTAAAAAATATTTACTTTTTCTTGACATTTTATTTACAATATATTATAATATAATCATAAATATTAATAAAGGGTGTTTTTATGAAAAAGATATACATAATAATTTTTAGTATTTTTATAATGCAAATTCAAGCTCTTTTTGCTGATTTTAATGCAGGCATAGGTTTATATGTACCATTAGGAGCATCAATTTCGCAAAGCTATCAAGACTATAAATTAGGAGCTAATAAAAGTGAAGGAAAATTAACTTCAGGTTCTGCTTTTGAATGGGGTGTGGGCATAACTCCTGGTATATACAATGGTTTTGATAATTATTTAGGATTTTCTTTATCATTAGATTTGGCTTATCATAGAGATGTTTATGCCTACAATGAAAGCAAACGCGTCGGCAATACAGATAGATATGAGAATATTAAAACTACTTATTATTTTGATACATTAGTTATAGGCATACTTCCAAAAATTAATGTATATAACTTTTTTATAGGCTTTGGAGCAGGAATAAAAATTCCATTATACGGAGGAGAAGCCACACAAAATTATAATACAGCATATAATCAATTTGAAAATTCTAATACATATTATACTTTTAATGATATTAAAAATAAATATAAAATGCCTATAATTCCTTATGTTAAACTTACATTAGATTATTTATTTTACTTCAGCGATGAAACTGCTTTAGGTATAGGGTTTTATGCAGGATATGATTTCGGACCTGGAAAGGTTACAGATGCTGCATTCAATAAAAATGATTTAGGAGCTTTTGATGTTGGAGGTCAGATAAGTTTCTATTTTGTAGATGATTAATTTATTATTAGGCGGGATAAAAAAAATTATCCTGCCTTTTTAAATATACTTATTTATGAAATCTTTAATAGTATTCCAATATAAATATTCATCATTAAATACAGCTGATATATGTTTTCCTTCTTTTATAATAAGTTTTTGCTTTTCTGAAGAGCAGGCTTCATATAATTTATAAGACATACTACAGTCTACTAATTCATCTTTATCTCCATGTATAAAAAGAATTGGTATTTTTGATTTTGACACTCTTTTTTCTACATCAATATCTTTAAATGAAAATCCAAGTCTTATTTTAGCTATTAATGATGTAAATTCAACTATAGGAAGAAAAGAAAATTTATAAGCTATATCTATTCTTCTTTTTAATTGTTCATAAGCATTTGTGAATCCTGCATCTTCTATTACAGCTTTTACATTATTAGGAAGTTCATTTTCATTACAGCACATCATAACAGCATTTGCTCCCATAGATATTCCGTAAAGAATTATTTCAGTATTATTATAATTATCATTTATATATTTTATCCAAGCAAGCACATCAAGTCTTTCCAAATATCCAAGGGAATATATTTCACCTTCGCTTTCTCCGTGAGTTCTTAAATCTACAGCCAATATATTAAATCCCATATCATAAAACTGCTTAGCAAAATATTTCATATAAGAGCCTCTGCCTTCATAAGGATGTACAATTATAATGTATATATTACTTTCATTGTTTTTCATAAAATGAGAATGAAGTTTTTTATTATCGATTGAAATTGTGTATTTATCTTCTTGATAAGTTTCAAACCATATTTTTGTTTTTTCTTTTTTTAATTTTTTTTCTTCGCTTTCTTCTTTTTTATTTTCATCTTTTTCAAAAAGTTTTTTATTAGTTTTTATTAAAATTTTATTAACAAAATGATTTGAAATTATTATTAAAATTATTAATATTAAAATTATAATAAAAGATATTATATATAATACTGAAATCATTATAATTCTCCATAATAATATAGTTTATCCCAAAGCGGTATCTAATACCATCATTATAGCAAAGCCTAATATAAATCCGAATACTCCGAAATGATTATGTTCTTCTAAAACAGCTTCAGGCACAAGTTCTTCTACAACTACATACATCATAGCACCTGCAGAAAAAGCTAAAGATATAGGAAGTATAATAGTAAGTTTTGTAACAGCTACAGCACCTATAACTGCAGCAATAGGCTCAACTATGCCTGATATAGTACCTAGTAAAAAAGATTTTAATTTTGATACTCCTGTAGTTTTTAGAGGAAGTGAAATAGCAGCACCTTCAGGAAAGTTCTGCAAACCTATTCCAAGTGCCAATGCCAAAGCAGCATTAAATGTTACTTTACCGTCTCCTATAGAAAAAGCACCAAATGTTACTCCTATAGCCAAGCCTTCTGGTATATTATGTAAAGTTATTGCTAAAAATAATAATATGCTTTTTGATAATTTTACTTTAACACCCTCTTGTTCTTCATTTCCATTAACTATATGCATATGAGGAAGTATTTTATCTAATAACCATATAAAAAAAGCACCCAATAAAAATCCTAATACAGGTATAACCCAATTAGGAATATTAGTACTCTCTGATAATTCTATTGAAGGAGCAAGAAGCGACCAAAAACTAGCAGCAGTCATTACGCCTGCAGCAAATCCGTACATAGATGCTAATAGTTTTGGTCTTATCTCTGATATAAATAAAAATACAAGACCTGAGCCTAATGCAGTAAATAAAAAAGTTATACTTCCTGCAAATAATGCCAATTCAATTGCTGATGAGTTTGATATCATTTCTGCCTCTTTTTCGATTATTTATATGCTGTATATTTTATATTTTATTAATTTAATTTTCAATGTTTATAATAACTGCTAATGAATATTTTTAATCAAATAAATTATTATAATACTAGATTAATTTTTTATTTTGATTTATTATTATTATAATATAATTTTTTTATTTATGTTTAAGGAGATTTTATTATGCCGAATTTTAATCAAGATGGAGACTGCGTATTTTGTAAAATTATAAGCGGAGAAATTCCTTCAAATTTTATAAAAGAAAATGAATACTGTGTAGTATTTTCAGATTTGAATCCTAAAGCTAAAGTTCATTTGCTTGCTGTACCGAAAATGCATATTAAAAATATATTAGAAACAGATAATATTTTAATGGGAAATATTTTAGAAACTATAAAAGAAACAGCAAAAGAACAAGGTTTAGAGTCTTTTAGAATAATTAATAATTGCGGAGTTGGAGCAGGGCAGACAGTATTTCATGTTCATTTTCATATACTTTCGGGAGATAATTTAGAAGAATAAAAAATAAGATATAATTGGAGTAAATATAATGATAGACAGTCACTGCCATCTAACATATATATCAAAGAAGAGTAAGGAATTAGAAGAAGTTTTAAAACGTGCCAATAAGGCAGGTATATTTTATTTTATTGATATAGGAGTTCACCCAGATGATATAGGCGAGCGTATGTTTATATTATCCGATGCTGAGGGAGTATTTTTTAGTATAGGCTATTATCCTGATTATGCAAATGAAAATGATGAAGATACTTTAAAGGCTTTTGAATTAAAAATAAAAAATTTAAATAAAAAAACATTAAAAAATAGAAATAAATCAATATATGCTGTAGGAGAGATAGGGCTTGACTATTATCATAATGATGAAAATAAAGATGAACAAAAAGAGTTTTTTAGAGCTTTATGCAAAACAGCAAAAAAAACTGAGCTTCCTATATTAATACATAGCAGAGATGCTTTTAAAGATACTTTTAAAATACTTAAAGAAGCGGATTTGCCTAAGAGAGGAATATTTCATTGCTTCAGCGGAAATATTGAAGATGCTAAAAATGCTTTGGATTTGGGATATATATTATCTTTTTCGGGTTCAGCTACATATATGAAAAATGATTTTATAAGAGATGCTGTTAAATATGTACCTAAAGATATGTTTACAATAGAAACCGATTCCCCTTATTTAACTCCTCAAAAGGTTAGAGGCAGAGCAAATGAGCCTTCATTCATTCCGTATACGGTAGAAGTTTTATCTGAGGTTAGAGGTGAGAAGAGCGAGGATATTATGAGAACTGCTTTAGAAAATGCTGTGAGAGTATTAGAACTTCCTATAGACTTAAATAGAATATAAGTAAATATAATAAATAAAATAAAAAGTTCTTATAATAATTTATCTTAATTATAAGAACTTATTTTAATTATATAGATTTAACAATTTCTTTTAATTTATTTAAATCATCAGCATCAGGATGTCCCATAGCATTATCATAATTTCCTAATTTAGATTGAATAGCTTTTTTCTCATCATCATTTGAAGCTTTGGAAAGCATATTTTCTAAATTTTTTTTCTGTCCTTCCATCCACTGCCCCTGACAAACATAAGTGCCGACTAAAGTATTAGAAGAATCCAAGAAAGCCTTAGAAGGATTAATCATTTTATCATAGTATTTTTGATTATTGCCGTATCCGACAGTCATAAATAAAAATACTTTTTTGTTTTTTAATGTCTGCATAAACTTTCCTGCCGCATCATCGCAATTTCCTCTATAGTTTCCTGCCCCTACAAATATTAAATCAGAATCATCAATTTTAGCATTATCAGCTGCATTAGTTTTTACGCATTGCAGACATTCTCCATTGGCAGCTTCTTTTATTGCTAATGCTAATTTTTCAGTATTTCCGCTTTTACTTGTATAAATAATAGAATATTTCATTTTTAACTCCTTTGTTAGAATAGTCTAATTATTATAGCATTTTTTCAAAGTTTATCAATATACTATACAGCGGTATTTACTTATTTTTTTGAGTAATAATTTAATGCTTGCTATTATAATATTATTATGATATAATGTATCAATTGTAAAGCGAAGTTTATTATATTATTAATAGAGTAAATAAAGGAGAAGGCAGATGGAAGTTATCTTAAAAAAAGATTTTATATCATTAGGTTATGAAGGTGATATATGTAAAGTAAAAGACGGCTATGCAAGAAATTACCTTATTCCAAGAAATATAGCAGTAGTAAAGAATGCTGCTAATTTAAAAACTTTAGCTCAAATGCAGAAGAGTTTAGAGAAGAAGAGAGCTAAAAGAAAAATGGAAGCAGAAATTTTGAAAGGTAAAATTGTAGATATTACAGTAGTTATACCTATGAAAGTTGCTGAAAACGGAAAATTATACGGTTCTGTAAGCCAGCAGACTATAGTTGATGCTTTGAAAGAAAAAGAAATTGATATAAATAAACGCGATGTTCATATGGAAAAGCATATAAAAGAATTGGGCGAATTTGAAGTAGAAATAAAATTATATCATAGTGTTAATGCTAATATAAAAATAAAAGTTGTTAATGTAGATGAGAAAGCTGCTTCAGAAGAGGTTAAAGAGGCTGAAGAAGTCAAAAAAGAAGAAAATGCAGCTGTTTCTGCAGAAGTTTAATAAACAATTAATAGGCATAATATTTAATGAATAATACACCTTGCTCAATAGAGGCTGAAGAGTCTCTATTGGGTGCAATGCTTCAGAACTCTCAGGCTATATCGGCTTCTATATCTAAAATAAAATCTACTGACTTTTACAGTGAAAGAAATCGTATGCTCTATGAAAGCATTTTAGAAATGCATAATAGAGGCATAGCAGTCAATCAGGAAACTGCCTTAAGATATCTTAAAGAAAACGGATTATTTGATAAAATTATACAAAATGATGAAGCATATTTATTTCGTATTATAGACGGAACGCCTTTTCATCAGAATGCAAAATATTATGCTGAGATTATTGCAGAAAAATCATTATTAAGGGATTTGATAACAGTTTCTCAGGATATACAAAAATCGGCTTATGAGGCAAAAGATGCTGAAACTAAAGAGATTGCTGATTTTGCTGAGAAAAAAATATTTGAAGTTACTCAAAGAAGACTAGATAATGATTTTATTCATATACGGGATTTACTCTATGAAGCTTTAACTACAATAGAAAGCAGAAAAAAGCATAAAGGTACAGTTACAGGAGTTCCTTCAGGTTTCATAGGACTTGATAAAGTTACGCACGGTTTTCAGCCTTCAGATTTAATAATATTGGCGGCAAGACCTTCTGTAGGTAAAACAAGTTTTGCACTTAATATAATAGAACATGTTATTACAAATATAGAAACAGTTAGTTTTGGAATAGGTTTTTTTTCTCTTGAAATGAGCCGTATGCAGCTAGTTGAAAGATTATTATCAAGCAAGGCAAGAATAAATTTATCCAGAATAAGGTCCGGAGATATAGAAAAGCAGGAATGGACAAAACTCGGACAAACATTTAATAGCTTATCTCAGGCTAATCTTTTAATAGATGATTCCAGCCAATTAACTATTATGGAAATAAGAGGAAAGGCTAGGCAGATGAAATATAAATTTGCAGAGATAAGTAAAACTTCGGGAAAAGAAATTGATTTGAAACTGATAGTTGTTGATTATCTTCAGCTTATACATTCCGCATCTCATTCAAGAAAAAATGGTACCAGAGAACAGGAAATTGCTGATATTTCAAGAGGACTTAAAGCATTAGCAAAAGAGCTTAATGTACCTGTTATAGCATTGGCTCAGCTTTCAAGGGCTGTTGAACAGAGGCAGGATAAACCTAGACTTTCAGATTTGAGAGAGTCGGGTTCTATAGAGCAGGATGCTGATATTGTAATGTTTCTTCATAGACAAAAGCCAAGTAAAGAAGAAAAAGATGATGAAGTAATAGATGAAAAAACAAATCAAATAGAAGTAATACTTGCAAAACATAGAAATGGTGCTATATTAGATGGGCTGCCTCTTAATTTCATAGCTGACCAAACTAGATTTGAAAATATTTATAATAATAGCACAGTTTAATATTATAGGAGTAATTTTATTATGGAATTATTTGATGTAAAGATAGAATTACGAAAAGGCATAAAAAGTAAAATTAGTTATTTTCTTGCATATTTAGGAGAATTTGCCTCTCTTATTATAGAGGTATTCAAATATACATTTAGAAGTACATTCTCTTTTAAATTATTGAAAGAACAGATAATAAGAATGGGGGTTGATTCTTTTGTTGTTGCAGCTGTTACTGTGCTTTGTACAGGTATGGTTATGTCATTACAAATAGCAGTTGTGCTTGACAGCGTACTTAAGGGTATATCTCAGTTTGTAGGTTCTATGGTTGGTAAGGCTATGGTTAAGGAATTATCGCCTATGCTTCTTGCTTTGATATTTGCAGGAAGGGTAGGGAGTTCTGTTACTGCTGAAATAGGCACTATGCAGGTAAGCGAGCAGTTAGATGCTTTAAAAACTTTATATACTAATCCTATAGAATATGTTGCTGTTCCCCGTTTTTGGGCTGCTGTAATATCCCTTCCTATGCTTACAGTTTCTGCAGATGTTATAGGTGTTTTGGGCGGTGCTGTTGTTACTGTATTTGTTTTAAGAAGCGATCCTATGCATTATTTTGACAGGGCTATTGCTGTTATTAGTGTTGGTGATTTTATCGGAAGTTTAATTAAGTCTACTATATTCGGTGCTGAAGTTATGCTTATATCTTGCTTTTACGGATTTAAAACTTCAGGCGGTGCTGAAGGAGTAGGTAAGGCTACTACTACAAGTGTTGTTTACAGCTTTATGATAATACTTGTGACTGATTATATACTTGTTTCTATACTTGGTATGTTTGGAATGTAATTATAATTTTTTGTATACTGCTCATTTATTATATTTAAATATTCGGATAATATTTTTTTAGAGCTTCTTTTGCTTCTTCTCTGTCATCAAAATGTATAGTTTTATCAGGAAATATCTGATAAGTTTCATGACCTTTTCCTGCTATTATAACTATATCATTTTTTTTAGCTTCTTTTACAGCCTCAAATATAGCTTCCTTTCTGTCTATTATTTTTTTATAATTATTATTTTTAAATCCTTTTTCAATATCATTCATTATCTGATTAATATTCTCTGTTCTTTGATTATCAGCAGTAAGTATAATAATATCTGAATATTTTTCTGCTATTTGTGCCATTATAGGACGCTTCTTTCTATCTCTGTCTCCTCCGCATCCAAATACTGTTATCACTCTATTAGGATTTAATTTTCTAGCTTCTATTAAAATATTTTCTAAACTGTCAGGAGTATGTGAATAATCAACTGCCGCTATAAACGGATGTTTTTCTTTAGTTACTATTTCAAATCTTCCTGCTACCTGAACTTTTCTCATTGCTTTTATTGATTTTTCTATATCTAATTTATATTCGCAAATATATGCTAAAACTGACAGTGAATTTAATATATTAAATCTTCCAAGCATTGATAATTTTACTTTTGATATAAATTTACCCTTTGCATAGAATTCATATTCTGTATTTTTTGAATTTAATGAGATTACTTTTCCGTAATAATCAGCATTTTCATTAATTCCGTAAGTGACAATTTTTATTCCTAGTTTTTTTATATAATTATATATCTGATTAAAATTATTTGTATCTATATTGATTATTGCTAATTTTTTCTTTTTGCTGCTTTCTTTTAATAATGAAAATAGTTTTAATTTGGCTTTAAGATAACTTTGCATATCTTTATGATAATCAAGATGATCTTCTGTTATATTAGTAAAAATGGCAGTATCATAATTTAAATAATCGCATCTGTTCATAGCAAGTGCCTGAGATGATGATTCCATAACTATATGAGATACTTCTTTTTTTAAGGATTTATAAAATATATTTTCTAAGTCAATGGATTCAGGAGTTGTTAGATTTGTTTTTATTTCGCTTTTACCTATCATATTTTTTATAGTACCTATTAATGCTGTTTTATATTTACTAGCTTCAAGTACAGACTTTAATAGATATGTAGTAGTGGTTTTCCCATTGGTTCCTGTTATTGCTATAGTATTGATTTTTTTTGTAGGTTCATCAAAAAACTTTGCTGAAATATATGCAAGACATTCTCTAGGATTTTTCACGGCTATAAAATATACTTTATTATATTTTCTCTTAAATTCTTTTATTAAATTTTTATCTGCGGCATTATCATATATTATAATGACTGCTTTATTTTTTACAGCATTTTCTATATATTTATGTCCGTCATCTTTTAAGCCTTTTATTGCTGTAAATAAATAATTTTTTTTTATCAGTCTTGAATTATATGATATGCCTTTTATTTCTGTATTTAAGCATTCTTCTGTTAATTGTTTTTCTTTTGATACTTTATAGTCTTTAATTAATTCTTTAAAATACTTCATATTTTTTCCCATTTTTATTTTTATAATATTATAAACAATTTTATAAATTTTATAGTAAAAAATTATATATTATTTTATATCAATATTATAAAAAATAAATTACTTGATTTTTAACTTTAAAAGATATATAACTATATCATAGTAAAATATTTATGGAAGTAATTTATGAATATATTTATGGTATCCAGCGAAGCATATCCTTTTTCCAAAACAGGAGGTTTAGGAGATATTGCAGGAAGTTTTCCTTTGGTATTATCTTCTATGAAATTTGGTTCTTCTAAAATCAATGCTTCTTTGCTGATACCTTTATACAAGCAGAATTATAAATTAATAAGTAAGAAAAATATTATTGCTGAGTTTCAAATAGAATACGGCAAAGAAACAATAAAAACTGAGATAGCAAAAATAAAACATCCTGAAAATGATAATGTAGATATTTATTTTATTAAACAAGACAGTATGTTTAAAAGAAATGGAATTTATTCTGAAAATGGCAATGATTATCCTGATAATGCTGGGAGATTTATACTTTTTTCAAAGGCTGTCATTAAACTTATTATTCATTTATACAAAGAAGAAAAATTTAAATTGGATATAGTTCATATTCATGATTGGCAGACTGCTTTAACTGCACTTTATATAAAAGAAGTTTATAATGAAGAAAAGGCATTAGAAAATATAAAGGTTATTTTTACTATTCATAATTTGGCATATCAGGGAAATTTTCCTACTAATATATATCCTCTTCTTAATATTTCTTGGAAATTTTTTGTTCATAGCAGATTAGAATTTTACGGTTATGTAAGTTTTATTAAGGCTGGAATTATACTTTCCGATATAGTTACAACTGTAAGCCCTTCATATTCTTTAGAGATTCAAAGAGAAGAATTCGGATGCGGAATGAATAATCTGCTTATGGATATATCTTATAAATTATACGGAATTCTTAACGGCGTATATGATAATTCTTGGAATCCTAAAACAGATAAGCATATAAAAAATAATTATGATATAGATTCTATAAAAAACAAAATGCTTATAAGAAATAGTCTCTACAAAGAATTCAATTTTTCAAATAAAAATTATCCTCTTGTAACTATGATATCGAGATTTGATATTCAGAAAGGGCTTGATTTGATATATCAGTCTTTTTTTGAACTTTCATCTTATAATGCTAATTTTATTTTCTTATTCAGCAAAAATAATTATCTTAAAGACTTTGAGAAAGATTTTATAGACAGGGCTGACAGAGCAAAAAATATAAAAGTACTGTTTGCATTCGATGAATCATTAGCACATAGATTAACAGCAGGAAGCGATATGTACTTAATGCCGAGCCGTTTTGAGCCTTGCGGACTTAATCAGATATATAGTATGAAATATGGTTCTTTGCCTATAGTTCATGCAGTCGGAGGGCTTAAAGATACTGTTATAAATTATAATGGAAATAAGAGTATAAATAAGGCTTCAGGTTTTAGTTTTAATGATTATTCTATAAAAAGTTTTGTTAATACTATGGACTTAGCTTTCGATTTATATTATAATAAAAAAAATGTTTGGGATAAACTTATACTTAATGCTATGAATAAAGATTATTCTCTTCAGAAAACCGTTTTGGAATATGTTAAGCTTTATAAAAAATTATTAGTTAAATAATAATATGATTTTATATTAAAAATTAATGCTTGAATATTAATAAATATTTATTTAAAGGAGTTTATTATGGCAAAAGATCCTAGTTTTGATATAGTTTCTGAGGTTGATATGCAGGTTATAGATGATTGTGTTAATGTGGCAGTTAAAGAAATAGATAATAGATTTGATTTCAAAGGACAGAACATACAAATTGAATTGAATAAAGGCGAAAAGACAATTACTATATTAGCACCTGCCGATTTTGTACTTAATCAAGTTAGAGATATTTTATTTCAAAAATTTATTAAAAGAGGCTTGAATCAAAAATGCCTGAGAGAGAAGAAAAAAGAAAAAGCAGCAGGAGATGCTGTAAGAGAGATTAATGAAATAGTTAACGGCATAGATAAAGATTTAGCCAAAAAGATAGTAAAAGACATTAAGGATATGAAATTAAAGGTTCAGGCAAGCATACAAGATGAACAGATTAGAGTATCAGGAGCTAAAAAAGATGATTTGCAGTCGGTTATTACAATGATTAAGGGAAAAGATTATCCTATACCTTTGCAGTTTACAAATTACAGATAATAAAAAGGGGAATAACCCCCCTTTTTTATATTTTTAATCTTATAAGTCCTATTACTTTTCCTACTATTGAAATGCTTTCTTTTTCTATAGGAGGATAACTATTATTTTCTGATATTAATTTAATATAGTTTCTCTCTCTGAAAAATCTTTTTATAGTTATTTCTTCATTGCCATTATTATCTATTTTAGCAACTACAATATCGCCATTATCAGCTTCATTTGAAGGATGAACTAATACCATATCGCCTTCTTTTATACAAGCATTTATCATCGAATCCCCTATTACTTTCATAAGAAAATTATTTTCGTTCTGAGCTATAGATTTAGGCAGTGAGTATGTTTCTTCTATAGATTCATCTGCTGCGTCCATTAAAAGTCCTGCTTTTACTTCATTAGCTAAAAGCGGTATTTTTATCATATTATGATTGCCTTTGTTAAATGTGTTTATAGGGACACTCCCTCTTGCTCTTTTACCTGTTTTTTTTACATATCCTTTTTTTTCTAAAGCCGTTAGATGTGTTGTTACTGCAGTGGGAGAAGCGAAATTAAAATGCACCATAATTTCTTTAACTGTTGGAGGATAGCCGTTTTCATTGGTAAATTTTTGTAAAAAATAAAAAATATCTCTTTGTTTGTCTGTTAATTCAGTCATAGGTATACCTCTTTATATTTGTATGCAGTATTTCTTATTATACTATATAAAAATATGATGTCAAGTTTTTATATAAAAAAATAATATTAATTACTGATTAAAATAAATAATGATTTAGGAGTCTCAATATAAAAAATTATAGTGTTTTATAATTTTGCTGAAGACTGACATCATAATAGCAAGCTATTGTAATTTTGATATATAATTGTTATATTAGATATTATTAGGAGATTAGTATTATGGAAAAATTTAATTTGAATGATATTGAACAAATAATGACTTTTTATTTGATATTCAATTTTATTATATTTGCATGCTTAATTTATATTATCATATCTTTGATTTTTAGGGTTTTATTAAAAAATAAAAAGCAAGAAAAAAACAGCAAAAATAGCAAAAAAAATAAATCTTCCAATAATAGAAAGAAGAAAGATATTATAGATTTGTTTTGGACTGAAGATAAAAGCAGTAAATCAAAAACTGTTATAAAAAGAGTATTTTTAATATTTCTAATCATATTTACTTCGTATTATATATTTAACTCTGTAAATTTCATAATATATAATATTGATATTGTCAAAAAAGTTTTAAAAATAGAGTAATTTATAGTTTTTTTATCATATTTTTACTATACTATAATAATATAGGCTGAGTTATTTTATAGGGTATATATATGAAAAGAGGTTATTTAATAATGGGACTTTTTTTATCAACACTGCTTACTACAACTATATCATGTAATTCTAATGATAGAGTATATCCTGAAGAAGAAGTAAATTTCACTATAGTTCAGACAACTGATATTCACGGAATGATATTTCCATATAACTTTATTACAGATAAAGAAGAAAATACTTCTATGGCACATGTATCTTCATATTTGAAGCATTTAAAAAATGAAGGAAAAACAATACTTTTATTAGATGATGGGGATTCTCTTCAGGGACAGCCTACAGTTTATTATTATAATTTTGTATCTACCAATGAGCCTCATATATGGTCAGAAGTTTTAAATTATATGCATTATGATGCAGTATGTATTGGCAATCATGATATAGAAGCAGGACATAATGTTTATGATAAAATGGCAAAAGAGTTAAAAGCTCCTTTAATATCTGCTAATTTAATAGATGAAAATACTAAAAATCCGTATTTTAAGCCTTATGCTGTAATAGAAAAAAACGGAGTAAAAATAGCTGTTCTTGGACTTATAGAGCCTGCAATAGACAGACAATTACCTAAAGTTTTATATGAGGGCTTAGCTGCAGAAGATATGGTAGAATCTGCCAAGAAATGGGTTAAAATAATTAAAGATAAAGAAAAACCTGATATGCTTATAGGACTTTTTCATTCAGGTGCTAATTATACAGATGATAAAGAAAGATATAAAAATGAGAATGCAAGTCAGTTAGTTGCAGAAGAAGTTGATGGTTTTGATATTGTACTTGTAGGACATGATCATCAAGGATGGAGCGGATTAGGGTATGATGAAATTACAAAACAAAAAAATAAAGAAGTAAAAAGTCCAAGCGGAAAAATAGTTCCTATATACGGCGGAGTTAATGCTGCGAGATATATTGTTTCTATTGATGTTAGTATGAAATATGATAAAGATAATAAATTATGGAATGCTGAATTAAAAGGAGAGCTTGTAGATCCTTCTAAATTTGAAGCTGATAAAGAATTTTTATATAAATTTTCTGATGCTAAAAAAAATATAGAAAAATGGGTTGGAAGAGATATAGGTAATTTAAATACAAAATTAGTTTCAGATGAAGCCGTATTCGGAGACAGTTATTTTTTAAGCTTTATACATAATCTGCAGTTTACAATAGCAGAAAAAGAACTTTCAGAAAAGGCAGATATTTCTTTTGCCGCTCCTTTAAGTAAAGATGCTGTTTTAAATAATGGAATTATAAAAGTAAAAGATATGTTTAATTTATATCCTTATGAGAATTTCTTTTATATTATGAGATTAACAGGAAAACAGATTAAAGATGCTATGGAATATTCTTATGGAAGATGGTTTAATACTATGAATGATATTAATGATCATATTATAGCTTTTAAAAAGGATTTAAATGGCGAGCTTATATTTAATAATAGATATAATTCTTATGATACTGTAACTCCTATATATAATTATGAAAGTTCTGCAGGATTAAATTATACTATTGATGTTACTAAGCCTAATGGTGAAAAGGTTATTATAGAGTCATTATCTGACGGAAGGGCATTTGAATTGGATAAAGAATATAAAGTTGCTATTAACTCTTATAGAGGAAGCGGCGGCGGCGGACATCTTATACAAGGTGCAGGTATAGATTTAAAAACATTACAGAATATGGATTTAGTATTAAAATCCACTGATAAAGATTTGAGATACTATATAATAAATTGGTTTGAAGAACAAAATAATGCTGTTACAGTAGAAAAACTTAATAATTGGAAAGCAGTGCCTGAAAATTATGTTGAAGCTGCAAAGAAAAAAGATTATAAGCTATTGTATCCTTATAATTAAAATTTAATAAAATAAAAAGTATTAAGTTTATATTAATTACTTATTTTTTAATTCTTTACTAAATATGATAATATAATAAACTTTAGAGTTTTTATTATTTAGAGAGAATATTTTTTTTATATAGTTTAAAATAATTTATAATATAGATTTTAAAAACAAAAAATATTTTTCACTTTTTGTTTTATCATAAAATTATCTGCTGTTTAGCTGTTTCATTTATACAAAAACAAAATTTTCAGTTTAAATTAATTTAAGTTTTTTTATTTGATGAATTAAGCATTTTTAGTATTAATTAAATTATGTATATATTTTACTATATCAAATCCTGCATTCAAAGCCTTAGCTATTGAGCCGCCTGATTTATATAGTATATCTCCTGCTATAAATAGATTTTGCACAGAACTTTCATTATTCTCATTAACCATAGGCACTCCATTCGCATCTAATTCTATATTACATCTTTTCAAGAAATCTACAGGAGCAGATCCTCCTAAAGCATATATAACCCTATCATAAATATCATCTGTACCATCACTATAATGAACTAAAATTTTTCCTTCTTTATCTTCTATAGATTTAATATCAATTCCTAATTTTGCTTTTACCTTTCCGCTTGAGATATCCTCTTTTATAGTTTCCAAATTTTTTTCATTTGGTCTTGTAAATTCTGATTTTCTATAATTTATAGTAACATCATTATCTTTACCAAGCAAATAAGCATATTCAACAGCAGAGTTGCCTCCTCCTACTACTAATACCTTTTCATTTTCTTTGCATTTATAAATATTAAAATTCACTGCATTATTTAAGTTGGCAGGTATAGGGTAATCAGGCTTATTTGGCTTTCCCATTTTACCTATAGAAGCTACAACATATTTTGATATATATTTTTTATTATCAGAAGTATTTACTTCCAAATATTCTCCGTTTTTTTTGATAGATTCAGCTTCAGTATTAAACATAGCCTCTATATAGTTTCCAAACAAGCATTCACTGAATAAATCTAATACATCGCCTTTAGTTGCAGTTTCAAATTTTATATTTCCTCTTAAATCTAAACTTTCTCCCTTATAGTCTTTGTCTACTCTTTTATCATCTTTATAAAATTTTCTAATAGTAGTAGAATGATTATCTCCCTTTTCTATTAAAAGAACTTTAGGCATTTCTAGTATAGCAGCCTCAACAGCAGCAGCAATTCCTCCAGGTCCGCCTCCTACAATAATCAAGTCATATTTATTATCCATTTATTATCTCCTTTAGTATGCATTTGTATTATACTAGTTTAAAAAAAAATATACAATAAAAATATAAGAAATATTAAACATCCAAATTTTTAACATACCTTGCATTAGATTCAATAAAATCTCTTCTAGGCTTAACTTCATCTCCCATAAGCATAGAAAATAATTGATCAGCTTTTTCAGCATCTTCTGTAACTACTTGATACATAAGTCTGGTTTCAGGATTCATAGTAGTTTCCCATAATTGATCGGCATTCATTTCGCCCAAACCTTTATATCTTTGTATATCATATTTTCTGTCTTTATTTTCGCCTAATATTTTATCTCTCTGTTCATCAGAATAAGCATATACAAAATTTTTCTTATCGAAACTTATTTTATATAGGGGAGGAACGGCTATAAATATATGTCCTAAATCTATCAAAGGACGCATATACCTAAAGAAAAAAGTTAAAAGCAAAGTTCTTATATGCGAGCCGTCAATATCAGCATCAGCCATTATAATAATCCTTCCGTATCTTATTTTTGATATATCAAATGATGCCCCAATACCGCATCCTAATGCAGCAATAATAGGCTTTAAACTGTCAGTATCTATTATTTTATCAAGTCTTGCTTTTTCTACATTTAATACTTTACCTCTAAGAGGCAAAATAGCTTGGAAATGTCTGTCTCTTCCTCCTTTAGCAGTACCGCCTGCAGAATCTCCCTCTACAAGATATACTTCGCATTTATCAACTTCCTGTTCTGAACAGTCGGCTAACTTTCCCGGTAATGAATCGCTTTCCAATGCATTTTTTCTTCTTGCTAAGTCTCTTGCCTTTCTAGCAGCTTCCCTCGCTTGTGCGGCGGATATGATTTTTTCTAAAATAGCTTTTATAACTTTAGGGTTTTGCGAAAAATAATCATTCAAGCCTTCAACTACAAGTTTTTCTGTTACAGTTCTAACCTCTGTATTGCCTAATTTTGTTTTTGTCTGTCCTTCAAATTGAGGATTAGGTATTTTTACAGATACTACAGCAACTAATCCTTCTCTGGTATCCTCTCCCATAAATGTTATTTTATTTTTTTTATCCAATTCAAGCTTTTTAGCAAAATCAGTATAAACTCTAGTCAAAGCAGTTCTGAATCCTACTAAATGAGTACCGCCCTCTGTAGTATTAATATTATTACAATAACTGAATATATTTTCATTATATGCATCAACATACTGCATAGAAACTTCTACATCTGTTTTATCTTCATTTTTATGAAGGTATATAGGCTTATCATGCAATGTTTTTTTATTTTCATTAAGGTGGGTAATAAACATTTCTATACCGCCCTCATAATAAAAATCATTGCTAATAGTTTTGGATTCCCTCTCATCTTTGAGTGTTATTTTTATTCCTCTGTTAAGAAATGCTAATTCTCTTAATCTATTTGCAAGTATTTTATAGTCATATTCTGTTGTTTCAAATATATCAGCATCTGCTTTAAATGTTACTTTAGTTCCTGTTTTTAAGCTTGTTCCAACCTCTTTTACAGGTTCTTCAGCAACACCTTTATGATATACTTGTTTATAAAGCTTGCCGTCTTTACTCACTTCGGCTATTAATTCTGTACTTAAAGCATTAACTACAGATACTCCTACGCCATGCAAACCGCCTGATACTTTATATGTTTCATTATCGAATTTACCGCCTGCATGCAGTTTAGTCATTACAACTTCCAAAGCAGAAATTTTAAGCTTCGGATGCATATCAACAGGTATTCCTCTTCCGTCATCTTCTACTTCTATTATATTATCTTTTTTTATAGTAACAGTTATATTCTTACAATATCCTGCCATAGCTTCATCTATACTATTATCTACAACTTCATATACTAAATGATGCAGACCTTGAATGCCTGTAGAACCGATATACATACCAGGACGCTTTCTAACAGGGTCTAATCCCTCTAAAACTTGAATATTTTTCGAGCTATATGTTTTTTCTGCAGCCATATTTGTAATTTTCCTCTTAAATATTTATTAATATTTATTATTTTTAAACTTTAATATGCATATTATATAATGAATAAAGTAATATTACAAATTTAAATTACAGTATTTTTGATAAAAATATTAGAATATTTTTGCTTTATTATATAAATGTCTAATAATTCATCTAATGTTTTTTATGCCTATAATCCCTGACATTCTTAACAATGTCAGACATTCATAATTTTTATATTAATTATTTTTCTTTAAAATACTTTGATAAATCTACAGGCTTATCTTCAAGCCAAGATGACATAATGCATTCATATTTGCCTTTGCTTTTACTTAACTTGTATATTTGATATTCAATTCTTTCATTACTTCCGCCCACTATTTCTTTGGATTCTACCAGCATTTCATATATCCCGTCTCCGTCAATATCTTTAAATATATTATCCATTTGAGTAATAACAGAACTTTTCATAGAATTAATTTCTTTATAAAAAACTATATCAGCAATAAATTTTATATTAGAACCGTCTATTCTAAACATATACATATATATCTCTCTGTCTGTTCCATTATCATTTATAATATAGTATTTTATTATTCCTACTTCATTTTGCTTATCATAAAAACTTTCTAAATCTACAGCTGCATTCTTTCCTATTTTATCCGCTTTATATGAAAACTCTTCATTATCTTTATTATATATTAAAATTTTATCACCCTGAACGGAGGATACTAAAGCTATAAATTCATTTCCTACTTTATGAAGTATATCAGCAATAACTATAGAATATACTTTATATCCCTTGCTTTGAAGTTCGGATTTTAATTTTTCTGCCTGAGTATAATCGGCATTATTTATATCATCGCTTTTATAATAAACTATTTCTCCATTGCCTGAAAGATTAAATAAACTTTGCACATCAATAGCATACAGAGGTATAGTTAATATTGAAAAAGTTATAATTAATAGTATTTTTTTCATAATTTTGCATCCGTTTAATAAGTTTTTATATCATTAAATTCTATTTCGGAATTTACTTTCCCGTCAGAACTTTTATATTTAATAGTTTTTGGAAGTATATAATTATTCATTTCTTCATAAAAAATATATACATCATATATTTTAGATTTTTTATTATAATATTCTGCTCTTTCTATTATATAAGTGTTTTTATTTACTGTATAATTTACGCTGTAATCTGCATTCTGTCCTTTTGCTCTTAATGTTATATAATAGTCATTTTTATTTTCTTTTACAGCTTCAAAAGTGAATTTTTTTGATAAGGAATTATAATCATCAGCATCTGCGACTAAAGTATAAAAACCTATAGTTTCTAATGCACCTTCAAATACAGAAAACATATTTCTGTAAAAACTATCAACATTTTCCAATATGATAGAAGGTTTATTTCCTTGAGAGAAAGTGAATTTTAATTTTATATCATTTTTTGTTTTTGTATAGCTTTTGGCTGGTATAGTATCTATTTGTCTTTGAACTATTTTTCCGTCTATATATGCCTCAAATTTTTTAGGATACATTGAAGAATATTTTTCTTTCATTTTATTATAAATATCCTGAAAATTAATATCTGCATTTTGAGTATATGCAGAAATATATAGTGTAATTATTATTAATATTATTTTTTTCATACTTTTATTATTCTCGTAATATTTTTAGCTAGCAATAATAAAAAATATTAGTTAGCAATAATAAAAAAATAATAGCATATTTTTTTATTTGACTAAGCTTGCAAGTATTAATATATTCTAAGCTTTATTACGAGAATTATAATCTTGACTTTAATCTTAAAATATATTATATTTGTAATATAAAAAATAAATATATTTATGGTAGTATTTATGAGCGAAGAACAAAATGAACAGTTGTCAGAAGCAGGCATATATTGTGCCAACTGCAGATATTGCATCTTGTTTAGAAAGTCTAGCGGTATAGACGGTAACCAATATTTGCTTAGAGTAAAATGCACACAGGAGCAATGGCGTAAAAAACTTGGGGAAGAAAAAATGTACAAGTACTTTACGGTATCTAGGAGAACAGTAGAAAAATGTGATGATTATAAAGAGATGGGAGATTTGAGAAGTTTCCTTAAGTCTTTAAGAAAAAGTTTGCCTGTACGCGATGAAGTTTATACTATAAAGAAATAATGGATTTTTAGTGAAAAAAAGTTTTGTTTTTTTAGTTGTACTTGTTTTTTTATTAATTTCATGTGCTTCAGCAGTTAAAATTTCTGTGGAGGAAGAAAATTATCCTAAAATAATAGCTGAAAAAGCATATAATGAATTTGGTAAAAACTATAAAAATGCTATAGCCTATTATCAGTATATAATAGACAATTTTGACAGAGATAACTATGCTAAAGATGTAGCATGGGCATATTATGAAATAGGTTTTTGCTATTATTATCAAAATAAGTATGAAGAGGCTTTAAAATATTTTAATATAGTTATAAATAATTTTACAGTTTTGCCTCCGAGAATTTTAGCCCAGAAGGTTATGCAGGATATTTATGAAAAAAAGCCTAAATTAAAGCCTTTGGAAGTTATAGAAGAGGAAGCAAATACTGAAGAAAATATAGACTCATGAAAAAAGAACATAGCATTACCTCTAGTATTATACTAAGCTTTCTTATACTTAGTGTTTTCAGTGTATTTGTTATAATTTTAATATATGTTTTATATACCAGAGGAGAAGGCAGAAATTATTCTCTAATTACATATATTTTGTACACCTTGATAATTTATAAGAGTTATATGCCGTATATAATATCTTTATGCATCTATTTTTCATTTTTTAAAGCTAAATATTTGAATCAGGAAAGTATTTCTAAAGTTATAGCAGTTCCAATATCTGTTATTTTTATTTTAGTTGGATTTTATATATTATACGATTTTTATTTCACAGATTTTCTTATTTCAAGTCTTAATAATCATAATAATGCAGTAGATGCAAATATATATTATGAACATGAATTAAAATTAAAAAATGAAGCTTATGAATTAGCCAGAGAGCAATTAGCTCTTGGAAATTTGGACGAGGCATATAATTTTGCAGAAGGAGCTTTATTTTATGATAAAAATGACGGAAATACTTTGCTTTTGATAAAAACTATACAAGAAGAAAAGAAAAAACATTATGAGAGAATGCATAGAGAAGAAGCAGAAAATATTAATAATTTAATGAGTCTTGGTACTAGAGAATTCAGCTTATCTAATTATAATAATGCAAATAAATATTTTACTGATATATTGAATTTAGATAAAAATAATCCTTTGGCATTATATTATCTAAATAGAATCAGTATAGCAAGAAATAAAAAGCCCATTTATTATGGAAATACGGCTAAAGATATATCTGTATATGCAAGACTGTCAGAAACTATAAGTATGTATGAAAGCGGAAATTTATGGAATGCTTATAATAGTATTTCTAAAATTTATTCAGAAGCTCCTGAAATTCCTGAAGTAAATAATTATTATTCTATAATAAGAGATGCTGTAAGTATGTATGATTTCTTTATTAGAGAAGCAAGAGAATTAAGAAAGGCTTATATTGATGATGCTGATTTATTAAAATATTCTCATGAATATAATCATAATGGAATTAATTTAATGCTTGGAAAAAATATTTTATTATCATCATCAAGCAGTGCTGTATTTAGAAACCATTTGTATATATTTGATATTTCTCTTATAGAATTAGATGATGAATTAAAGATTATAAGAAGCGATAATTTTCTTTTTGGAAAGGTAGCAGATTCTTATAAATCAACTAATAATATAAAAAATATTGTACTGAAAGCATATTTTGATTCTAATAAAAATGAATATATTTATGATGATTCTTACAGCAAAATTATTCCTATAAATATATCATATAGCACATTAAATATTATAAAAAATTTCAGCTATTTAAATTTAAAATATATAAGTTTATTTGATTTGTATACCTTAAGAAAGGAAATAACAAAATTTGGTTATTCAGATAAAGAGATTAATTTAGAGATTCTAATAAAGAATATAGAACCAGTAACATATTTATTATTATTTGTAATAATAGCTTATTATTCATTTAGATTCAGGCTTTCTATAGCTGCAGAAAAGTTCCGTTTTTATAATAGAATTACAGGTGTTTTAGGGACATTATTATTTTCTATAGTTTATAGAGTATTGATAAATTATCTTGCTGCATTAATGATAATGTTTTCGCATATTACTATAACTACTGTTCTTATAGTAGTTTTATCAGTATTTTTTACATTCTTTGTTATATTCCAAATGGTAAGAATACCTAGAGATGTTAGATAATTTATATTCAAAGAGAGATATAATATCATATTTAAAAGATAAATCTATATTTCCAAATAAAAACAGAGGTCAGAATTTTTTATGCGATAGAAATATTGCATATAATATTGCAAGTATTATACCAGATAATTTATCAAGGTCAGAATATGCTTTAGAAATAGGGGGCGGACTTGGAGCTTTAAGCAATATGCTTTACTCTATATATAAAGAAAAACTTATGATAGTAGAATATGATAATGCTTTATATAATCATTTAAAAGAAAAATTTGATGATATTAATATAATACATAAAGATATATTAACAGTTGATATATGCAGCTTAAAAAATAAGTATGATATTTATGGAAATATACCTTATAATATAGCAAGTCCTATAATGGAATGGCTTTTGGAAAAATCTTATAATAAATGGAATTATGCTGTATTTATGGTTCAAAGCGATTTTGCACAAAGACTAACAGCAATAGAAAATACAGAAAATTATTCTTCTTTGACTTTATTTGCCAACTTTATGTCATATATTAAATTGGAGTATAATGTTTCTAAAGATGTTTTTTACCCTGTGCCTAAAGTTACTTCTTCTATAATAAGCATCATACCGAAGGAAGTTGATATTAATATGATAGAAGTATTTAAATCAGTGGCAAAAACTTTGTTTCATAATAGAAGAAAAACTATAAAAAATAATTTTATTAATTCTCCGTATTTAAATATAAATAAAGAAAATATTGATAAAATACTAAAAAAATCAAATATAGATGAAAATATAAGAGGAGAAACTTTGCATCTAAGTAAAGTAATAGAACTTTCTAATATTGTATCAGAATATATTTAATTATTTGTTATAATTCTAACAGATTGAATAATATTATTTATTGTTTTTTCATCTTTCTTGCTATTTGCATTATACATACACATTATTTGAAGTATGCCGTTATCATGCATCATTATAAGAGATTTATGATATGTTTTATTAGGTCCGTAATAGAAACTGCTTAAAACCTCGTATGAATTCGGAAGATTTTTAGAAATTTCTTCTGAAACTACTCTGAATTCTTTTGCAGCATAATGATTTCTCAAACCATTTATAACATTATTTTTTGCTTTTTCTAAACTCACCATTCCGCTGTACATAGGCTTATATTTAGTGTATACAATAGTATATATTGCTGTATGTCTTTCTACACCATACGATTCGTGAAATGCTACTGTATTATCAATTTGAACTGTTCCATCTAAAAAACCTGCTTTAAAGTCTTCTGGTATATCCATTTCTATATCTGCAAGAGTTATAGTTTTATTTTTTTGCATACATGAAAATAATGACAATATTATCATTACAATCAATAATTTTACTATTACTTTATTCATAGACTTATTATATATTATAATATATATTTTTAAAGCAAAAATTATCATATATTTATTTTTTTTACAAAAATAAATATTTTTTTTATATTATACTTGATATAATTTTTTAATATTTAATTTTTAAAGGATATGTAAAAATATAATGAGAAAAACAAAAATAATAGCGACTTTAGGACCAAGATGGTCAAATGAAGATATGGTAAAAAAGATTATAGAAAATGGTGCAGATGTATGCAGACTAAACTTTTCTTTCGGCAGTTATGAGGAACATTTAGAAAGGATAAATATAATAAGAAAAGTTTCAAGCGATTTGAAGAAGCCTGTAGCTATACTTGCTGATTTGCAGGGACCTAAAATAAGAATAGGCAAATTGAAAGATTCTATATTTGTAAAAGAAGGAGATATAGTAAAATTAAGCGGATATAAAGAAACTAATGATGAAAATATTATTCCCACAACTCATTCTAATATAGCATACGATGTAAGAGCTGGTTCTATGCTTTTGATAGCTGACGGTACTATACAATTAATAGCAGAATCTAGTGATGAGGCTTCTAAACTTGTGGTATGCAAAGTTATAACAGGAGGAACTATATTAAGCGGAAAAGGAATTAATCTTCCCGGTGCTCATGTTACAACAGAGGTTCTTACAGAAAAGGATATAAGCGATGCTTTATTTGCTTCAAAAAGCGGTGCTAATTATTTAGGAATGAGTTTTGTAAGAAGAGCTGAAGATGTTATCAGATTAAGAAAAATTTTAGATGATAATAATTTTAGGAATGTAGGTATTATATCAAAAATAGAAAATACAGAATCTTTAGAAAATTTAGAAGATATAATAAAGAATTCCGACGGAGTTATGGTGGCAAGAGGAGATTTAGGCGTAGAAATACCTTTCGGAGAAGTTCCTGTTTGGCAGAAAAAAATATTAAAGATGGCTAATGATATGGGAAAAATCACAATTATAGCCACTCAAATGCTTGAGAGTATGACAAAAAGCCCCGTGCCTTCAAGAGCTGAGGCTAGCGATGTTGCTAATGCTGTTTTGGACGGTACTGATGTAGTTATGATGTCTGCTGAAACTGCTTCAGGAGATTATCCTATAGAGTCTGTTAAGGCTATGGTTTCAATAGTAGAAGCTGCAGAAAAATCTATTACAAAATCTCTGCATGATAATTTATCATATTCGGATATGGGAGTTAATGATGCTTTATCTGACAGTGCTTCATATTTATCATATTGTTTAGATAATAAAGTGATAATTGCACTTTCAAGGTCTGGATTTACTGTTAAAAATTTATCTAAAAAAAGACCTAAAACTGCTATTGTTTTTATGTCTGCTGATTCTGATTTATGTAATATGCTTTCTATATATCATAATGTTTATACTATACTTATGCCTGAGGATTTGAATTTCAGTGCAGGTATTAGTCATGGCGGACAAATTGATATATTAGAAGATACATTAGTTAAGCATAATTTAGCAGAACACGGCGATACTGCTATACTTGTCAGCGGAAGCAAATGGCAGGGAAGATGGCAGGAAAATAGTGTTCGTGTAGTTATAATACATTAATTTATATACTATTTTTATATTAATAAATACTTTTTTATAATATGTTTTTATAATATAAATAAAATTTTGGCGGCAAAAGAAAAACATAATGGCAAAATCTACACAAAATAATTGATTTTAAGATATGAATATATAATAATATGTTCAT
>NZ_CAJTQJ010000008.1:0-19147 GCF_910578695.1 uncultured Brachyspira sp.
CCGCCTTTGGCGAATTTATTTGCACGTCTGTGCCCCTGTGGGGCTGGCTTCGGCTCGCTTTTTTATTATTACTAATAAAAAACTTGTTCGTCAATAACTCCTGCCATTCTACGAATGTCAGGCACTCACAAGTTTTTTATTGTTGCCAGCTATAAACTTCTTTTATTCCTAATCTTCTTTCTTATTCTAACATTATTTGATTGCTGTAAAATAATCATTTAGAGTATTAAAATATTTCTCACCCATAAATATATTTTACAGTGAAAATATAAAAAGTAAAGAAAAAATTATTTAATACGCTAATTATTTTCTGAATACCAATTAGTATTACGGGTGAAATACATAGCAAATGCAATAACGGCAAATAAGCCTAATGTTCCCATAAGCAATGCATAATCGGTAAGCTGAAGTATGCCGAATAAAAATATATAAATTAAAGCCTCTGCAGACGCCATTGAAATAGTATATTTAGGCGATTTTATTATATATCCTATATATATAGAAGTTAAAGCTGTTACCATAAATGCACTTATAAAATAACTTAAATTAAAATTGATATGCTCTGATATAGCTAATAAAAGCAGATAGAATACAGCATTAGTTATACCTATAAGAATATACTGTACAGGGTGAATTCTCTTCTTTGAAAGCACCTCGCATAAAAATAATATAAAAAACGGAATGAATATAAAAAGTATAGCATATTTTACGCTTCTTGAAGTTTTCTGATAATTATCATTTAGAAGAAGAAAAGATACAAAAACATTATTATTCTTAATATCTGCATTATAATTAGCATTTTCATCGCTAGTCCAATATTTTGTAAAAGGAGTATTGAAGCTTGCTATATTCCACTCAGCATTAAATCCGTTATTATTAACTTCTCTTTTTGAAGGAAGAAATCCTCCTGTAAAACTAGGATCTTTCCATTTTGAAGATATTATAAAAGTATTTTCAGAAGCTAAAGGCGTTATTATAAGAGAGTTTCCGCCTTGAATATACATATCAATATTAAAATCAAAGCCGTTTAATATTTTATCTCTCGAAATAGAATACAAAAATTTATGAGTAAACATACTTAAATTTATATTAATATTTTTCTCATAATATGAAAGCTCTTCATTTTCATTAATTAATATATTAGGAAGCTTCATAAAATTTTTTTTATTTCCTATACCCAATATAAGCATAGCCTCATCATAAAGTATTATATTATTATTTTCATCTAAATTGTATATATCAGAATTATATTTATCGAATCTTCCATTAATATTTAATAAAGAATTAAAAACAGGTGCTTTAAATATACCTCTGTTTAAGCTTAAAACTTCTACATCTCCTTTTATATTATACTGATTAGGCATATAAAAAATATATTTTCTTATATAGCTTATTTCTTTGGTTTCATTATTAATAACTCTATTTAAATAAGGTATTGCAATAACAATGCCTTGTATATCGGCACTGCCTCCTACAGGGTCTATTATAGAAGATACTGCTTCTCTTTGATATCTCATTCTGTCTTTTACAACGCTGTTTATAAAAGCCATTGGAATTAAAAGCAAAAGTCCTAATATCACTATTATAAGTATTTTAAATCCTAAAGTCTTTGTAATCGGATTAATATCTTTTATCATATATGCCTCAAATTTATTATAATAAACTCTTATATTATAATTTTAAATTTATAAAAACACAATATTAGAGACATTTTTTATAAAACCTATTACCATTTAAGAACGAATTCAGTATAAATCTCGCCGTCTCTAATAGATTTTGTAATTTCCATAGTTGACCTTATATGAGTAAGAGACTCAAGGAAAAGACTAGCCCAAGCAAGTATAGCAAGCTCAATAACTTCAGGGTCTTCATTAAAGTTAGTAAGATGAACCACCAATAATTTTTTTCTAGCTTTTATTAATTCAATTTTAGCAGGGTCAAATAAATCAGGGAATATATGTTCTGCTGCATATCCTAAAGCAAAATGCTTAGGCATAAAGAAAAGCAGAGGCTTTATATATTTAGGAACTATCTGATAATAATGATATTCAGAAATTTCTTTAATGCCTGTATTAGCCCCTGAATAGAATAAATCGCATACCAATTTATAAGGCTTATGGAATGATGTTATATACGGATACCATTCCTTACTTGATATTTCATTTTTGAATATTAAAGAAGATGAAGGCTCCATCTCTGTTACCCATCTTTGATAGCCCTCCTCTCCGAATTTTGTTTTTATAAATTCTTTTAATATTATAAGAGTTAAGCCTTTTACCCTTTGAGTAACCGCATCTTTTCTGCCTTTTATATCCTTAATCTTATACTGAGATATTTCTGTTTCAAGCCCTGATAATAATCTGTTATTGTCATTAGAAAATTTATTCATACTATTTGCAGAATTAGAAAGATCATTTGAACTCTCTGAAATTTTTTCTACGCTTGCATGTATAGACTCGGATATGCCTTTTAATTTATTCATAGTTTTTGATGTAGAAATCGAAATATTATTAAGAGCTTCAAGACTATTTTTTATGTTTCCAAGTTTATCAGCCATATCAATATACTGAGTTTTAATATGCTCGCTTGACTGAGATATTTTAGTAATAGAATCTACTATCTCATTAATAGCCCTTAGCTGCTCAACAGAAGATACATGCACAGTGTCCATTATATCAGTAACTTCCTGTACATCTTTAGTAAGCAAATCAAACTGCTCAGTAGATTCTGTTAAATCATTTGTAGTTATAATAATTTTTTCTTCTATATTTTGAAGCACCTTATTTGCATTATCTGCCTGTTCATTTGAAACTTCTGATAATTTACGAATCTCTTCGGCAACAACAGCAAAACCAGAGCTATATTTTCCAGCGTGAGCTGCCTCAATAGCAGCATTCATAGCTAAAAGATTTGTCTGATGTGCTATATTCCTAATAGAGCTTACGAAATTGGAAATAAAGCCTAAAGCATTTCTCAAATCTCCTGTAGCCATAGAAGTAGCCTGCATTTTTTCTTTACTCTTTACAGAAGCAACCGATAAATCTTTAGCCTTATTTGTGGCTTTAGAAATAATAGCATCTATATTTTCTATAGTTTTACTCATTTCCTCTACAGAAGTAACTATCTGCTCTATATTTTCGCCTTCTTCAATAATATTATTCTGAAGCTCTCTAGTATCTCTTTCAACTGAGTCAATATTATTTGTATTTGAAGATATATATTCCTGCATATTCTGATTGCTGCTTTCTACAATTTCTACTTGGCTTAATTCATCATTAACATTATTTTTTATAATTTCTATATTATTATTGATACTGTATATTATTTCTAAATTATCGCTTATCTTTTTGGATAATGTATCGCTTTGCTTTTTAGAAGTTAATATAGTTTTCTTTACGCTTGAAAGTATATTTTGAAGAGAATTATTTAAAATTCCAACCCATTTTGTCATCTCTCCTATTTCATCGCCTCCTGAAATAGCAGGTATATTAACTGTTAAATCTTTATTATCTACAGAATCGCCTATAGCATCTGATATCTTCGTAATAGAGCTGAACAATACTTTAATAAAGAATATTATAGCTACTATTGCCATTAAGAATGCTATTATAATAGTATAGAATATAGAATTATTCATATCTTTTATTTGCAAAGTAAAATATGAATCAGGTATAAGCATTACTATATTTACAAGTCCTGCAATAGTAGTAACATAAGACTTATAAGAAGATTCATTAATTTCTATATCATTAACTATAATATCTCCTGTATTTAAATTAGAACTGAATATTTCATAAGCATTAGGATATAACAGCTCTACTTTATCATTAATATTAATACTGTCTTTAGAATTAATAATAGTCATATTTTTTTTATCTATTATCAATAAATCAGCATCTTCTATACTAAGAATATCTTTTATATTCTGCATAGAATAATTAAATAATACTCCCACATTAGCCAAACCTATAACTCTATTATTTGCAGAATCGAGTATTGTTGATGATACATTAAATGTAGAACCTATATTATCAGTTTCTATATAAGGAGTAAGCATTTTTCTTAAAAGAGGATTATTATCTAATTTATCATAATTATTAGTAAGATTGCTCCACATAATTTGATTAGTTGTATTCAATTTAGAATATTTATTATCTATAGTAGAGTATATATATGTAGAAAGCATATTATTTTCATTATAAACAGCAGAAGGATGAAACATTATGCTGATAATTCTGTCAAAGTATAATTGAGATTCATTTACAGAGGCAGCTAAAAAATCACGAAAATAATTATCCCTATATTCTGGAGCAGAGTTTTTTATATTATCATCATATCCTGCACATAAAGTTGCCGCTACCTTTGCCGCTTCTTCTCTTGATGACATTATATTATATTCAAATTCTTTAACTATTAATCTAAATCTATTATCTAAACTTCTTTCCGTAATAGCAGAAAAAGTTTCTGTATTTAAAGTAGTACTTAAAAAGTTGGTGCTTGCCGCTACTAGAACCATAACTCCAACAATTATTAAAATTATGCGAATCTTTATACTCATTTCAAAATGCTCCTGTATATTTAATATCGGAATTTGAAGTATATATTTTAAAGAATTATAACTATAATATATTTAAAACTAATGGCTGTAAAGAGATATAAATAAAAAAGTATAATATTTTTTATAAAGCATTATATATATAAAAAAACGGCGGCATCTAAATAAATAGACGCCGCCTAAAAAACTATATATTACTTACACACCCATTCTATTTATCACCACATCAAGAAGCTGATCCATAACGCTTACAACCCTAGCAGATGCATTATATCCGTGCTGATACATAGCCATCTGAGCAACTTCTTCATCTAAATTGACTCCAGATACTGACTGTCTTAACTTTTCTAAATATTCCATAACAACAGTTTGTTTTTCTGTTTCTGCATTGGCTGTCTCTGTTCTTGATGCTATTTTTGATATGCTTCCTATATAAAAGTCATTAAATGTAGATTTACTCTCTGCCATTATCTCTTTATTTTTTAAATTAGCTATAGCCAAAGCATTAGAGCCGTCTCCTATTCCATTCCATTTATCATTAAAGCCGTTTCCTGTAGTATCTATGCCTTTTGAAGCTGCTATATAGTTTACATCGTTTCTTATAATATCATTAACTGCAATAGCCGATGCAGGATGTCTGTCCGGTGTAACAGTAAAGTTTCTAAAATCTCCTGCTAAATTATTTACCTGATTTACTGCCTGCCAATTATAAGCACCGTCTGCACCTGACTGATTTAGCAATCCTGTAATACCCACAAGAAAATCGCCAGAATCTTCTATATGCTTAATAAAATAAGAAGGCTTTATATAATCATCAAAACCTCTTGCTTTAAGTACAAGTCTGTTTTTATCATCTAAATAAGCGGATACATTAGCTTCGCTTGAATTAATCTTATCTATTAAATCTCCTACTTTCATCTGAGCAGTATAATCTATGGCAATATCAGTACCTTCTCTTGTTTTATTTCCAAATATTAAAGTTCCGCTGCTTCCTATACTTGCAGTTGAATCTACAGAATTAATACCGCTTACCTTAAACATTATAGTAGAATCTTCCTGCCCGTCATTATTAATATCAAAATTACCTATTACAGAAGGAGTAGTTTTTGTAACTGTAAAGAAATCTATGCCTGTTTCCTGATTAAGTCCGAAACCGCTTCTATGAACTTCATTTACGCTGTCGGCTAAATTCATAGCAAAAGTATCTAAATCATTTACAGCATCAACAGTATCAACATCTCTAAGCTCTAATAAAGCCTTTAATTCTCCGCCCTCAAACTGTACCTGAACATGATCTTTTTTCCAATAAATATCATACATTCCTTCATTATTAACATTTCTTTCTATACTTAATTCGCTTACTATATTGCCCTGAATCAAAGCCCTTCCGCCTATATAAATCATAGTTTCATCAGGATCAATAGATTTTATATCAACATTAGCAAGAGAAGAAAGCTCATCTAAAAGCAAATCTCTTCTGTCTAATAAATCATTAGGATTTTGCCCCAATGCCTGCTGTTTTACTATCTCTACATTTAAATCTTTAATAGAATTGGATATATCATTGATTCTATTAACCTTATTTTCAGTTAAATTATTCAAATTATTACGCATACTATTCATTTGATTAAACATCTGATTAATAGAATTATTTATTCTGTCAGCTCTTTCCACAAGCACCATTCTAGTGCCTCTTTCTGCAGGATTAGAAGCCATTTCCTGCCAAGAATCCCAAAAAGCATCTAAATCATTTCTCAAATTAGAATTTCCGGGCTCATTATATATAGCTTCCAGCTGCTTTAAATAATCAGACTTTGTTTTCCAATAGCCGTCAGTGCCAAGCTCCGTCATAATTTTAGAGTCTATGAATTGATCTCTTATTCTCTCTATTGAAGTGATTTCAGCACCCTGTCCTATCTGTCCTGCACGTTCTGCTCTATTCAAACTAGGTGCTTCCAAAGGCTTATCAAATGTACGCATTACTACTCTTTGTCTGCTGTATCCTTTAGTTGCAACATTATTTATATTATGCCCTGTAACTTCCAAAGCTGTTTTGAAGCTCTGAAGGGATCTTTTACCTAATTCTATACCAAAAAATGAGCTTGTTGACATTATTATGCTCCTTAAAAAATAATTTACTTCTAATTAATTACTATAATTATCGTATTTGCAGTAAAATTTATTACACTTTTTTTATTATTATTGTAATCTAAGGTAACATAATAAGGTAAAAATATATATTTATCTAAAACTATTAAACTGAATATAATTAAAAAATATTTTTATATATTTATCACTTTATTGATTTATAAAAGTTTATAATTTTTTAAATTAGATTAAAATTATATAAAAAATATATGCAGATAAAGACGCTTTATTCAATAAAAATTATCTTTATATCTGCATATTTGTATTTATCAGCATTTTATTTGTTTTAAACTTTGAAAAAACTCATAGCACTAGCCAATTCTTTTGCCTGACTTAAAAGAGAGTTAGAAGATTCAGAAGCCTCTTCCACCAAAGAAGCATTCTGCTGTGTTACAGTATCCATATCCAAAACAGCTCTATTAATTTGATCAACTCCAGCCTGCTGCTCCACTGCTGTAGAACTGATATCCTGCATAATTTTTGCAGTATCTTCTATTCTTGACTGAATCTCTGCAAATATATCCTGAGAAGCTCTGGCAGATTCTGTAGCCTTATTAATCTTATCATAAGCATTATCAACTAAATTTGTAATATCCTTTACCGATGACTGAGTAGTCTGAGCCAAATTTCTAACCTCGCTTGCCACAACAGCAAAACCCTTTCCCATATCTCCTGCTCTTGCCGCCTCTACAGCAGCATTCAAAGCAAGTATATTAGTTTGAAAAGCTATATCTTCTATTATTTTTGTAATATCTTTAATCTTTGTGCTTGCCTCATAAACTTCTTCTATATTTTTTGTAGTTTCTAATATTATATCCCCTGCATTTTGTATGGACTTTCTAGATTCTACCATCATTTTATTTCCTTCTACCGACTGATCTGTTGATGACTTTATTGTAGAAGCCATTTCCTCCATTGAAGAAGATGTCTGCTCTAAACTAGCAGCCTGTGATTCTGTACGGCGTGATAAATCCATACTTCCCTGAGAAAGCTCCTGAGCATTTACTCTTATTTCATCTACTGAAGTTCTAACCCTAAAAATAATTTCTGACAGTCTGTCTCTCATATCAAAGAAAGAATTAGCAAGTATTCCTAATTCATCTTTACGGTTTATACTTCTATCACTAGATGTTAAATTACCGTTTGAAATCTCTTTAGATATGAAAACTAATTCATCTAATGGTTTTGTAATACTTTTTATATACATAAATATCAATATACTGCATAATATTACAAATATAGGTCCTATTATAATTGTGCGAAGAATCGTATATTTTATCTCTCCGTATATTTCACTGTCTAATTTTGAAAATATAACAGACCAAGGCATTATAATAGCATTTTTATAGGCTGCCGTATATTTTTCTTTGCCTCCAATAGTATAGGACTCTATAATTCCCTCTTCAGTTGTTTTTGTTATATCAAATGCACTGTATAAATCTCCTCCTACAGTCTTATAATTAGAAGAGAGTATTATCTTGCCTAAATCATTTGCTACAATAAGATGTCCGTTAATATTTAAATTTTCTATAAAATATTTATTTACTTCTTTCAAATCTAAATTTATATAAACTAATCCTACAAAATTACCTTGAGAATCTTTAATTCCTCCGCAAAGAAGCAATGCATGTCCTCCTGTAGTAGATGATATGCTCGGAGAATTATCATAAGTAAATTCATAATTATTAGATTTCATTCTTAAAAACAAATCTTTATGAATCTCTGCTATAGATGCCCCAGCAAGATTATCATCGGCACTGTCAAGCAGAATATTTCCGTTAATATCTGCTAATCCTATATTTATAGCATAAGTATTTGCTAAAGCAAAATCCTTTAATCTATTTAAAGCATCATTTCTTAATGCAGTATCTTCTATACCTAATATGCCGCTAGCTAATGTACCTGACTGAGAGTAAGTTGATATTGCAAGCAGCTGTTCATGCAGTATCATATATACCATATATGAATATCCTGAAACTGTAGATGAAAAACCTTCTAATGAAGATTTTCTTATAGCCCTAGAAGATGACCAAATTGAAATCGAAGCTAATAAAGCTATTGTAATAAAAATAATAGAACTTATTATAACAGGCACTTTAAATGATAAGCTATGTATTTTTTTCATAATAAAAAAACCTCTGTATTAAAATTATGCAATTAAAAAAATATATTTTTATAATAATAGTATTAATATAACAATAAAAATAATACTGTCAAATATTTTTTAATTTTTTTAATATATATTTATCATATTGTTATATAATTTAATATTATATATAATAAAATAAAAAAATATTAAATATGGATTTTTTATGAAAAATTTTTTAAGCGATAAAGCAAAATCTATAGAGCCTTATACTCCGGGCGAACAGCCTAAAGATAAAAAATATATAAAATTAAATACTAATGAATCTCCTTATCCTCCGTCTGATATGGTAAAAAAAGCAGTAATAAAAAGCAGTTTTGATGATTTAAGACTTTATCCTGACCCTAATGTTTCCGATTTGAAAAAAGAAATTGCAAAATTATATAATATAAATACAAATAATATATTTATAGGAAACGGCTCTGATGAAATATTAGCTTTTTCTTTTATGGCTTTCTTTAATAAAGGAGATAAAGTTTATTATCCTAATATTACATATAGTTTTTATTCCGTATATTCATCTCTTTTTGATTTAAATGAAATAAAAATACATTTAAAAGATGATTTTACTATAGATATAAATGATTATAAAAATTTAGATGCTGGGATATTTATAGCAAATCCTAATGCTCCTACAGGACTATTATTAAGCAGTTCTCAAATAGAAGAAATTATAATAAGCAATAGAGATAATATAGTGATAATAGATGAAGCATATATAGATTTTGCTCAAACTGAAAGTGCATATAAACTTATAAATAAATATGATAATCTTTTAGTTATACAAACTTTTTCAAAATCAAGATCATTAGCAGGTATTCGCTTGGGTTTTGCTCTAGGAAATGAGAATTTAATACAGGGACTTAAAAATATAAAATATTCTTTTAATTCATATACTATTAACAGGCTTTCAATAATTGCAGGAATTGAAGCTGTAAAAGATAAAAAATATTTTGAATATAGCGTATCAAAAATCATTAATACCAGAGAGAGAATAAAAACTCAGTTAAAAGAATTAGATTTTAAAGTACTTGATTCAAAATCAAATTTTCTATTTATATCCCATAAAAATATATTTGCTGAAAATATATACTTAAAATTAAAAGATAATGGAATATTAGTAAGATATTTCAAAACAGATATTATCGATAATTATATAAGAGTAACAGTAGGCACAGATGAAGAAATGGATATTTTCATAAATAAAATAAAAGATATAATAAAGCCTTAATTAAGTTTTAATTTTCTGCTTAAAGAATTGCTTATATCCTTAGTGCCTTTATCTCCTACCGATGTAAGGAAGAATTTTTTACTTAAAAGTTTTTCATCTATAACTTCATTAATCATCTTCAAATCAACTTTATCTATAATCTTATAAAGTTCTTTAAATGATACATATTTAGATAAATATAATTCATGCCTTGCATTCTTATTCATTATAAACTCGGCACTGAATTTACTGAAAGCCATAGAACCTTTATAGCTTTCTTTAGCCTCTTCAAGCTCATCTTCTGATATTCTATCATTAATCAGTTTTTCTACTTCATAGTATATGCTTTCTATAGTTTCTTCATATCTGTCCAAACTTGTAGAACCATGTATCTCAAATGTGCCGCCGTTAATAAAACTTGAATTATAACTGTATATATTATAGCAAAGTCCCTTATTTTCTCTTATAGACTGAAATAATCTTGAATAAGAACTTCCGCCGAATATATCATTTACTATATTCATAGCATATCTTTTTTTACCGTCGCATACATTATATGAAGGAGCTATAAGAGAAAAATAAACCTGATTAATCTCCTGCTTTTCTTTAGTTATAGTTTTATAATAGAAAGGAAGCTCTTTATTAACAGTTCTGGCATTTTTTTCTAATTTAATTTTTTCCAATCTTTTAACAGCATAATCTATATCAAAATTTCCTGCTATAGAAATTACAAGATTATTAGAATTAAAATGTTTTTTAAAATATGAATAAATTTTATCCTTGCTTATTTTTTTTATATTATTGATATTTCCGCCTATTGGAAAGCTCATAGAAGTGCCTTTATATGCCGCAGCAAAAAACTGATTTGCAGATATCTCTTCAGGAGTATCATTAGACATTTTAAGCTCTTCAATGATAACTTTTTTTTCTCTATTTATATCCTCTTCTCTGAAAGCTGAATTAAGTATAATATTTTCTAAAGTATCTATAGCCCTTTCAAAATATTTTGAAATAATATTTATATAGAAAGAAGTTAAATGTCTTGAAGTAAATGCATTAAATATGCCCCCTACTCCTTCTATAGACCTTATAATATCTTTGGAATTGGTATTATGAGTACCTTTAAAAAGCATATGTTCTATAAAATGAGTATATCCGTTTTCTTCTTTACTTTCATTAGCACTTCCTGTTAAAAATAGAAAACCTATAGAAACAGTATCAAGCATAGACATCTTTTCAAGTATAACTTTAGTTCCATTTTTTAATACTAATCTTTTTACCATAATTTTCCCTATACATTTATAGTATAATTTTCGGCAGTACAGCCATAAAATAAACCCTATTTATTTTGTATAATAAATAGGGCAAACGATTAATGTTTAAAAAATATTATTTATATCTAATGAAAAAATGTCAAAAGTATACCCATAACAAGGGCGCCTGATATTATGCCTGAAATATTAACAGCCATCGCATGAAGAAGAAGACAATTTGAAGAGCTATTTTCCTGACCATAAACATGAGCCCCCCAAGCGGGCACTGGAAAAGCACTAAGTCCTGCAGAACCTATTATAGGATTAACTTTTCCGCCTGATAGTATATTAATAATTTTAGCACTTATAATACCTATTGCAGTACTTAATATTAATGATAATAATCCGAAAGCAAATATAATCACTGTATCAAAAGTCATAAAATAATCAGCGGATGCAGAAGATCCTATTGCTATTCCTATAACCATAGTTAATATACCTGTTAAAGACTTCTGCAAGTTTATAGAAAAATTCTTTATAATATCTGATTCTCTTAAAATACTTCCGAATAAAAGTGCTGATATAAGAGGAAAAGAATTTGATAAAAATATACCGCAAAGCCCCATAGCAATAACTGCAAATATGATTTTTTCTCCTCTTGAAACATGTCTTAAATAATTCATAGGTATTTTTCTTTCTTTTGAAGTAGTAAGTACTTTTGTAAGTCCTGACTGCATTATAGGAAGAAGCTCCATATAAAGATATGCCGACATAACAATAGCAGCAAAATATTTAGGCTCTGCAATCAAAGATGATATATACATAGCCAAAGCCCCGTCAGCAGCACCTATAATAGAAACAGATGCAGATAAATCTTCTCCTATACTCATAGAACTCATTATATAAAATACTATAAGTATGCCTATCTGAGAGCTTGCCCCTATAAAAAAATTTTTAGGGTCAGCAAGTACAAGTCCCAAGTCTATCATAGTTCCAACAGCAAAGAATACTAATACAGGATAAACTCCGCTTTTTGCACCGCTATTAAGAATACCCATAAAACCATTAATAACATTCTCTGTCATTTGAGGAAGAGGCATATTAGCAGCTAGTATTGCAACTCCCATAGGAAGAATAAGCAAAGGCTTTTTCTTATAATAAATAGACATATATATAAAATATGCTCCTAAAAGCATCATTATAATTTGGGCTATAGTCGGAGGATAAAAACCTGTAAATAAATTGTTAAAATCCAAACCTAAAGCTTTATTCATATTTACCCCTTAATATTACTTAATCTGTAATATAACCTGACCTTCCACAACTGAAGAGCCTTTTTCTACATGTATAGATTTTATCTCGCCTGAAGCAGGAGAAACTATTTCATTTTCCATTTTCATAGCCTCCAATATAACAAGAACCTGTCCTTCCTGCACCTTATCACCCACAGCAACACTGAATGATATTATAGTGCCGGGTATAGCCGCTTTTACTGATACGGCATTCTCATCTATAGGAATTTGAGCCGTACTTGATACAGAAGGCATATTAGATACATTTGATGCAGAAGATGTTTGAGATGCAGAAGCCGATTCTCTATTTACTATAGTAGATACAGCTTTGCGGGAATCTACAGGCTTTACTTCTTCTACTGATACATCATAAGTTTTTCCATTAACGGTAATTTTATATTGTTTAGTCATAATTATATTTTCTCCAAAATATTTATTTTTTATTACTGGCTTAAAGCTTATTTATTTATTCTATTAGCCATTCCCCATATAGGAGTTTTAGATTCTTCTATAGATGTAATTATAAATTTATTATTGGACATACCTGTATAGGCTGATATTGCAGCTGTGATAACCGCAGCAAGTTCAGTATCATTAAGCAAATCTTCTTCTTTGGTTTTGCTTAATGATACAGTTTTGATAATCTCTTCTTCTTTTTTAATATTTCTAGTTTTGAAAATTATTCCCAAAATCAAAGATAATATATAAAATACTAAAGCAACTACAAAAACAGATATTATGCCGAATATTGTAATAGCCGCATTATGCTCCATTCAATTCTCCTTTTAATTTAAAATTAAATATTATAGAGGTATATTTCCGTGCTTTCTAGGAAGTCTTTTTTCTCTTTTACTTGCTAGAAAATGCAAAGCATTGATTAAATAACTTCTTGTGTATTCAGGCTCTATCACATCATCAACATAGCCTCTTACAGCAGCTCTGTAAGGATTAGAAAACTCTTTTTTATATTCCTCTATCTTTTCGGCTCTTACCTTTTTAGGGTCTTCTGCATTATCTATATCTTTTTTAAATATTATATTAGCAGCTCCCTCAGGTCCCATAACAGCAATCTCGGCAGAAGGCCAAGCATAAACCATATCCGCACCCAAATGCTTAGAACACATAGCAATATAAGCTCCGCCGTAAGATTTTCTTATTATAAGAGTGATTTTAGGTGCTGTAGCCTCTGAATAGGCGTATAAAAGTTTAGCACCATGTCTTATAACACCATTATGCTCCTGAGCTACACCGGGTAAATACCCTGCAGTATCAACCAATGTAATTAATGGTATATTAAAGCTGTCGCAGAATCTTATAAAACGGGCAGCCTTATCTGCAGCATTTATATCAAGTACTCCTGCCATAGAATTAGGCTGATTAGCTATAATGCCTACAGATTTTCCGTCAAGACGGGCAAAACATATAACTATATTAGGGGCAAATAAAGGCTGAAGTTCAAAAAATTCGCCGTTATCAGCTACTCTTTTTATAATCTCTTTAATATCATAAGGCTTATTAGAACTATCAGGAAGTATATTTGATAATTCCTCATCTGTTCTATTAGGATTATCTCCTGTATTTTCTAAAGGCACATCCTCTAAGTTATTCTGAGGTATATATGATAATAATTTTTTAACGCCGTCTAATGTAGATATTTCATCTGGGAACATCAAAGAGGCAACACCTGAAGTTTTACTATGAACGAAAGCCCCGCCCAAATCCTCTGCTGAAACCTTCTCTCCTGTTACAGCTTTTACAACCTGAGGTCCTGTTATAAACATATTTGAACCCTTATCAGTCATAAATATAAAGTCCATCAAAGCGGGAGAATAAACGGCACCTCCTGCACAAGGACCCATTATAACGCATATTTGAGGTATAACTCCCGAAGCCTGAACATTTCTATAGAATATATCGCCGTAGCCTCTTAATGAATCTATGCCTTCCTGTATTCTAGCTCCTCCTGAATCATTTATACCTATACAAGGACAGCCCAATTTTATAGCCATATCCTGCACTTTACAAATTTTAGCAGCATGCATCTGCCCCAAAGAACCGCCTATTACTGTAAAGTCTTGTGCATATATGCATACCTGTCTGCCGTTAATTTTTCCATAACCTGTAACGACGCCTTCGCCTGCTATTTTATTTTTTTCCATACCGAAATCATTGCATCTATGCTCTATAAATGCATCAATCTCGCAGAAAGTATCTTCATCTAAAAGATGCAAAATGCGTTCTCTAGCTGTTAATTTGCCTTTTTTATGACGCTCTTCTATTTTTTCTATGCCGCCTGATTCTTCTATTTTCTCTTTTCTTTTTCTAAGTTCATTAATTTTATCCTGCATATCTCTTTAAGTCCTTATTAGATTTTTTTATCTAATTATCATATTTAAACAAAATTTAAATTAATATCGGAAAAATATATATAATCATTTTTTATTTATTGCAATAATATTTTATAACTTTTGTATGTTTTAACAATTTAGTCGAATGTTAAAATAACTAAAAAAATTTAAGTTTTATATGAATATAGGGGCGGGAGGGCGGGCTGATTAAAGTAAATAAAAAAATAAATATATGCTTTTATTATAAATACAAAAAATTTTGACGGCAGTTTTATATCAAAAAATAATGCTATTTTCTTGACTTTTATAATATTATTACATATTATAATACTATAAACGATTTTTAAGGAGTTTAGAATGTATACTTCATTCACCTCAAATATATATTTTCAGCTTTCTAAATTCTATAAATCTTTCAAATGTAATTTATCAAAATCTAAGAAATAATTTTCTATATAATTTCATTAATAAAAAAATAAATATAGTTTTTAAAATTATCAAGGTGTAATAATAATGCAGAATAATAATTATATAGTATCAAATGATATTCTTTTATCTATGAAAGATTTTCTGATAGATTTGAGAAGAGATTTGCATGCTTATCCTGAACTTGGATTTGAAGAATTTAGAACCTCTGAAAAAATATCTTCTATACTTAAATCTCTTAATATAAATCATAAAACAAAAATAGCAGAAACAGGAATAATAGCAGATATAGAAGGAGAGGATAAAAACTTTACAGTCGCTTTTAGGGCGGATATGGACGCTTTGCCTATGGAAGACAAAAAAAACTGCTCTTATTCATCAAAAAATAAAGGAAAATGTCATTCCTGCGGACATGATGTGCATACAGCCGTACTTACAGGAATAGCAAAATATTTTTCGCATATAAAGCCTCCCTGCAATATAAGACTTATATATCAGCCTGCCGAAGAAACTACAGGCGGTGCTTTGCCTATGATTAATGAAAATGCTTTAGAGAATGTTAATGTTATTTACGGGCTTCATGTTCGTCCTGAAATAAAATGCGGACAGATAAGCACAGCTTACGGAGCAATGTATGCAAGCTCTAATATGTTTGAAATACATATACAGGGAAAATCGGCACACGGAGCAAAATCATATAATGGAATAGATCCTATAATAATTGCTTCTCATATTATTACTCAGCTTCACAGCTTTATATCAGCATTTACAGATAATACTATAAGGCTTCATATAGGTACTATAAAAGGCGGAACTGCAGGCAATATAGTGGCTGATAATGTAAAAATGCAGGGAATAATTAGAATGCTATGCGATGATAATACAAGAGAAAGCAGATTAAATACAATAGAAAATATTATTATTAATACATCTAAAAGCTTCAATGCAGAAGGGAAATTTATTAATATGCCTTCTTATCCTGCTTTAATAAATCATAAAGATGCTGTTAATATTATAAGACAATCGGCAGAAGAGATTTTAGGCAAAGAAAATAGTTTAGAGGAAAGCCCTAATATGACTACAGAAGATTTCAGCTATTATCTTCAAAAAATACAGGGAGCTTTTTTTAGTCTCGGAGTTTCAAATGAAAAAATAAATATACCTATTCATAACGGATTATTTGATATAGATGAAAATGCTATTAATTTAGGAGTAAAAATTCAGGTGTTAAATGTTTATAATACTTATAAAAATAAAGAAAAGTTTATAAAACAAATATAATTATTTTATTTTAATTGTTATTTTAATTTTTTTAATTTTTTAACTATGGAAAAAAATTATAATACAGTATATAATTAAAGGAGATGGATATGTCATTATTTGAGGGATCAGGTGTAGCTTTAATAACACCATTTACAAAAGATAATCAGGTTAATTATAAAAAACTAGAAGAACTTATAGAATTTCAAATAGCAAATAAAACAGATGCTGTAATAGCAGCAGGTACTACAGCAGAAAGCTCAACTCTCTCGGCTGAAGAGAGATTAAAAGTAATTAAGTTCTGCATAGAAGCTGTAAAAAAGAGAATTCCTGTAATAGCAGGCACAGGCACTAATAATACAGCAGAGGCAGTGGAGTTTAGTAGAAAATCTTATGAATATGGCGCCGATATGGTTATGGCAGTAACACCTTATTATAATAAAGGAAATGAAAGCGGTATTATTGACTATTATACGAAAATAGCAGATAATGTTAAATGTCCTGTTATTATATACAGCGTGCCTTCAAGAACGGGAGTTAAATTATCTTTAAATATTATTAAAGCTTTATCTGAAATTTCTAATATTCAGGGCATTAAAGAGGCTAGCGGAGATATAAGCTATGCTGCAGATATTGTCAATACTGCTCCGAAATTGAATATATATTCAGGAAATGATGATATGATAACTCCTATGATGGCTTTAGGTGCTAAGGGTGTCATATCAGTTACAAGCAATATTATACCTAAAGAAAATCATGATATGGTTATGAATTTTATAAGTGGAAATGTTAATGAAGCTGTTAAATTGCAGATTAAATATATAGATTTGATAAGAGCTATGTTTATAGAAACTAATCCTGCACCTATAAAAGAGGCTATGAATATAATGGGGTTTGATGTAGGAGAATGCCGCTCTCCATTAGGACCTTTAAGCTCTAAAAATAGAGAGCATATAAAAAACATCATAAATAAATACGGATTAAAAAAATAATTTTTATAAAAATTAAAAGGAGTAAAATATGAAAGTATTAATACACGGAACAGGTGTAATGAGTTCAATATTAAAAGAAGTTATAGAAAGAGAAGGCGAATTAGAAATCACAGGTTTTGCTGATGATTTCACAAATGAAAAAGGAGATATGATTATAGACTTTTCTCATTTTTCAAGACTTGCTAATGTTATAGACTATGGTGTAAAAAATAATATACCAATAGTTATAGGAACTACAGGATATGATGAAAGTATGCTTGCTAAAATTGTTGAGGCTTCTATTAGTATTCCTATAGTGCTGTCATCTAATACTTGTATAGGCATTAATCTTATGAATGAAGTTGTTGCTAAATTGGCTCCTCAGCTTAGAGATTTTGATATTGAAATTATTGAAACTCATCATAATAGAAAGGTTGATTCTCCGAGCGGTACTGCTAAGAGTCTTTACAATATTATTAATGATGCTTTAGGTAATGAAATGCATTTAGTTAATGGAAGAACAGGACTTCATGTGAGAGATAAAAAAGAAATAGGCATACATTCTGTAAGAGGAGGCTCTGTGATAGGAGATCATAGCGTTATTTTCTACGGCGATGATGAAATTATAGAAATCAGACACTCTTCCACTTCAAGAAGAATATTCGCTAATGGTGCTATAAAGGCTGCTAAATTCCTTTTAGGTAAAAAACCAGGTCTTTACAGAATGAAAGAAGTTTTATCTTAAAATATAAATGCTAAATTATTATAGGAGTATAACTGAAATGGATATGCTGGAAAAATCAGAAGATATTATTGCGTATATTAAAAATTCTAAAAAGAAAACCCCTGTAAAAATATATATAAAAGGAAATTTACCTAAAATAAAAAAAACAAATGCTAAAGTATTTTCTTCAGGCGAATTTCATTTTGCAGTCGGAGACTATGAAGATATAAATTCTATATTAGAAGAATACAAAGATTTTATAACCGACTATTATTTAGAAAATGACAGAAGGAATTCAGGCGTTCCTACTTTGGATTATTTAAATATAAATGCCAGAATAGAACCCGGTGCTATTATAAGAGATAAAGTAAAAATCGGAAATAATGCAGTTATTATGATGGGAGCTATTATCAATATAGGTGCTGAAATCGGCGAGAACACTATGATAGATATGGGGGCTGTTTTGGGCGGACGTGCTATGGTAGGAAATAACTGTCATATAGGTGCTGGTACTGTGCTTGCAGGTGTTATAGAACCTCCTTCTGCAAAGCCTGTCATTGTAGAAGATAATGTTGTTATTGGTGCTAATGCTGTCATTATAGAAGGCGTACATATTGGAAAAAATGCTGTTATTGGAGCTGGCGCCGTTGTTTTAGAAGATGTTGAAGAAAATCAGGTTGTAGCTGGAAATCCTGCTAAAGTAGTAAAAACTAAAGATGAAAAGACTTCTGATAAAACTAAATTGGTAGATGATTTAAGAAAATAATAATTTTTAATAATAATAAAAAAATAATTAAAAAAAGTGAGCCGAAGC
>NZ_CAJTQJ010000008.1:19366-73871 GCF_910578695.1 uncultured Brachyspira sp.
ATTGCTAGCTATAAACTTTCTATTATTGCTAATAAAAATTATGAGCTTTAATATTCTGCCATTCTGTGAATATCAGACGCTCATAATTTTTATATTTATTTACTTAAATATTTTTTTGATATGCTAATAATAATATATTTTAATAAATTAATATTTATATATATACAAATATTTTATATTATCATATAATTGTTTTGACGGATTAATTTCAAAAGCAGCATTACGGTCTTCTATAGATTTATTAAAGTATATTTTATTGCCTGTATTTTTGTATTTATTAAAATATATTGTGCTTCTATTATTAAGAGTATATATATTATTAAAATCAATATTTATAAGTTCATTATAATCATTCAAAGCTTTTTTAAATATGTTTTCATCTTTACTTATTTGATATTTTACAGAATATAAGGTAGCCCTATTATTAATAAGTTCTACATCCAAACTATTTTCATTCAATGCACTATTAAATAAGCTTAAAGAAGTTTCATAATCCTCTTCCATCTCTTCAAGTTCATATTTTACAGAATAAATAACAGCTTTATTATTTGCAATATTATCGCTGTAATCATATAAAGATAAAGCATTTTCATAATATTCATTAGCTTTTAAAAAGTATTCTTTTTTATTTTCTCTGCTGTACATTTTAGAATATAAAATACCAGCTCCATTTAAAGTTAAATAGTTTTTATCGTCTAATTTAAACATTTTTTCTATTATTTCTAAAGCTTCTTTTACTCTTTGATTTTTAATTTCTTCAACTAAGTCTTTATACATTTCTTGTATTTCCAGTTTGATATTATCATCTTCATTATTATTTATAGTGCTTTTGGTTTTTTCTTTATTAATAATATTAGTATTATCAGGTAAGACTTGCGTTAAATTATTATTTGTAAAATTAAGAATTAATATAGATAAAAACATAAATAAAGCTATGAGCAATAATGCATAAGTAATATTTCTTACTCTTACTTTCATAGCATCATCTACATGCAGCTTAAGATAATTAAAATATGGTGTAATTCCTAATCTTATATTTTCTTTTACTAAATTAGTGAAATTATTTGCTTTTTCATAATTATCTAATTCTTCTTTAAAATAAAAAGTCATCATTTCTATATATTTATTTTCCATTCTTAATGAAATGGAGTTAGTAAAATTTTCTAATTCATTTTTTATTCTATTTAAAGTTCCAATACTATATATATTATATAATATAGTGAATATTAATAGTATTATTAGAAATAGTATTAGTATAGATATATTGAATCTTTTTATAGTTTTTTCTTTCATTTTATAATAATCCTTATCTTACTAATACAATTTTTATGATTGACTTCTAGTATTAAAAATTATTAAACGCGTCTGAGAGGATTCGAACCCCCAACCTACGGAACCGAAATCCGCTGCTCTATCCAATTAAGCCACAGACGCTTTCTTTATTTATACTGGCATAATTATCGGTAATTTATGAACTATAGTTTATAATTTTGTATATAACCTTAATTGTAATTTTCAGCATTTTTATAAGCTAATACAAAGTACTATCAAAAAATATAATCCTAAATTAACAGCTGTTTTAGAGCCGAAAAATATAGAATATTTTAAAGCTGTAAATACTAAAAAAATCTTTATTTTATCTTTTTATTAATTTTATAGCTTTCATAACTGTATTATATTTTTGATAATATGCTTATAGTGATTTTTATTATAGCCAGTCTAGTAGTTAACCAAAATCAAATATTATTTTATTTTTTAATCCTAAATATATTATTTCATAATATAAAAAATATCAAGTTTTTTTGAGTATTGTTTTAAAATTTTAGATATAAAAAAGAAAAGGGCGAAAGACGGGACTTGAACCCGCGACATCCAGATCCACAATCTGGCGCTCTAACCAACTGAGCTACATTCGCCATTTAAAAAATAGAACTTATAATTTTATTAATTAAAGCTTAAGTAATGATAATTAATGCTCTATACGCGCCAGACAGGAATCGAACCTGTAACCTACTGCTTAGAAGGCAGTTGCTCTATCCAATTGAGCTACTAGCGCATTCGGGATGATGAGACTCGAACTCATAACCCCCTGCTCCCAAAGCAGGTACGCTAACCAATTACGCTACATCCCGTTAAATTATGTCTATTAATTATATATCAATTGTTTTTTTTGTCAACATTATTTTTTATATGATATAGATTTATATATATTTTTGTATATAATATTTACTATATAATTAATATTTTATATTGGAGTTCTTTTATGAGAGATAAAGATTATTTAGAATTATTATCTAGAAAGTACCCTACAATAGATGATGCTTCTGTTGAAATTATAAATTTAAAAGCTATATCAGAACTTCCTAAGGGTACAGAATATTTTTTAAGCGATATACATGGAGAATCTGACGGTTTTGATTATTTATTAGGCACTTCTTCAGGAGTTATAAGAGAAAAAATAGAACTGCTTTTTAAAAATACGCTGCCTGAACATGACAGAGTGGAGCTTCAGATATTAATAGTAGATACTAAAAATATGATAAATGAAAAATCAAATAATGCAGATTTCCCAGATTGGTGCAAAATTGTTATATACAGACTTATCAGAATATGCAGACTTGTAACAAGCAAATATACAAGATCTAAAATAAGAAAAAAAATGCCTGCTAATTTTGCCTATATATTAGATGAGCTTCTGCAAACTGATTCTGAAGAGAATAAAGAAAATTATTATTTTTCTATAATAGATTCCATTATAGAAATATCTGCAGCAGATAAATTTATCATAGCATTATGTCAGCTTATAAGACAATGCAGTGTAGACAGACTTCATATTGTAGGAGATATTTATGACAGAGGTCCTCACCCTGATAAAGTTATGGATAGTATAATGACTTTTAATGATGTGGATATAGCTTGGGGCAATCATGATATACATTGGCTTGGAGCGGCTAAGGGAAGTTTGATATGCGTAGCTAATGCTGTAAGACTTGCTATAAGATATAATAATTTTGATTTGCTTGAGTATAATTACGGAATAAATTTAAGATCATTATCTTCTTTTGCAAATGATGTTTACAGAGATGATCCCTGCGATATATTCAAGCCTAATACATTGGATAAAAATATATATGATGAAGTAGATAAAGATTTAGCAGCTAAAATGCATAAGGCTATATCAATAATTCAATTTAAATTAGAATGCCAGCTTATAAAAAGACATCCTAATTATGAAATGAATGATAGAATACTTTTAGATAAAATAGATTATGATAAGGGAACTATAACAATAGAAGGAAAAACTTATGAACTTAAAGATAAAAATTTCCCTACAATAGACAGAGATAACCCTTTTGAACTTACAGAAGGTGAAAATACTTTAATACAGACTTTGGCTTTCTCTTTTATGAATAGCCCTACACTTCAAAGGCATGCAAATTATATGTATTCTAAAGGAGGAATATATAAAATTTTTAATGGAAATTTATTATATCATGGATGCATACCTACTAAAGAGGACGGCTCTTTTGACAATGTTTATATAGATAATCAAAATTTATACGGAAAAAATTATTTAAAGCAGGCTGAAGATAAGGTAAGAAAAGCATTTTACTGCGAGTTTGGAAGCGAAGAACAGCTTAATGCTCTTGATTACTGCTGGTATTTATGGTGCGGTCCTAAATCTCCTTTATTCGGTAAAAACAGAATGGCTACATTTGAAAGATATTTCATAGAAGATAAAGAAACCCATAAAGAAAATTATAATCCGTACTATTACTATGTAGACAGTAAAGAGTACTGCCAAAACATATTAAAGGAATTTAATTTAGATACGGAAAAATCTCATATAATTAACGGACATGTTCCTGTAAAAACTCATAAAGGCGAAAGCCCTATAAAAGGAGGAGGACTTCTTTTAGTGATAGACGGAGGACTTTCTAAGGCTTATCATAAGAATACAGGAATAGGCGGATATACTTTAATATCAAATTCCAATATGATGGTGATAGCAGAGCATAGACCTTTCAGCGAAGTTGTAGAATCAGGATTTAGATTAAGCCCTAAATCTATTATAGTAGAAAGTTTTATTAAAAGGATTACTGTAGGGGAAACTGATGTAGGAAAGCAGTTATCAAAAAGGATAGATGATTTATTAGAGCTTTTAAATGCCTATAGAAGCGGTATAGTAAAAGAGAAAGTTAATTAATAAAGTTTTTTTTATTTGCAGTATTTTAATGCCGGCTTTTTATTTATTATTATTTTTTCTTAAATAAACAAAGATAAAATTTATCCTGTATATTCCTCTATATATTTACGCATAAGCATTTTTATTGTTTCTTTATCTGCATCAAGAGAGGCTATATCGAATGCATCTATCATTACTTTTCTCTCTTCAGGTGTAAGGCATTGCAGAGAATCTTTTGCTATGAACAATTTTTTATACTGAGATGGTATTAGAGTTTCATCGTCCATTAAAATCTCTTCATATAGCTTTTCCCCTTCTCTTATTCCTGTAAAAACTATAGGAATATCTTTTTCTGTAAGGCAATACATTTTAAGCATATTTCTAGCCAAGTCCAAAATCTTTACAGGCTTTCCCATATCTAAAGTAAATATTATTCCGTCATTTAAGGTACATGCCTTTATCACAAGTCTTGCAGCTTCTCTTATAGACATAAAAAATCTAACCATTTCAGGATGCGTAACAGTTAATGGCTTTCCTTCTCTTATCTGCTTTTCAAATACAGGTATAACGCTTCCGCTGCTTCCAAGTACATTTCCGAATCTTGTTATTTTAAATGCTGTATTATTTTGTTCATGAGATAAAGAAATTATCATTCTCTCGCATATTCTTTTGCTTGCCCCCATTAAAGAAGTGGGGTGTACTGCCTTATCTGTTGATATAAATAGAAAATTTTTTATATTATTTTTAATGGCTAATGTTGCTATATTTTCTGTAGCTAATATATTATTTTTTATTGCTTCTTCAGGATAGCTTTCCATAAAAGGCAAATGCTTATGAGCTGCGGCATGAAATATTATATCAGGTTTTTCTTCTTTGAGTATCTTATCTACTTTAACATAATCTCTTACATTTGATATTATATATTTGAATTTATGTTTATTTTTTTCATTTTTTTTATCATTTAAAGACATTATAAGATTATGAACGGCATTTTCTGAATTATCCAAAGCCATAACTTTTTTTACAGGCAAAGTTATTAATTGTCTTACAAGTTCGCTTCCTATAGAGCCTCCTCCTCCTGTAACTAGTATAGTTTTGTCTTTATAATAAACAGATATTTCCTTTTCATCAAATCCGATTTCCTCTCTTCCAAGCAAATCAGAAGGCTCTATATTTCTAATATCTTTTATAGAGGCATTACCTTTTATTATTTCAAAGAAACAGGGAAGTATTTTATATCTTATTCCTGTAGGATATATAATATTAAGTATTTCAAGAAGTTCTTTTTGATTAAGCGTAGGAATTGCTATAATAATTTCTTCTATCTCTATATTATTTTTTTTATATTCTTCTATAATATTTTCTATATCCTTAATCCTGCCTTCTACATTTATAGAATGATTATTAATTTTTACCTCTTTTTTATTCTCATCATCATCTAAAAAGCAAAGTATATTATATTCATTATCATCATCAGATGTCAGTATTTCATACGCAAGAGTTTCCCCTGCATTTCCAGCCCCAATGATAACTATATTTTTTTTATTAATTATATTTTTCTTATCAATTATATTTTTCTTATCCATTATATAAACCCAAAATATAAAATATATAAATAATCATTATAGTATATATTTTTTTATTTATTATACAAGTTATATTATTTATATTAGTACTTCTAATTTTATATTAATTTATTTTATTTTGTTTATTAATGACTATATTATTATATAAACTATTATTTTTTATGTTTATAAGGCTTAATATTAATCTTAAAAAGTTCATTATCATCTAATTCAGCATAATATAATTTAATTCTTTTATATTTTTTACCGTTTTTATCTATATTTTTTTCATTTATTAACTTTACTATATTGCATACAAGTTCTCTATCTTCATCTGAAGTTTGCACTCCAAAACAAATACTTTTTATTGGTAAGCTAATAAGAATACCATTAGTATTTTTATTTTTTTTATCATAAAAAAGTATACGATATTCATCTTCATACTTCCATTCTTTAGATTTTACAGCAAATAATTCTATAATATGATTGATAACATTATTATCTATCAAAACATTACTAATAATATTTTTATTAATTATTATTAGCTTATTTTCATCTTTTTTTTGTATATGAACATTTACTTATTGAATTGATTTAAGCATTTATCATAATCACCAAAAATATAATAAAATCCCCCCAATTCTGAAAGTATAAATTCATCATTTGGTTTTAATTCTATAGCCTTATTAAAATCTTTTTCAAACATTTCGTAATATTTATTATAATTTTCATTTTTTAATAAAGCTAAATTTATATAACTTAAACCTCGGTTACAATATCCGATTTCTGAATTAGGACTTTCTTCTATGAATTTGTTTATATTTTCTATAGCTTCTTTATAATTTTGTAAATTAAAATTTGATAAAAATATATAATAATATAAAAATACATCATTAATGTTAAGAGAAATTGCTCTATCAAAATTCTCCAAAGATTCTTCATAATCAGCATTATTTTTATCGAATTTAATATATTTATTGAAATTAATTAATGATGTTTCAAAATGTGCTTTATTATTTTCTAATAACCCTAATGAAGTATATATTAATCCAATATTATAATATACTTTATAATCATTAAAGCCTAGCTCTATAGCTTTATTATAATCGTTAATAGCCAATTTTAAATCATTAGTATTTATATTGTCATTTATCAATGCTGAATCATAATAGCAAGAAGCTCTATTATAATAATACTCTCCAAATGTTGAATTATAATTTATTGCAATATTAAAATTTTCTAAAGACTTTTTAAAATATTCAATATCATTATTTAAGTATAAAGCTAAATACATATAGGTTAATCCTTTTTTATAGTATGCTTCTACTTTATTATTATCTAATTTAATTGATATATCAAAATTACTTATAGCATTATTTAAATGTTCTATGCTATTATCACTTTTTACTAAGCCCAAATTTAAATAAGATGATCCTTTTAAGAAATAAATATAATTATTATTAAATCCTAATTCTTTTGCTTTATTTAAGTCTTTTATTGCCAACTTGAAATATTTTATGTCATTATTATTTTCTATAGCAATATTGTAATAACAAAGTCCTCTATTATAATAATATTCTCCATATTCTGAATTATATTTGATAGCCATATTAAAATCATATAATGCTTTATCATATTTATTTAAATGAATATAAGATAAAGCTCGTATACTATAACTTTCATCATATTTTTTATTTAATTCTATTATTTCATGTTTAGTTTTTATATTTTTTTCAAATTCTTTTAAAACAATTATCAGATTGTTAAAATCTTCTATTGCTTTATTAATATACTCTATATTATTATTTTCATTTAAAGCTAAATAAAAATAGCATAATCCTCTCTTATAATATGTAATTTTATTGTTTTGGAAAATATTTAAAACTATATTGAAATTGCTAATTGCTTCTAAATATTTATCACTGTCATTATTGTATATACCTAATTGATAAAGTGAGTTGGCTTTATGAAAATATAATTTATAATTTTTATTATCAATTTTTAAACCTTCATCGCATAACTTTATTATTTTATTATCATGCTTTCCGTCATTATATTTTTCTATTTCTTTAAAAATTTTATTTAATTGTTTTTCTTTATCATTCATAATTGTATCCTATATACTAATTAATATATTTTATATCAGATAAATAAAAATTGAACCATTTTAATTCTAGCTATAGCCATGTGTAAAATCACTATAAATAATAAAATTATTATAAACTGCAATTTTTATTTTTTTAAATTATTATTTTTATCACTTGAATTCATTTTCTTATATGCTATAGTTTAAACTGTCAATATTAAAAAATATAAATGGAAAATAATTTGAATAATAAAAAAATAGAACTGCTTGCCCCTGCAGGCGATGAAAGAGGCTTAAGGGCTGCTGTTAATGCTGGGGCTGATGCCGTGTATTTCGGTACTAAAAGTTTTAATGCCAGAGTTGGAGCTGCTCAAAACTTCGATGAAAAAACTCTTGAAAAAAATATAAAGTTTGCAAAATTAAGAAATGTAAATGTTTATATCACAGTTAATACTTTAGCTTATAATGATGAAATTGATAAAGTAATGCCTCTTATAAAAAATATTTATGATATGGGTGCTGATGCTGTTATAGTTCAGGATTTAGGCATTATTGATATTGTGAGAAATAATTTTAATATTCCAATGCATGCAAGTACTCAGATGTCTTGTAATAATCTATATAGTGTTAATCTCCTTAAAAAAATAGGTATTGACAGAGTAGTTCTAGCCCGTGAAATGAGTTTGGAGAATATAAAATATATAAGAAATAATACTGATATAGAACTTGAAACTTTTGTGCATGGGGCTTTATGCGTAAGTTTTTCAGGACAATGTGCATATTCTTATCTGCATGGAGGAAGAAGTGCAAACAGAGGAGCTTGTGCTCAGCCTTGCAGAATGGAGTACAGCGGAGGAAAAACTGATTATCCTTTAAGCACTAAAGATTTGATGACTATTGATATTATACCGAATTTAATTGAAAGCGGAATAACATCTTTTAAAATTGAAGGCAGAGCAAAAAGAAGCGAATATTCTGCTATTACTGCCTATATATATAGAAAGGTAATAGATTTTGCTTTAGAAAATAAAGATATGCCTATTGAAAAATATAGAGAAAGTTTAATGAAGATTTTTAATAGAGGAGGATTTTCTCAAGGATATTATTATAATTCAAAAGATATTTTTGAAAATTATAAGCCAAGTCATAGCGGAGAATATATAGGAAATATTACAGCATACAAGAAAAATAAAATATATATAAAAACCAAAAAAGAATTAAATATTTATGACGGGCTTTCATTCGGAGAGAGCGGAAAAATAGGAATGCAGATTTCTGATTTGTATAAAGATAATATAAGAGTAAAAAGAGCAAAAGGCAATTTAAGTTTTTCTTCTGTTTTAAAAAATATAAATATCGGAGATAAAGTTTACAGAACCACTGATAAACTGCAGATGGACGAAGCGGATAAAATAATTGAAAAAGATAATTTTAAGCATATTCTTGATTTAAATTGCATAATTGGTTTTGATTATAATAATGATAAAAGAATAAAATTAAAAGTAAAAAGCAAATATGATGAAAGATTAAATAATATAGAATATATAAGTGATTATAAACTTCAGAAAGCTGAAACTAAATCAGTATCCAAAGAAGATATTTTTAACTCTCTTTCAAAAACAGGAGGCACTGTATTTAAATTTGATAATATTAATATTGAAGAAAAATTTGAAAATCCTTTTATACCTGTAAAAGTTTTGAATGAAGCTAGAAGATGCCTAATTGAAAAACTTGAAAATATTTTAATGCAGTCTAAAAAAATTAATTATGATAAAAAAATATATAATGAAAAAAATATTAATTATCCTAATACTCATATAAAAGTTTTAATAGTAAATGATGAAGAAAAGTCTAATTTATATTCTGATATTGATTATGATAAAAAAATATTATTTCCAAAAGTTTATGATGAAAATATAATTAAACTTTTTGAAAATAAAAAAATAGACGGCATACTTCTGCCTCATATAACATTTGACAAAGATATTGAATTAATAAAAAATATAGTGTCAAAAACAAATAATATGATAGTAATATGCAATAACTTGGGACATATTGAGGCTTTTAGAGATAAATGCATATTATGGGCTGGAATAGGCTTAAATGCAATTAATAATTACAGTGTAAACTTTTTGTATAAATTAGGGATTGATACTGTTATATCAGCTGTTGAAGCAGGTAAAAATTTAAAACATACATTATCTGTAAAAGAGGGATTTATACCTGCTATGAATTTTGTATTCTGTCCTAAAAGTATGTCTGTAGGATGCAACAAATGCAAAGAGCAAGACATTATTGACAATAAAGGAAATAGTGTTATATTTGACTGCTTAAAAATGCATAATAAAACTAGCTTCATATTAGAAAAAATAAAAAATAAAACAGGAAGCATTTATTATCATTTATATTAATTTAATTCATTTATATAAAAATCTCTTTATTTTTTTTGTAGGATTTTTAATAAACTCTTCTTTTTGAATAGTAAATCCTGATATTCTTCCAAATTCAGGAAGCACTTTATTAATTTCTATTCTATTATTTTCTATAACTTTATTTATTTCCTCTTCGCTTAAATTTTCTTCTTTAATTCTCTCAGAATCTAAATATAATAATGCATGAAGTTTATTATCTCTTTGTAAAATTAAAGACTCCAAAATATAAGGCATAGTATTTAATTTGCTTTCAATCTCTTCAGGATAAATATTCTGTCCGCTTGCACCAAGCAGCATATTTTTGCTTCTTCCCATTATAAATATTCTGTTATTTTCTCCAAGCAGTCCTAAATCTCCCGTTCTAAGCCAGCCGTCTTTAGAAAGAACATCAGCAGTAGCTTTATAATTTTTATAATAGCCAAGCATAACATTCTCGCCCCTAACCATAATCTCGCCTACATCTCCCTCTTTTTCAGCATCTATTTTTATTTCTAAAGTATCTATTAAATATCCGCAGCTTCTTGGTTTATGTTTATCCCAAGGGGCATAACTTATCAAAGGACCGCATTCTGTCATACCATATCCTACTGTAAACTTAAAGCCTATATCCATAAGGAATTTTTCTATATCGCTATTTAAAGCACTTCCTCCTATTATAAGCTCATAAAAATTTCCGCCGAAAGATTTTGTAAGAGTATTTCTTATTTTTGATTTTAATAAAGAAGATATGATAGGCATTTTTAATAAACTAGCAATTAAAGGCTTGCTTATTGTAGGAAGTATTTTTTTTAAATAAATTTTCTCTATTATAAGAGGCACCATCAGTATAAGATTAGGTTTTACTTCATCAAATGCTTTAAGCAGAATATTAGGACTAGGTATAGCATTAAGCATATATATGCATGCCCCTTTTGAAAATGGAAATAAAAAATCAAATAAACAGCCGAATACATGAGCAAGAGGAAGAAATGAAAGTATATGATCATTAGGCTTTATAGGCATATTATCAATTGCAAATCTTATATTTGCAGCAAGAGAATTATGATTTAGCATTACGCCTTTGCTGAAGCCTGTAGTTCCTGAAGTGTATATAATTGCAGCTAAAGTATCATTTTCAAATATTGTGAGGCTGAAATCTTCTTTGCTGAAATTTGATATTTCTATTTTGTTAAATATATTTTCTTCTGTTTCTTCATTTGTTTTATTATCTGCTTTATTATCTGACTTTTCTATAAATGTATTAAAATTTTCTAAATAAAAAGATTTATTCAATAATGATAAAGTACTGCTGTCTAAACCTTTTAAAATATTAGAATCAGCAAATAAAAATTTTACCCCAGAATCTTTTATAATAGAATCAATATCTTCTTTTGAAAAGTCGACAAGTATAGGAACAACAACAGCCCCGTAAGTTATAATTGATAAATATGTTAAAACCCAATTAACAGAGTTTCCTCCGCATAATGCTATTTTTTCACCCTTATATATATCTAATTTTTTAAAAGCTGTATGTATTTTAAAAATATTTTCTGCCATATCGCTGTATTTTAATATATTATTGCTGCCGTAATCCGCTAATGCATTTATATCCCAATTTTCTTTTATACTATTTAGAATGTAGCTGCTTAATTTTTCTTTTATCATATAATCAGTCTCCATTTATTATGTATTTCTTATAAATTATAACAAAGCTATAAAATTTTGGCAACATATCTAAACATAAATACAGCATGGCAAATATTTGATATTATCAAAAGAGAATAAAATAGCGGCAGAAACAAAGTATATCTTTTATTTGATTCATACATAGCAAGCCTATAAAATACCATTGATATGTTCAAAAGTAAAAATCCTGTCAAATATAATATAGCCCCATATTCTCCCACAGCAGAAGATATTTTTGATATAGCTATAAGCCAAACCCAATTTAATAAAAAATAGTATATAGTTTCGGTAGCATTCCGCCATCTATATCCGAATATGCTTCTTAATGTAATTCCTAATATGCAAAGCCCTGTTATAATACCGAAAAAACTCCAGCCCCACCCATTTTGCAATGATATTAGGCAGGGAGGTATATAAACTCCCCATATCATCATTATAAAGAAAGCGTGTGATAATATATAAAAAACTTTTTTAGCTTTATTATTAAAAGGAAAAAAATGGTATATTGAGTTTATAATATAAAATATTGTCAGAAAACTAGAATAAAGAGAAAATGAAGTTATTTCTCTTGCTGTTTTAGAATTAATTATCAAAATAATAAGTACCGCTATTGCCGAGCTTGCACATATTATGCATATAACAGCACTTATTTTAGAAACAGATTTTTTAATTTTATTATTATTTAAACTAATATCCATAGTGTATAATAATAAACCTTATTCATAATAAAGTAAATGGTAATTCATAAATATTTTAATTATAAAATTAAAAAATTATACGATAAGTATTAAAGCTAAAATATACGGATAATAAAAATGATAATGAATAATGAATTAAAACAAAATATATTAAACAGATTTAAAAATAAAAAGATAGCCGTTTTATACGGAGGGCAGAATGAAGAGAGAGAAGTTTCTTTAAGAAGCGGAAAGAATGTTTATGAAGCATTAATAAGCTTTGATGAGTTAAAAAATAATTCTATATTAATAGATGTAAATGATTCTTATCAATTAGTAAAAACATTAAAAGAAAATAATATTGAATACTGCTATAATATACTTCACGGCACTTCAGGAGAAGACGGAACTATTCAGGGGCTTTTAGAAAGTCTTAATATTAAATATACAGGAGAAAATATATTGGTAAGTGCTTTATGTATGAATAAAGTTTATACAAAAAGAATATGGAAATCTTCTAATATACCTACTTCTGATTTTATGCTTTTAAAAGATGTTAAAGAAATTTATGATGATAAAATAGAAGGAAAATCATTATCTTTTAATTTTCCTATAATATTAAAACCCATATCAAGCGGTTCAAGTGTATGCGTATCATTAATTAAAACAAAAAAAGAATTTGACAGTATAACTTCAAAAATAGAAAATAAGAATAATTACTTTTTAGAGCCTTATATAAAAGGAAAAGAAATCACTGTCGGTTTGGTATTAGTAAAAGAAGAAGAAAAAAAATTAAAAAAAGAAGAAAGAGAAAAAATAAGAGAAAAAAGAGAGGAAAGAGTAAAGAAAGAAATATATGTTTTTCCTATACTTGGAATCAATCCCAAAAATGAAATATATGATTATGATGCTAAATATACGCCCGGAAAAACTGAAATGGAAATGCCAGCAAAATTATCAAAGGAAATAGAAAATAAGGTAATAGAAATATGTAAAAAAGCTTATAATGTTTTGGGCTGTAAAGGACTTTCAAGAATAGATGCAATAATAGGAGAGGATAATGAAATTTATCTTATGGAGGTAAATACTCAGGGAGGAATGACAAATACTTCTGATATACCTGCAATGGCTAAGCATATAAAATTAGATTTTAATGATCTTGTATTATATATTTTAGGACTTATTGATTAAATAATTATAGCTTAAAAATTATACAGTATTTAATAAATTAGAATAATCATTTCTATGCCCCATTTGATCAAGCATAGCCGATATTTCGCCCCTATGATGCGTACTATGATTGAAAGAATGCATTATTATATGATATATAGGCTTTTTTATTTCTGTGTTCATCATTATAACTTTTCCTGATGAATTAAAGTTTTCTATAGAGTTTATTACAGATAAAATAATATTATCTAATTTTTTTCGTATTTCTATTATAGTTTGAAAATCTACATCTTTATTAAAGTTCAAATCATCATCAAAATAATTAAATATATCCTTATCATTTATATTTTTTTTATTTGAATATTTTCTGTATACTTTAAATAAATATATATCTATTTTAAGAATATGTATAAAAGTTTCATATATAGATTTATGATAAGCCCCGTTTTCTTTTTTTAACTCTCTATCTTTTAATGTTTCTAAAATATCAATAAGCTCATCATTTGCTCTTTTATTATATAATGCCATCATATTCATAATTTTTTTTACTGTTTTATCTGCAGGTTTTTTATTTTCTTTATCTTCCTCTATTCTTTTTTTATTTTCTTCTATTCTTTTTTTTGCTTTTTCTATTCTTTTATTAACTTTATTTTCGGTGCTTTCTTTTTTGGCATTTAAAAGATTATATTTCATCTCCTTAACTTTATTATTGATATTTTTCTTTTCTTCCTGAAGTCTGCTTAGCTGCCTGTTTTTTAATTCCTTAACATTTTTTTTTAAATCTTTTGTTATGCTTGATTTTATTTTTTCTATATCTTTTATTTTTTTATCAAGCTTTTTTGATTCCATTTCTATTTTTCTGGTAAGCTCTTTAATTCTCTTATCTATCATATAAACAAATCCCATTAAAAAAATGATTTCTATAGCAGAAAATTAATATTTCTAAATTATAATTAAAATTAAATTTTTTAAATATTTTTATAATCTCTTTTACAGTTTCGCCTGAAGCATAAACATCATCAATTAAAAGAATATTTTTATTTTCAAATTCTTCTGTACTAACTATTTCAAAAGCATCTTTTATATTTTCGCTTCTCTCTTTAAGAGTTTCTAAAAACTTTTGTTCCTTTACTTCTTTTTTATTTTTATATTTTATAGAATCATATTTTTTTATACTAAACTCTTTAGAAATATAATCTGCAAAAAAGTCCATTACTCCGTTATTTTTATTTGAAGGCACATAAAGTATAATATCAAATTTTTTATTATGCTCTTCATAATATTTTTTTATTTTTTCTATTATCTTAATAGGAAAATCAATTTCTTTCCTTTTGAAAGCTCTAAGCTCATCTCCAAGCTCTTTATCTAAATCGCCTAATGCTGTTATTGAAATATTATCAATATAAAATTTTTTATAAATATACATTAATCATAATATTTTAATTATTTTTTATTAATTATATTTTTTAAATATAATATACATTATGCTTGCAAAAGCCCAATTAACTATTATGCCTTTATATCCTAATATAATACCTCTAATCCAAGTATTAATATTTATATCAAAAATAAAAGTTAAAACAATAGAAGATAATCTTGCCAATATTAATGCAGATAATGAAAGTAATATAAATGATACATTTTTATTTTTCAGCATACTTATAATAAAAGCAAATACTATTCCTTCAAATATTAAAAAATATAATATCGGAGGCATAGGCATATTTGTAAGAGTATAATTTAAAATAGGAGATATCACTGAAAGCAGAATTAAAAATAAAGGATTTAATATATAAGCTCCCAATGATAATGCAAAAAATATAGGCAGAAATTCATTTCCTCTTAATCCAAAATAATGAATTATTATAGGAGATGCTAAACTTATAATGCTTAATAAAAATAATATAATGATATTAATATTGATTTTTCTTAAATATAAAGTTTTCATAGTATATAATTCCTAATAGTTTTATTTATATTTTATTATATTTGCTTATGTTTGTCAAAAATTATATAAAGTTTATAAGCTCTCCTATATTTTCTATAGAGCATACTATTTTATCGCCTTTTTTCATATATCTAGGGGGATTAAAAGACATACCTACTCCTCCCGGTGTTCCCGATGCAATTATATCACCAGCCTCTAAAGTCATACCTTTTGATATATCTGATACTAAATAACTTATATCATAAATCATATATTTTGTATTTGATGATTGTCTTATCTCATCATTTAATATGCTTTTAATACCAAGCTCCAAAGGAAATTTCAAATCATCTTTATAAACTATGCAAGGTCCCATAGAAGAATAAGAATCTAAACTTTTTCCCTTATACCATTGAGAATGATTTTTTTGTATTTTTCTTGAAGATATATCATTAAATATAGTGTATCCGAATATATAATCATTAACCTCATCAGGCTTTATATCTTTTGCAGTTTTTCCAATAATAACGGCAAGTTCAGCTTCATAATCTAAGCATTCATCTAAATCGAATCTTGCTTTAATTTTATCGCCTAGCCCTATAATCTCTATAGCCCTTTTAGAAAAATAAATAGGAGCTTTTAATTCTTTTTCTTTGAAATCTGTCATATTCTTTTTTATTTCTCCCAAATGATCTTTATAATTTACTCCGACGCATATAATATCGTGAATAGGTTTTCTTATAGGAGATAATATTTTTATGTTCTCTATAGAATAGGCTCTTTCAAAATTTTCTTCTGCATACTTTAATTTATTTAATATATCATTATTTTCATTAATCATTTTTATTAAATGAATCATATTATTATTATCATTTAATTTAAAATCGCTTATAATCTCATTTACAGCAATAACTTTTTTACTGTCTTTACTTAATATACCTACAGATTCCGTATTATTCCATTCAACAAAAGATACAAATTTCATTATTATAACTCCGAAATAATTTTGCTATATATTAAATACTGACGCTTTTTTTAAGATTTTATATATTATCTATTTGACAAAATAAAACTTATATAAAATAAATCACATCCAAAAACAATTTATTTCAGATGTGATTTAATTATAAAATTATTCGCTTAAAACTTTTCTTAATACTTCATTAACAAGCTTAGGATTACCCTGACCCTTAGTAGCTTTCATAGTCTGCCCTACTAAAAAGCCGAATGATTTTTCTTTGCCTGCTTTAAAGTCTGCCACTGATTTAGGATTTTCTTCTAAAACTTTTCTTATAATGGCTTCAAGCTCTCCTGTATCGCTTACCTGCTTGATTCCTTTTTTATCAATTATAACAGAAGGAGCTTCTCCTGTTTCGCACATATCTTCAAAAATCTCTTTTGCTATTTTACCGCTTATAATTCCTTCATCTATAAGTTTGAAAATCTCTCCTATATGCTCAGGTTTAGGCTTGAAATCTTTTATAGTCTGAAGTTTTTTATTTAAGTATGCATTAACTTCTACCATAATCCAATTGCTTATTTTCTTAGGCTGTTTAGGATAAGATTTAACGGCAGCCTCATAATAATCAGCTAATGCAGCATCTTCTGTAAGTACAACTATATCTTGGTCAGGCAAATCATAATCTTTTTTAAGTCTTTCTCTCTTTTGCTGAGGAAGTTCAGGAAGTTCTTTTTTAGCATTTTCTATCTCTTCATCTTTTAAAACTAAAAGCGGTATATCAGGGTCTGGAAAATATCTGTAATCTGCCGCACCTTCTTTTGAACGCATACCTTTTGTAGTATTTTCTTTAGCATCATAAAGTCTTGTTTCCTGAAGTATTTTCTCTCCGCTATTTAAAGCCTTAATCTGACGCTTTATTTCATAATCTATAGCAAGCCTTACATTTCTAAAGCTGTTCATATTTTTTACTTCGGTTTTAACGCCTAGTTCTGTACTTCCTTTAGGGCGTATAGATACATTAGCATCGCATCTTAAAGAACCCTCTTCCATATTACAGTCGGAAACATCAATATATTTAAAAATCTTTTTAAGTTCTGTAAGATATTGATAAGCCTCTTCTCCAGTAGATATATCAGGCTCGCTTACGCATTCTATCAAACAGCAGCCTGCACGGTTAAGGTCAACATAGCTTAAAGGTCTTCCTGTATCATCATGCACAAGTTTTCCAGCATCCTCTTCAATATGTATTCTGTTTATTCTTATGCTTTTATTATAAGAAGAACCATCATCATTAAGCACAGTAATATCAAGATGCCCTTCAGTACATATCGGCTCATCCATTTGAGTAATCTGATAGTAGGAAGGCAAATCCGGATAGAAATAATGCTTTCTTGCAAATCTGCTTTTCTTTTGAATAGTGCAGTTAGTAGCAAGTCCTGCTTTTATAGTTTTATGCACCATTTCTCTATTAACTATAGGTAAAGTACCTGGGTGAGCCTGACATCTCGGACAAGTGAGAGTATTTGCAGGAGCACCGAAAGTGTTTGGGCATGAACAGAATGCTTTAGTTTTAGTATTAAGCTGAACATGCACCTCTAATCCTATGACTGCTTCATATTGCATATTATTTAATCCTAATTTTAAAATATTATGTTTATTTTATATGAATTTCAATTTTTTTTCAATATAATTTCAATATTAAAAAATGCTTAAATTGACAAACATTCTAATATTGTTATAATTAAGCAGAAATTAAAAGCTTATATTAAAATTAGTTAAAGCATATTAATAATAACTTTTAAATTAAAAAGTTAGGAAATAAAAATTATGAAAAAAGATGAAAATATAAATAAAATACTAATCTCTGAAAATGATATTAATAAAAAAGTAAAAGAATTAGCTAAGCAAATTTCTGATGATATTAGAGAAAAGAAAACAGTGCCTTGTTTAATAGGGCTTCTTAAAGGCTCATTTATATTTTTAGCAGATTTATCAAGATATATAGATGTTCCTGTAGAGATTGATTTTATGATAGTATCAAGTTATGGAAATGATAAAATAGGCTCTGAAATTAAAATTTTAAAAGATGTTGATATACCATTAACGGGAAGAGATATTATTATAGTAGAAGATATAATAGATACAGGATATACTTTAGAAAAGATATGCGAGGTTTTAAAAAATAGAAATGCCGCTTCTCTTAAAATATGCACTCTTTTAAATAAACCTTCAAGAAGAAAAATTGATATAAAAATAGATTATAATGGTTTTGATATAGAAGATGAATTTGTTGCAGGATACGGCATTGACTATGCACAGAAATATAGGAATCTGCCTTATATAGGTGTTGTAGAGTAGAATAATATTTATTAATATAATTTGAATTTATTATAATCTATTAATTATTATTATTATTAATTATTATTCTTTGAAAAACTATTTTCCTCGCCCTTAAGCATTCTTTTATAATTAGGTATATGCTTTATTATAATGAATATTGCAAGAAATATTGTTATAGGCAGAAGAGTCATATAATTTATATTAAAAAATATTCTATATAGGAAATTAAATTTAAAATATAATAAACTTAAAACTATAGGAAAAGCAAGAGCTCCGAATGTAGAGCCGATAGCAACAGTTTTCTTTGAAATAAATAAACCTATAAAGAAAAATACCATAGTAATAATCAAGCTTATAGGGGCAAGCATAAACATAGAGCCTGCACTCACAGCAACGCCTTTACCGCCTTTAAATCCTAAAAATATAGAAAATACATGCCCAAGTATAGAAGCAACAGCACAGGCTGCTAATATATAGCTATGAGAAGAAATTACTGAAGACAATATAAAAGAAGAAATTAAAACTGCTGCCATACCCTTGCCTATATCGCATATATAAGCTGCAATTCCAGCTTTTTTTCCGCATACGCGAAGTACATTGCTGGCACCGGGATTACAGCTGCCCTCTTTTCTAATATCATATCCGTTTATCTTTCCTATTATAAATGAAAATGGTATAGCTCCTACTATATAGGAAACTAATATACTTATTATAATTTTAACTGTCATATTTTTTACCTCTCTTTCTGAAATTAAGTACAATAGGTGTTCCTCTGAAATCAAACATCTCTCTGAATCTGTTTTCTAAATATCTTTTATAATGCTGATTTAATTTATGCGGATGATTGCAGAATACTGCAAAAGAAGGAGGATTAACATTCGTCTGAGTAACATAGAAAATCTTAAAAGGATTTCCTCCTGCAGATATAGTATATTCTCTTGTAGCTCTTACCATAGTTTCTGTAAGTGCATGAGTTTCAAATCTCTGCAGTCTCGTCTTTGCCACTCTCACAGCAAGAGATAATAATTTATCTGCATCGTTTTTTCTGGAAGCACATACCCTAGCATAAAATGCATAATTCAAAATAGGAAAAGCCTCTTTCATATATGCCTCATAATCATTCCAAGTAGTGCCCTTCTCCCTTATATCCCATTTATTTGCAGCAATTACAATGCCCTTTCTTCTTTCTATTATAAGATTAGCAATAGTTTTATCCTGATCTGTAAGCCCCTCAAAAACATCAAGCATAAGTATGCATACATCAGAAGACTCTATAGCTTTTACGGCTCTGTTTACGCTGTAATATTCTATATCAGTATTAACATTTTTCTTTTTTCTTATTCCTGCAGTATCTATAAGACAAATATCATCTCCCTTAAAATTGAAAGTTTCATCTATAGAATCCCTTGTTGTTCCTGCTATATTTGATACTATGCTTCTGTCTTTTTCTATCAATGTATTTAATAAAGTAGATTTTCCTGCATTAGGCTTTCCTACTATAGCTATATTTATGATTTTATTTTCTTCATCTTTTTCTTCTTCATTATTATTTTTATATTTTTCTTCTGTTATATTTTTTTCATCGTATTCATCATATTTATTATATTTTTCTGTATTCTCTTTGCTATTTTTAATATTATATTTTTTATCTTTTCTGCTATTTATTCTTTCAGCCTCTAAATCAATTCCTATACTTTCAAGCACTTCAAGTATTTTTTCTCTTAAATTATCAATGCCGCTATTATGCTCAGCACTTATTGGAACTATATCATTTATACCCAAAGAATAAAACTCATTAATCAAATTAGTATGAGAATCTGCATCTACTTTATTTATAACAAGTATTATAGGCTTATTTAATTTTCTTATAGTATTGATAAAATATCTGTCATCTGGGTGATTTTGATGAACATCTACTAAAAATAATAATATATCCGCATCAAAAGCCGCAGCCTTCAAAGCCTTTTCTCTTACCTTTTCATTTAAAGTATCATCGCTTATGTCAAGAAGTCCGCCCGTATCAAAAACATTGAAAGCTATATCATCTATATAAGTTTTAGCCATACTGATATCTCTTGTTACTCCTGCTGTAGGGTCAACTATAGATTTTCTTCTTCCTGCAAATCGGTTAAAAAGCGTTGACTTGCCTACATTGGGTCTTCCTAATATAGCGATATTTTTCATTTATTAAACCTTAAATAAAATATGATAAAATCAAATGATATCATAATTCTTAATATATTGCTATTATATTTTTAATATGCTTATTTTTACTTTTATTTATTTTATAATTTTGTATTATTCTGAAATCAATTTATAAAACCAAGTATCCTCTGAATTATTTAAATTAAGAATATATTCAATGCCGTTAGTATCTGTAAATAAAATTTTTTCTTTACTATAATTAATAGTCATTTTAGTATTATCAAAATTTAAATCTATAATATTATTAGTATTTTTAATGTCTTCTATATATTTAGCTTCCTCTATATTTTTTATTACTTGATTTCCTTTTTTATTATCTATAGTACCGTAAATATAAGTAAGCTTATTTAAACTATTTGTATCTTCTCTTTTTACTAAAATAAAATTAAGCATTTCATTAGTAAGCATATTTCCCTTAGCATCTTCATCAAACATCAAAATACTTACTTTATCGCTTATATACATATTGCAGCTTGATAAAAATATTAATATGAGTAAAAAAATAAAATATATTCTTTTCATAATAAAACACCCCTATAAATATAAAACAAATCAAATGATAAAAAATAATATAATTATTTATATGTTCAGTTTTTCACTTGAAATTTATGCATTATGTTATATTATATATTAAATAAGAATTTATAAGGAGTTATAATATGTCTTTAATAGATAATATAGTAGCTAGAGAAATACTAGACTCAAGAGGTAATCCTACAGTAGAAGTTGATGTTTGGCTTGACAGCGGAGTTATGGGAAGAGCGGCTGTACCTTCAGGAGCTTCTACAGGAGAACATGAGGCAGTTGAATTAAGAGACGGAGATAAGGCTAGATATTTAGGCAAAGGCGTTCAGAAAGCTGTTGAGAATGTTAATGAAATTATTTGTAATGAACTTATTGATATGGACGCTTTAGAGCAGGTAGAAATTGACAGAACTATGATAGAACTTGACGGCACTGAAAATAAAGGGAAATTGGGTGCTAATGCCATACTTGGAGTATCGCTTGCTGTGGCAAAGGCTGCCGCTGAAGAATTGGGAATGCCTTTATACAGATATATAGGCGGTACTAATGCTAAAACCTTACCTGTACCTATGGCTAATATCTTAAACGGCGGTGCACATTCATCAGCTCCGATAGACTTTCAGGAATATATGGTTATGCCTGTGGGCGCTCCTACTTTCAAAGAAGGGCTTCGCTATGTAGCCGAAGTATTCCATAGCCTAAAAGCTATACTTCATGACAGAGGATTAAGCACTACAGTAGGAGATGAAGGCGGTTTTGCTCCTACTCTTAAAGATAATGAAGAGCCTCTTCAGGTAATTATACAGGCTATAGAAAAAGCAGGATATAAGCCCGGAGATGATATAATGATTGCTATGGATCCTGCTTCTAGTGAATTCTATAATAAAGATAAGAAAAAATATGTATTTCATAAATCTGATAACAGAGAATTAACTCCTGCTGAAATGGTTGATTTCTATGTTAATTTATGCAGCAAATATCCTATTATATCTATAGAAGACGGTGTTGCTGAAGATGACTGGGAAGGCTGGAAAATTTTAACTGAAAAATTAGGAAAAAAAGTTCAGCTAGTAGGCGATGACTTATTTGTTACTAATGTAAAAAGACTTCAAATGGGATTAGATAAAGATGTTGCTAACTCTATTCTTATTAAAGTTAATCAAATAGGAACATTAACTGAAACTTTGGATTCTATAGAGCTTGCTAAAACTCATAACTATACAGCTGTTGTTTCTCACCGTTCAGGCGAAACCGAAGATTCTACTATTGCTGATATAGTTGTAGCTACTAATGCAGGACAAATCAAAACAGGTTCAGCTTCAAGAAGCGATAGAATTGCTAAATACAATCAGTTATTAAGAATTGAGGAAGAATTAGGAAACAGAGCCGTTTACTTAGGCAAAAAAGCATTTTATAATGTTATAAAATAATATTAATTTTAAAGCTTTAAATACTATATAATTAAAAATAAACAGGGAATAATAATATAAAAAGTTATTCCCTGTTTTTTTTTGCAGGCAATTTTTATTTTGTTTTATTTACTAATAAAAATTGCTACGCTGTAAAAATATTTATACTAAAGTATAAATATGCTCCGCGATTTTTATTAAAAAACTAATCTAATTAACTATAGCTTTTATTTATATATAAAAAACTTGTGTATATATCGGCATAACTCCTTATGAATGTCTAACTCATAGAAATAATTAAATTTATTTCAAAATAATTTTACATAATTTAAATAAATCAGCTGAAAATGTATATTTATAAATATTTTTTACATAGAAAATATAAAAAACATAATTTATATCATAATTACATAGTAAATATACTGATTTTTATATTTTAAGTAAAATTATTTTACATTTATACTCTATTTTTGTAGTATATGTATATTTATTACTGTTTATTATATAATATTTGTAAATTTTATGTAAATTTTTTGTAAATAAATATTGCCTAATTTTTACAATCTGGTATAATTATAAATGTAAAGAGATTTTACAATACTACAGATAAGGAAATATAAATGACTAGAAACCTTTTTATTAAAATTACACCTAGCAAACTGCCTCAGAATATCAGAAAATTTATAGAAGATAATTATAGAAATACTAAAATAGTTTATATAGATAAATTCAAAGATCAATATGAAATAAAACTAAGCAATGGAATTCATATTAATTTTGACAAAAACGGTATTTGGAATTATATATCAAGCGATGATAGATTATCTGTAAATATACTTCCTAAAATAATAGCCAGCAGACTAAAAAATATAATGAAAAAATATAATAATGCTCATATATTTGAAATTAATAAAAGAATAGAATTTTACAGAGTGAAATTAACTAATTCTTTAGAGATTTGCATAAGAAATAACGGACAATTAATAGCATAATATCAAAATAATAAATATATATAAAAGGCTTGAATATTTATATTTAGGTCTTTTATCTAATATATAAAAAAATAAAAAACTATTGTTATGCAGAATATATAAAAAATGCAATGTTTTAAATAATTTTTTAATTATAATTATATCATATAATTTTTAGTATATATAATTATTGACTATACAAAAATATTAAATAATAAAGTAAGAACATTCTTTTTTTAATTATTATCATTTTAATTTATATTAAAAAAATATACCAATTAAATATTGCAAAAAAATCATATTTATATCATAATTACTGTTAATAATATTTTAAAATTTTACGGATAATTTTTATGAATAATAACAGCAATAATGATAATATAGCAGAAAAAACAGAAGAAATAATAGAAAAATTAAAATTTGATGATAAAGGCTTGATACCTGCTATAGTTACAGACTATTATACAAAGGAAGTTTTAACTCTTGCATATATGAACAAAGAAAGCCTTGAAATAAGCATAAAAGAAAATAAAACCTGTTTCTACAGCAGAAGCAGACAAGAACTATGGAGAAAAGGAGAAACTTCAGGAAATTATCAGAATATACAATGCATAAAATCCGACTGCGATAATGATGCATTGATTATAGAAGTGATAAAAGAGGGGCCTGCATGTCATACAGGAAATGAATCCTGCTTTTTTAATGAAATATATTCAAAAGAGGATTATAAAGATTTTTCAATATACCAGCTTTATGATATTATAAAAAATAGAAAAATTAATAAAACAGAAGGCTCATATACTACATATTTATTTGAAAGCGGAATAGATAAAATATTAAAAAAAGTCGGAGAAGAATGCACAGAAGTTATAATAGGTGCTAAAAATGACAGCAGTAAAGAAATAATATACGAAATATCAGATTTGCTTTATCATACATTAGTTTTGATGGCGGAAAAAAATATAACTATTGATGATATAAAAAATGAACTTTCATCAAGATCAGTAATTGATAAAAAAGAAAAGCAAAAAAGTATGAAATAAAAATAATCATTATACTCTAATAAAATATACAGCATATTATATCTTTGTTTCAGGTTGTATGCAATTCAAGAATAACAAAATCAGTTTCATATTATACAAAATAATACACTAATTATAAAAAATACTAATAATCTAAAATAAAATATTATTAAAACTATCTCTAATTATAGCATTGATTTACTATATATTAATGTATAACACATAAAATAAAGCAGTAAATAGAAAAAATATAGATATAAGGCATATATATACAAATTTTTAATTATTTTTAAAATATTAAATTTAATAATTAAATTTTAATTGACTTTTTTTATGTATAAATGTATATTTTATATATAAAAAAATATGGAATATGCGATGAAAATACTATCTATTATATTGATTTTACAATTTTTATTAATAACTTCATGTACTAAAGACTACGGCGTAAAAATAACTAAACCGGGAGCAGATTTAATTCTTTCAAAAATGCAAAGCGGAAATTGGGCTAATGCATCTGCTAACGGCAATAAATTAAATATAAGCGGAAGTCAAAATTTCAATGGGGATTATACATTTGAAGAACCTATATTAGGTATAGGCGGAGTATACAAGGATGATAAAGGTGAGTATATTATGGCGGCTCCTGCAGGAAATGAGCTTTATGTTGTTAAAATGGATAAAGATGCTAAAAAAGCTGTTGATGCCATACTTGATGTTATAGATGATAAAGGAGGCGAAGCTGTTATTGGGAATTTAATAAGTGCTGTTATGGAAAATGGTGCTGATATAGATTTAAGCGATCCTAATAAAATACTTGCAGGTACAAACTTACCTGCTGAAAAAAGAACTGAAATTGAAAATATATTAAAAAATTCAAGCGGTAAATTTACAAATGGTGAAGCTATTAAATAATATAATGGGTTTTATTATGAAAAAAGTTTTAATATTATTATCTGTCTTATTTTGTTTTAATGTATATGTTTATGCAAAAGGACTTCCTCTTTCTGTATTATCATCAGGCGAAGATTATAGCTGGATAAAGGGAAGACAAATGATTAGTATAAACTTAAATCCCGGCGGTGCAGTATTCTATCCATTGCTGTTTAATACTCTTGTTAATAATGCTGTTCATAATACAGGACTTATCGGAATGGATTTAGGCAGTATTGGTAAATATTTTGACTATGCAGATGCAAAAGGCTCTGCTTGGTATATACCGGCAATATCATATTCATTATTTGTACATAAACAAATATCAGCGGAGGCAGGTATAGGACTTTATTCAAGTACTTATAATTTAACAATATCAAAGGATAATGCTGAAAAATTATTGGATGCATTAGGACAGGGAAATTATGTTGGGGCTGTTGGAACTGATACGGTTTTCAATGCTTCTTTTATATTTATGCCTATAACTTTCTCAGTAAAATTTTACGGTCCTAAAAGACAATTTTATAATGCATTTCGTTTTGGCATAGATGCGTTTTTCTATACAGTTTCTTCACAAAACGGACTTACAGGGATAAAAACGGATCATACAGTTTATGATGCTGCTTTATATATATCTTATGAAATAGGCTGGAATATAGAATTATTCCCTACTAAAGAATGGAGGGTAAAGCCAACTATAGATATAGCTTTGCTTGAAATAGGATACTATGTAAGACCTTGGACTAAAAATGTATACAATACTGTAACAGGAGGAGCTGCTTCCTTAACTACAGGATTTTCTGCATTTAATATTCCTTCTTGGAATAGTTTTCCTGATTTTGCTAAATATCTTGCAAATATAAGATTTGCATTATTCCCTAGAATAGGGTTTAGTTTAAGATTTTAATGGATTTGTATTATGAAATTAAATAAAATAATTATTTTTATATCTTCAATATTTTTTATATCAAGTGCTTCGCTTAAGTCTCAGGATTATTTAAAGCATTCTTTAGGTGTGGATTTTGGAACTACTTTATTTTCTATGGGTATAATACCAATTATAACAGATTTAGCTTTCAAGCCTAATAACGGCGATAATGGAAAGTTTTATGATGGTAAATTTGGATTAAGATTACAATATAATTATACATATCTTCCAAAACAGTCTCTTGATATAACTTTAGGTTTTTATGCTTTTGATACCCATTACGGAAGTTCAGGAAATTCTATTACTGATAACTTAGGCAATATTATAAGCTCAAAATCTTTAAGTAAATTCTATAACGGCAGTACAATAGCTATACCTGCTTCAATAGGAGTAAGATTTTATTTTAATAAAAATAATACTCCAAGCGGATTCTTTTTACTTCCCAAAGTTGGAATGACAACATTTATAATAAATGGCAAGGAATTAAGAGATGACGGCAGTATTAGACATAAAACAACATCTGTTTATGATTTTTATATATCAGGAGAAATGGGATTTAGAATAGACTTATTTTCTAAAATTGGTTCTAATTGGGAAGTTCGTCCATTTATAGATATATCTTTACTTGATTTAGGATATTCATTTACTCCCGGTATTAGAATCATACCTCTTCCGAGATTGGCTGTAGGTATATTGTTTTAATAATAGGTATATTGTTTTAATAATTGATAATGTTTTGTAAGGTTTTTTATTATGAAAAGAATTTTATTATTAATGATAATTACTTTATTTATGAGTTCATCTTTATTTGCATTAATTGAATCATTTTATATAGCACCTAAAGTTGTATATAATTTTAATGATTCAGGTGTTAATAATGAAAAAGGAAAGCGTATAATAAATAATTATCTTGGAGCGGGTTTCTCAGCAGGATTTGATTTTTATAAATATCAAAGAAGCTTACCATTAAGAGTGGAATTAGAATATACTTTTAAAGATGGTATGACAGGAAATTATCATACTGCAAATATATTAAAGCAGTCTCAGCATTCAATATTAGCAGCAGCATACTACAGTATTCATATTTTTCATATTAAAAAGAGCGAATTAAGAACTATCACAGCTGAAGAAATATATAGAAGAAATCCAATAATGTCTTTATATTTAGGGCTGCTTATGGGCACTAAAATTAATGCCAATACTTATGACAGATGGTTTGAAGATGGAGGTAAAGTAAAAGCTACTGTAACTACTATACCAAAGCCTGTATTTGCAGTAGGAGGTGCTGTAGGATTTGATATATGTGTTACTAGTTTCCTCAATTTAGATATAGGATACAGATTATTATACGGATTAGATAATGTTCTGTCGCATGAATTTGCTATAGCAGCAAGATTTCCAATACCAGACCTTAGGAAGTAATAGTTATGAAAAAGATAGTTTTATTATTGTTATCAGCAGTATTGTTTATTTCCTGCAAAACAGGAACTTTAGTTGTAGTGCCTATACCAAATATTGAAATAACTGTATATCCGCCTCAGACAAATTTGGAGAGAACCAGCAGTTATAACTTTAATGCTTATCCTAGATTATTCAATAATAATTTAGGTATGAATAGCTGCTTTTACAGCAGTAATACTAATAATTTAGTAAAAGATAATTTTGTTTATTTAAAATAAAAGGGTTGTTATATGAAACGATTAGTGATTATATTATTATTTTTTATTGCTGTTTTTTCCAATAAAAATTTATTGTCAGCAACTTTTTCAGGTATTTATATAGCTCCCAAAATAAATTTTAAGCATGAAGCTCTCAATAAAACTAATAGATTAGAATTAGGAAAACTTCCTTTTCGTGAAAAAAACAATTATATAGGAGGAGGCTTTGCTGTAGGATATGATTTATTTAGAAAAACTAGATTAGTACCTTTAAGATTTGATATAGAATATATGTTTCAGGGAGTAGTCGGAAAAAAAGAAACTTGGATGCAAAGTATAATGGCTAGCATATATTATGATATAAATGTATTTTTCCTAAAAAACAGCGAGTTGGATGTCGTTACTTCCAGAATACTTTACAGCAGAACACCTATTATAAATTTATATATAGGATTATCTTTTGGAAGCAGATTATATCAAATGCTCTATAAATATGATGATATAGGAAAAGCCCTTATCACTAGAAATTCTTTTGCATTTGGAATCAATGCAGGCATAACATACAATGTATTTGATTGGCTTGCTGTAGATTTAGGATATAGATACTTATTAGGCTTTGGGTTTTTCGATGCTCATGAAGTACTTCTAGGAGCTAGATTTACTATAAGATAAAATTATTTTTAAGAAGTTTTATTATGAAAAACAAAATTTTTACTTTGACTTTTTTATCAATTATTATTATATATGCTGCATCATGCTCTACAAATGATAAGCATGTTATTGTATTGGCTTTAAGTAAGCAATTGCATGCTGTACTATATAATGATAATAGCGAATCTACAAAAACAGCATCTAAAACATATACTCAAAAAAATGATATAGCAACTGTTTATAATTCTGTAGAGGAATCTGCTCAAATAGAAAAAAAAGAAGAAGTGAAAATTACAGCAAATAATGAAAATGATGCTGAAAAATACAATAAAAAAGAAGAACCTAATATAACATCTGCAGAAATTATGGATTCTGTAGATGCTATAGATGTTGTAGATGTTGTAGATGCTGCAATAATAAAAGAAACTAAAATTGCAAAACAAAATTATGATAATGAAGTATTTATTACTAAAAATATTATAAGTTTTGATTTTGATTCTTATGAATTAAAAGAAGAATATAATAAAGGCATAGATGAAATTTATGAATATTTAAACAAAAATAAAAATGTTAATCTAATAATAGAAGGACATAGCGACAGCAGAGGAAATTACAATTATAATATATATTTATCTGAAAACAGAGCTAAAGCTATATTTAATAGATTAGTAGATAAAGGAATACATAAAGAAAGGCTCAGATATATAGGATATGGCTCTAAATACTCATCTGAATATAATGATAAAGATAGAAAATGCCAATTTGTTATAATAAATAATTCAAATGAAGAAGCTAAATATAAAAAAGATAATGAGACTGATATTATTAAATTAAAAAACTAAATATATTTTTATCAAATTCTTTATAATTAATTAAATTACTTAATTATTAAAAAATATTAATAATTAAGGCTTAAATTATAAAAAAAATTTGTTTAACTAATTGCATATAAATATTTATATAACGGAGTTTTATATGCATACAAAAATATATTCAGAAGCTCTTTACGGAATAGAAGGCATACCAATTGTTATAGAAGTAAATATATCAGAGGGACTTCCAAAATTTGATGTAGTGGGACTTCCAGACCAGGCAGTTAATGAAGCAAAAGAGAGAGTAATTGCTGCAATTAATAACAGCGGCAGATTTTTTCCTCCAAAAAGAATAACTATAAATTTAGCACCTGCAGATTTAAAGAAAACAGGAAGTATGTATGATTTAGCATTTGCTTTGGGAATACTTTCTTCAAGCGTTCAGATATTTTTTTCAGATTTTATGGATAAAACTATTATACTTGGTGAGCTTGCATTAGACGGAAGCGTAAGAGAAGTTAAGGGTATATTTTCAATGCTTCTTAATGCTAAAGAGCTTGGAATAAAAAATGCTGTTATACCTTTCAATAATATAGATGAGGCTGATATTGTTGATGGAATTAATCTTTATCCTGTAAAAACTTTAAAAGAAGCTATAGATGCCATAGAAGGAAAAAGAGAACCTATAATATCTAAAGGAAAATACAATTTTGATAATGATGAAAATGAAGCTGTAGATTTTTCAGATGTTAAAGGTCAGGAATATGCTAAAAGGGCTGCAATGATAGCTGCTGCCGGAGGGCATAATTTTATAATGATAGGCTCTCCGGGATGCGGAAAAACATTGATAGCAAAAAGAATACCAACAATACTTCCTCCATTAACATTTGAAGAGGCATTGGAAGTTACAAAAATTTATTCATCTTACGGACTTTTATCAAAAAATATGCCTTTAGTAAAGAAGCGTCCTTTTAGAATACCTCATCATACTTCTTCTTATGTAAGTCTTGTAGGAGGGGGAAGAAACATAAAAGCAGGCGAAATTACTTTAGCTCATAATGGTATTTTATTTCTTGATGAGTTTGTAGAGTTTCAGAGTTCAGCACTTCAAACTTTAAGAGAACCTATGGAAGAAAAAACTATTACTATAAGCAGAGCAAACGGAAGCCTTTCTTTTCCTGCCAATTTTACATTAATTGCTGCTATGAATCCTTGTCCCTGCGGATACTATGGAGATGAAAAGCATATATGCAGATGTTCTGATATTGCAAGAAGAAAATATATAGCAAAGCTTTCAGGTCCTATATTAGACAGAATAGATATTTCAATAGAGGTGAGGGCTGTAGATTATGCTAAAATGATTTCAAAAGCTGATGGGGAGAGTTCTGCCTCTATGCGTAAAACAGTGATTAAAGCAAGAAAGAAGCAGGAAAAAAGATTCAAAGAAAATAATATAAAAATATTTTCAAACTCTTCTATGAGTATAAAAGATACTGATAAATTTTGTATTTTAGATGATAAGGCTAAAAATCTTCTAAATTTAGCTATAGAAAAATTTTCAATGAGTGCAAGAAGCTATAATAAAATATTGAAAGTATCAAGAACAATAGCAGATTTGGAGGATAAAGATATCATAGGAATTGATCATATTACAGAAGCTTTACAGTACAGATTTAATTTAAATTAGCATTTTTAATAAAAAAATATAAATTACTATTGACAATAATTTTATTATGTTATACAATGATATATAATTTTTTGGAGTTATAAAATCAATGAAAGCAATCATCGTTATAAACAAAATGCATTGTTCTATGCAAATGCGTATATTAAATAATGATGGCTGTTAGTATAGTTTATTTTTTTGTTTTTTGAATTTTAAAAGCCGTCAAAGTTAATTTTGGCGGCTTTTTTTATATTATATTTTTTAAGGAGAAAAAAATGTCAAGAGAATTAAAATTTGAAACTTTAGCAGCTCATGCAGGACAGGAGGATTTGAATGATGCATCTGGAAGCAGGGGTATACCTGTATATAAAACTACATCATACTTATTTAAAAACTCCAAACATGCAGCAGATTTATTCGGATTAAGAGAATTAGGCTATATTTATACAAGGCTTGGAGACCCTACTGCTGATATTCTTGAAAAAAGAATTACTGCTATGGAAGGAGGAAAATCTTCTGTTGCTGTATCATCTGGAACTAATGCCATATTTTATACAATAATTACAATATGCGAGGCAGGAGATGAAATAGTATCTGCTAATAATATATATGGAGGAACATATTCTCAATTTGCAGCTATACTTCCGAAATTAGGAATAAATACTACATTTGTTGATGCAAAAAATCCTGATAATTTTGCTAAAGCTATTACTGATAAAACTAAATTAATATTTATAGAAACAATTTCAAATCCTTCATTAGATTTTGTTGATATAGAGAAAGCAGCAAAAATAGCACATGATGCAGGAATACCTTTAGTAGTAGACGCCACTTTTACAACTCCGTATCTGATTCAAACAATTAAATATGGTGCTGATATAGTGATAAACTCTCTTACAAAATGGATAGGAGGTCACGGAAGTGCTGTAGGAGGAATAATAACAGATTCAGGTAATTTTAATTGGCAAAGCGATAAGTTTCCATTATTTACTAAGCCTGATTCTAATTATCATGGAATTCGCTGGGCTTATGATTTGCCTGATGAACTTAAAAGTATTGCATTTGCATTAAGAGTGAGAACTGTACCGCTTAGAAATTTAGGGGCTTGTCTTTCTCCTGATAATTCTTGGATATTTATTCAAAATGCTGAATCTTTGGCACTTAGAATGGATAGACATTGCTATAATGCACTTAAAACCGCAGAATTTTTAGAAAAAGATGACAGAGTTGAATGGGTAAGATATCCGGGACTTAAAAATGATCCTTCATATAATATAGCTAGTAAATATTTGAAAGATAAATTCGGAGGAGTAGTTGTATTTGGAATTAAGGGCGGATATGATGCGGCTGTGAAATTTATAGACAATATAAAATTATTTTCTCATTTAGTTAATGTAGGAGATGTTAAGAGTTTGGTAGCTCACCCTGCATCTACAACACATTCTCAATTATCTGAAGAAGAATTAAAAAAAGCTGGTATAAGCCAAAACTTTATAAGGCTTTCTATAGGTATAGAGCATATTGATGATATATTGTATTATTTAGATGAAGCTTTAACTATAGCAAATAAATAGTATAATATTATTGGGGATTATTTATGAAAAACATAAAAAAAGAAAATAATGAAAATAAAAAAAAGAAAATAATAAAAAATGAAAAAAATGAACTTGAGAATAATGAATTAAAATTTTTTAATTATAATAAAAAATTTAAATTTGAAAATGGTGCAGATATAGATGAATTGATTATAGCATATACTGTAAACGGACAATTAAATGCTAATAAAAATAATGCCGTATTAATATGCCATGCTTTTACAGGGGACGCTGATGTTGTTTCTTGGTGGAATAATTTTGTAGGGAAGAAAAAAGCTATAGATACTGATAAATATTTTATAATATGTTCTAATGTATTGGGAGGCTGCTCAGGGACTACAGGACCTTCATCAAAGAAGCCTAATAGTAATTTATATTATGGTACGGATTTTCCGAGTTTTACAATTAAAGATATAGTAAAAGTTCAAAAGTTATTAATAGATCATCTAGGAATAAAAAAACTTCATTGTGTTGCAGGCGGTTCTATGGGAGGAATGCAGGCTTTGCAATGGACTGCTTCATATCCTAATATGATGAAAAAAGCAATAATAATAGCAAGCTCTATGAGGCATTCTCCTATGCAAATAGCTTTGAATGAAATATCAAGGCAGGCAATAACAGAAGACAGTGAATGGTACGGCGGAAAGTATTATGGTATATCAAGCCCTAATAAAGGTCTTGCATTAGCTAGAATGCTTGGACATATTACATATATGAGTGAGGAATATATGAAAAAAAAATTTGGCAGAAAAAGAAAAAAGTCTTTAAAATATTTTACCCCCTCTTTTGAAGTAGAAAATTATCTTCATTATAACGGAGAAAAATTTACAGCAAGATTTGATGCTAATAGTTTTTTATATCTTACTAAAGCTATGGATTTTTTTGATGTTAAAGATGAAATAAAAAAAATAAAAACAAGAAAGAATGCTGAATTAGAAAAAGTTCTTATTATATCTTTTATGTCAGATTGGCTTTATCCAAGTACTCAGTCCGCTGAAATAGTATCTGCTTATCAGTATTCAGGTATAGATACAACATTTTACGAAATAGAATCTAATTACGGGCATGATGCTTTTTTATTAAAAAATTCTGAACAAACAAAATATATAAAAAACTTTTTATAAAAAGACTTGTTTTTTTATTATTTATTAGTTAGTATATATTTTAAGGTATTGCTTATGAAAATAATTTTTTCTCGATTTGTTATAGGAAGCATTGTAATATTAATAGGAATTTATATATTATTGCAATATGTTTTTCATATTTATATTCCTGCATTAGCATATACTCCTGTATTCACTATAATAGTTGCACTTTTGATAATGGCTTGGGGAGTTTCTATTGTTGTTGGAATGGGATTTTACGCTTCTAAAACACTTCTTGGAATATTTGTTATAGGGGCAGGAATATATATTCTTATAAGATACTGCTTTAATGTTAATATGCCTTTTATATTGTATACGCCTATATTTAGAATGATTATAGGTATGATAATAATATTTTTGGGTATATATATATTATTTGGAATGCATTATGTCAGAGATGATGTGCCTAAAAATAAACAAATAAAATACAATGTATATTTCAAAACTAATAATATAGATTTGTCAAATTTGAAAATAGATAGAAACAGAACTATAGATATTAATAGTGCTTTCTCTGATACTGTAGTTTTTATAAGCGATAAAGTACAAGTGCATATAAAAGCATCAAGTGCATTTGGAAATGTTTCGCTTCCTACAGGAGACAGCGTCAGCTTTGGGGAAACTAATTTCATAATTGGAAGTTCTGATGAAATACTTTATTTGAATGTAAGTTCTGCTTTTGCACAAATAAGAGTTTTATATAAATGAAATTAAAAATTTTATATAAATGATATATGGTAATAATTTATGCATATTATATCTGGAAATAAAAAAGGAAGAAAAATAATAACTCCGAAAAGAGATTTCAGACCTACTCAAAGTAAGGTAAGAGAGGCTTTTTTTAATATAGTTGATGCAGGAGATAAAGTATTCTTAGATTTATGTTCCGGAAGCGGTGCTATGGGTTTTGAGGCTTTAAGCAGAAATGCTAAATATGCTGTTATGATAGAAATAGACAGAGATGCTGTAAAAACCATATTCTTAAACGCCAAAAATATATTTAAAGATGATAAAACATTATACAAAATAAAAAGAATATCAGCATTTGATTATGTAAAAAAAACTAATGATAAATTTGACATAATATATTTAGATCCTCCCTATCATTCTAAAATATATTTTGATATTATAAATTGCATATTGAGTAAAAATATATTAAATGAAAATGGTATTTTAACTGCAGAATTCGGATTGGACTATTATAAAAAATTTTTGGAGGATAAAAGTTTAAATGATATTATAAACGGTATTATGAAATATGATATAAAGATATATGGAGAAAGCGTATTAGTAATATTTCAATATATATAAAAAAGGAGACACCGTAAAATCATCATCTCCGAAAATATTTCATAAACCCCTATTAATTTTTATAAACAAGCATTATAACTTATTAATTTAATTATTAATCGTCCCATTGCTGTCCCATTAACTGCCCATTAGCAGCTATATATAATTCCATCATATTATTAAGTTTTACTTTGTAATTACCCCATTCTTTTTCAACATCTATCATTATAGCCTGAGGATAAGTTCTTCTAACTGTATTAGCCACATTCTGAGGCAAAACACTTAAAGGAATTCCATTCCAGCCTCCATCTATATCAGTCCAATCGCCGTTAAGTAAAAAGTCTATAGAAACACCATTTGATAAATCAACTTCAAATTTTCTTCCGTCTCTTTCAACTTTCCATATTTGAACATTAGGATAAACTCTTCTTATAAAGTTTCTTGCTTTTTGAGGCAATGATGAAGGAGGAACTACCCAGTCAGCAAAAAGATTTGATGTAGAAATAGCAGTTAAAGTTATTAATAAAGCTAATAATTTTTTTGTCATAATAAATCTCCTTAATAATTATATTTTTCTATAAATAATCCCTTGTAAATTATCTTTACAATTATAAGTATATCAGAAAATTAATTAATGTCAATATAATTTACTATAACTTTACAATTTTTTTACAAAAAATATATATTATTTTAAAGTTTATAATACTTTTTATACATTATGTATCTTTTATGTATTTTATAGTAAATATTTTTTACTTTATTTATTAATTATTAGAATATTTATATTTTTTATATGGCTTTTATAAATAAAAGCTATTATATGAATATGTAAAATTTTATTTTTACAATCATTTTTTATAAATGGTTTATAAATAAAAGAAAATAATATATTGGATATAATCAGTACTATGAAAAAAAAGAAAAAAAATATATACCTATTAATACCGATAATAGCCGTAGCATTAATAATATCTATTTCATTTTATAGAAGCAGAGGCAAATATATAACATCTTCTGTTGTGATAAGCGATACTATACTTAATATAACTGCACAGACATCTCATAAGAATATGGAGAGATTAATAGTAAGTATTACAAATGAAATAAATAATATGGATAATATATTAAATCCGTATAATGCTTCAAGTGAAATAAGCATAATAAATAGAGAAAGTTTATCAGGAAAAACTGAGATAGAAATTTCAGATAATATGGCTCATATATTTACATCAGGATTGAAATATTCAAAATTAAATCCCTCTTTTGATATAAGCGTAAGACCTTTGATAGAGTTATGGGGATTTGGAGTAAAGGAAAATCAGGCAGTTCCTTTGAAAACAGATATAGATAATGCTGCAGCTAATATAGATTATTCAGCTGTAAGTATAATTACAAATAATGATAATAAAAAAATATTAAAATTATCAAAGCCTTTAACATTTGATTTCGGTTCTTACGGCAAAGGCTATATAATAGAAAAATTAAAAAGAGTATTTGCAGATTATAATATAAAAAACTATTTAATAGATTACGGCGGAGATACCTATGCCAACGGACTTAATAGAAGAGGCAAGCCTTGGGTAATAGCTATAAGAAATCCTAGAGATAATGATGAAGGTTATTTAGGTTTTTTAGAATCTACTAATTATGCTATAGTAACAAGCGGAGATTATGAAAGATATTTTACTCAGGACGGTACTAATTATCATCATATAATAGATGCCGAAACAGGGTATCCTGCATACAAAAGCATATCTGCTACAATAGTTCATACTAATGCAGAAGAGGCAGATGCATTGTCTACAACTGCATTTTTGATGGGTACTAATTTTTTTACAAATGAGGCTTTCAAGTATAAAGAGGCATATATTGTAACTTCTGATAATGAGTTATTTATAGTTACTAATGAAAATTTTTAATTATATAAAAATATTGAAAAAAAGATGATATATACTATACTTCAAATATAATTAAAAATATACTAGCTTTACGGAGGTTTTTTTTATATGGCTTTTTTTGATTTAAATTTGGAAGAACTTTATAAATATAAGGGCAGCAGTGAAGAGCCTAAAGATTTTGATGAATTTTGGATTAATACTTTAAATGAAAATAATCATAAAACAGAAGTTCAATATACTTTAATAGATACTCATTTAAAACTATTTGATGTATGGGATGTATCTTTCAAGGGATATTCTAAGCATTCTATAAACGGATGGTATATAGCCCCAAAGTATGCTAGGGAAAATAATCAAAAATTAACATGTATAATGTGCTATCCGGGATACGGCGGCGGCAGAGATTATCCTAATAATCATTTACTTTTTCCTTCAGCAGGATACAGCTTATTTGTTATGGAGGTAAGAGGACAAGGTGCTGAGGGAGGAAACGGAGCTGTAACTTCAGATCCTATAGGTTCATCTCCTCATGCTGACGGTTTTCTTACTATGGGAATATTAGATAAAAAAGATTATTATTATAAAAGAGTTTTTATAGATGCTTTTAAATCTATTGAGGCTGCAAAAGAGCATACTCTTACAGGAAAAATCGCTGTAAACGGTACAAGTCAGGGCGGAGGAATATCGCTTGCTGTTTTAGCTCTTGCTGAACTAAAAAAAGAAAAAATTGAGGCTGCTATGATTGATGTGCCTTTTCTATGCGATTATAAAAGAGCATGTACTATAACAGATACTTTACCTTATAATGAAATAGCAAGATTTTGCAAAACTAATAGAATGCATGAAAAAACTGCTTTTGAAACTTTATCATATTTTGACGGAGCTTTATTTGCAAAAAGAAGCAGGGTAAAAGCATTATTTTCTGTGGGATTAATGGATATTTTATGTCCGCCTTCTACAGTATTTGCCGCTTATAATAATTATGCAGGTGAAAAGTCTATAGAAGTTTATACTTTTAATGGGCATGAGGGCGGAGATAATGAGCAGAGCGAAAAAAAATTAAGCTTTTTGAACTCATTAAACTTGTAAATGTATATATGATGTAATGGCTAAAAATTCATATTATTTTGTATAAGTTAATTTTAATAAGCAGGTTGATAATATATTGTATATATGTTATTATAGCATAGCAGCATATAAATAACGGATTAATGGATATGGTATGAAAATTATATCTGGCAGGTTCTTATCTAAAACCGAATTAAAAAACAGAATATTAAGAGATGTAGTTATTTCAGTTTTATTTTTATCTATAATTATTTTAGTTTATATGCAGATTAGAAATCCAATACCTATCAGATTTATATTTAAATCTCTTTTTCAGGATGTAAAAACATCAGTTGTAGAAGAATACTCGAAAATATTCTATCCTACATACTATTTTTCTATGCAGATGACTCCTATATTTGATATAGTAAATCAAGCTCCTGAGGCATATAAGATTTTAATAACTAATTTTTTTCCAAAACATCAATTTATAGAAAAAGCGGCTATGCATGTCGGAAATAATTATATGTCAATAACTAAAGAAGAGAAAGGCTATAAGGTAGTAGGGCAAATTGTAACTACTAATACAGAAAGTCAGTATTCATCAGTACCTTTTGAACAGCTTAGTATAGATTCTTTCTATATAAAAGATGGAAAGCCTTATATACATCTAATATATATAGCAAATGAAAATATTGCTTTTGAATATATTTCGCAATTTAATATAAATTTTAAAGATATTGAATTAAAAAATATAGATAATATTTATGCATATTTGGTAACGGGAAATAGTAAAATAACTTTTCCAATATCATATTCTCATACAAATAATCATTTAGAGAATTTAGATTATGTAACTATAGCAAATATTATGACGGAAGAGTTTAAAGGCACTAATGAAGATATGATAAAAGTACTCTACAAGGATAATAATTATTGGGGATATAAAGGTTCTTTTTCAGTTGTTGATAATAATATAGAAATAGGCATCATTATACCTGAAAAAGCTCTTATTAATAAAATACAAATACCTATAATATTATTTTTGATTATATTTGTAATAGTTACTATAGTTATAATAGTTATGCTTGCCATACATTATATAAGAATAATTGAAGATTTGAAAAGAAATCATATGAATATAGAAAAACTTATTGAAGAAGGCGAAAATACAAATATAGAGTTTAAATCTACGCTTCGTTATGACAGCAATACTGAAAAGATAAATAAAGCATTGGAAGAAGTGATTATGAAATCAATAGCTGCTTTTAGTAATACAGAAGGCGGAAGACTATTTATAGGTATTTCAAATAATGGTGAGATTTTAGGGCTTGAACATGATTATTCTACATTAAAGCAGCCTAACAGAGATTTTTTTGAACTTCATTTAAGAACATTGATAGAAACATATTATGGAAATGCATTTTCTGCTGAAGGAATAAGAATAGATTTTGTTGCAGAAAAAGGAAAAGATATTTGTATAGTATATATAAGCAGAGGAAGAGAACCTGTATATACTAAAATAACAAATAAGCAGGGTGCTAAAGAAGAAAAGTTTTATATAAGAGTAGGAAATTCTTCAAGAGAGATAGCTAATGCAAGCGAGATAATAGCCTATGTAAAAAAGCATTTCAAGTAATTGAAATGCTAATATAATGTAAAAAAAGCATTTGAAATGCTGATATAATGTCAAAAAGGCATTTGAAATGATGAGATGATATATATAAAATATTTAAATCAGTAAAATATTTTGTGTATCTAATTAAAAATATATAATTATTATCAATAATAAAAGGAGTGTTTATATGTCTGTATATGATAGCATAATAATAGGAGGAGGTCCTGCAGGACTTTCAGCTATGCTCTATTTAGGAAGAGCTTTAACTAATTCTATATTAATAGAAAAGAGAGGTATAGGCGGACAGATGATGAGTACTGATGCTGTTGAAAATTATTTAGGTTTTCCTGAAGATATAAGTTCTTTTGAATTAGTATCCAGAATGCAGCAGCATGCTGAAAAATTTTCTAAAAATGAAATAGTTTATGATGAAGTTATAAAAGTAGAAAATATTAAAGATGAAGTAAAGAAAATCATTACTGCTGACGGAAAAACTTATGAAACAAAAACGATAATATTTGCTATGGGAGGTTTTTCTAAGAAATTAGGTGCTAATGGAGAAGAAACTTTTTCAGGAAAGGGAGTTTCTTACTGTGCTACCTGCGACGGAGCTTTTTACAGAAATAAAACTGTTGCTGTAGTAGGCGGAGGAAACAGTGCCTTTGATGAGGCTTATTTTCTTACAAGATTCGTTAATAAAATATATTTAGTTCATAGAAGAAAAGAGTTCAGAGCAGAGCCTATAAATGTCAAGCATTTAACAGATACTGGAAAAGTAGAATATGTACTTGATTCTGTAATAGATGAGATTTGCGGAGAAGGTAAGGTTAATAGCATAAAAATAAAAAATGTTGTAGACGGTTCTATACATAATCAGCCTATAGACGGCGTATTTGTCTTTGTAGGTCAGGAGCCTGCTACTCATTTCTTAAAGGATACTGGATTAGAATTAAAAGAAACAGGGCATATAGTTACAGATATGTCTACAATGGAAACCAATATTGCAGGAGTATTTGCATGCGGAGATTCTATATTAAAGCCTGTTCGTCAAGTTGCAAATGCCGTTGGAGAGGGTGCTGTGGCAGCTATGAGCGTAACTCATTATTTAAATAAAGCATAATTTTAATAAAAAAGAGTTTAGCTTTTTAAATGTAGTTAATATATTAGTTTCAAAATTTGGTATAAATATAATAACGAATGCTGATGATGATTTGAAAAAATTTAATTTAACTGCATAAAATATAATAACAGAGCTTAACTTTATTAAAATTAGGTTCTGTTATTTTTTAATTAAAAAAATTATCATCTGTTCTCGCTTCTAAATTTTGCGGGGTCTGTGAATGGGCGTCTGCCTTGAAATTTTGATAAATAAACTATATTGCTTGCTATATGTATATAATAAATTTATTTTCTTATAAGGAATTGATATTTTCTATTAAAATATGTTGACAAAAAATTAATTTGGTATTATAGTACTAATATACTAAATAAGGAACTTGGAATGATTCAAATATCAGAAGCTTCAGCTATAGCATTACATTCTGTTGTATATATATCTGTAAAAGAGTTTGTATCTCTAAAAGATATAGCAGATAGATTCGATGTATCTTCAAATCATTTATCAAAAGTACTTCAAACGCTTGTAAAGGCTGGATATCTTACTTCTTCAAAAGGTCCGGCCGGAGGATTTAGAATAGCTGAAGGAAAAGAAAATACTTCATTTCTTGAAATATATGAAACTATAGAAGGTAAGAATTGGGAAAGAAGCTGTTTATTTCATTCTAAATGTGACAAATATTGTTCAAGCTGTATAATGGGTGATTTAGTTAACGATATAAACAGAAAATTCAAGAATTATATGGAAAGCCACACCATCAAAGATCGTTATCTGCTCAATAAAGATTTTAAAATAAATAAGAAAATAAATTATAAAAAATAAATAAATGGAGGATTAATTATATGGATAATAAAATGTTTTGTTATCAATGTCAGGAAACAATGAATAATACAGGCTGTGTTGTATCAGGAGTATGCGGTAAAAAGCCAGATTTAGCATATTTAGAAGATTTACTTGTACATATAACTAAAGGGCTTTCTAATATAACAACTGCTGTAAGAAAAGAAGGCGGAAAAGTAGATAAAAAAATAAATCATGATATAACATTCAATTTATTTGCTACAATAACAAATGCTAACTTTGATAAAGAAGTTTTTTATAAAAGAATAGAATATACTTCAAAACTTTGTAATGAATTGGCAAATCAGGTAAAGGATAAATCATTAATACTTGAAGAATCTTTGTGGACACCTAAAAGTAAGGAAGATATAGATGCTAAATCAAAAACTGTAGGTATATTAGAAGAAAAAAATGAAGATATAAGAAGCTTAAAAGAAACAGTTGTATATGGAGTCAAAGGATTAAGTGCTTATATAAGACATGCCAATATGCTTGATTATGAGAATGAAGAAGTGGATGCATTCATACAAAAAGCTTTAAATGAAACATTAAGAAATGATATAAATAGCGATGAACTTTTAGCATTAGTGCTTGAAACAGGAAAAAATGGAGTTGATGGAATGGCTTTACTTGATAAGGCTAATACTTCTACTTATGGAAACCCAGAAATTACAAAAGTTAATATAGGTGTTGGCACCAATCCTGGTATATTAGTTTCAGGTCATGATTTAAAAGATATAGAAATATTATTAAAACAAACAGAAGGTACTGGAGTAGATGTATATACCCATTCAGAAATGCTTCCTGCACATTATTATCCTGAATTAAAAAAATATAAACATTTTGTAGGAAATTACGGCGGAGCTTGGTGGGATCAAAGAAAAGATTTTGAAAACTTTAATGGTCCAATACTTATGACTACAAACTGTATAGTACCGCCTTTAGAAAGTTATAAAGATAGAGTATATACAACAGGTGCTGCTGGTTATGAAGGATTGAAACATATAGAAAGTCATGCTGATAAAGAAAATGATAAAGATTTTACTTCTATAATAGAACATGCAAAAAAATGTAAAGCTCCTAAAGAAATAGAAAGCGGTTTTATAGTAGGAGGATTTGCACATAATCAGGTTTTATCTCTTAAAGATAAGATAGCAGAAGCTGTTAAATCCGGTGCTATAAAAAGATTCATTGTAATGGGCGGTTGTGATGGAAGACATAAAGAAAGAGAATACTATACTGAGTTTGCTAAAAAACTTCCAAAAGACACTGTAATATTAACTGCGGGCTGTGCTAAATATAGATATAATAAATTAGATTTAGGAGATATTAATGGAATACCTAGAGTATTAGATGCAGGACAATGTAACGATTCTTATTCATTGGCGGTTATTGCTTTGGGACTTAAAGATTTATTTGGTTTAGATGATATTAATGATTTACCTATAGTTTATAATATAGCTTGGTATGAACAGAAAGCTGTAATAGTTTTACTTTCGCTTCTATATTTAGGAGTTAAAAATATACATCTTGGACCTACTGTACCAGGATTCTTATCGCCTAATGTAGTTAATATATTAGTTTCAAAATTTGGTATAAATATAATAACGAATGCTGATGATGATTTGAAAAAATTTAATTTAACTGCATAAAATATAATAACAGAGCTTAACTTTATTAAAATTAGGTTCTGTTATTTTTTAATTAAAAAAATTATCATCTGTTCTCGCTTCTAAATTTTGCAGGGTCTGTGAATGGGCGTCTGCCTTGAAATTTTGATAAATAAACTATATTGCTTGCTATATTTATAAATCCGTTATCTCCGTATTTCATTATTGTTTCTTTTGCCTGCTTATCTTTCATCATAAAATATGCTAATGGAATATCATCTATAAATAAATGACATAAAATTCGTCCGAAAATATCATAAGAACTTATAAGCATATTAATACTTGATGCATTTTTTATTTTTTCTTCAACATAGTTTTTTACATTGCTCCCATAATCTTGCTTAAGTTCAGGTGCATCAAGCCCTATGAATCTGTAATAATTGTCTTTGTATTTTATAGTATCTCCGTCTATTACATTTATAAAATCTTTATTAAGGGAAACTAAATATTTTGACAGCTCTTTATTATAATTAGAATCTATTTTATAAAAGTCTTTATTTGTTAATGATAAGAAGATTTTTGCATTATTAATATCTCTCAAAGTTAAATATTCTTCGCTTTTTATATCATTTATACTAAGAATTACTCTGCAGTAATGAGCATTAAAAAACTTTAATTTATCTGCAAGCTTATCATCGCTTGTATAAAACATAATACTATTTTTAAAAAGCAGAGTATAAATAAAAAATCTAAAACTTCCGATATATTTTACGCTTGGAAAATAAGTATTTATATATTTTTTATCTTCGTTTTTAATCTTTAGAAAATAATTATAAACATAAACTTCATCTCTGTTTTTTATATAATCATAAATAATGCTTGTTTTATTATTATTTATCATACTTATTACAGACTTTGAATCAATGAATAAATCTTTATTATTATATTTACTATTCTTATTATGCTTACTGCTTTTAAAATCAGAAGTTTTTAAAACAAAAGTAAAAGATAATATTATAAAAGCAGAAAAAATAAGAGATTTTATAATCTTTTCATTTTTTTTATTAGAAGTTCGCATTTAGATTTTATATCCTCAGAAGATACTATTTCTGTAATCATGCATAAACTCATAGCCTTATGTTCTATAAGAATATCCATATTATTTAATTTTATGCCTCCTATACAGACAAAAGGAATATCCAAATTTTTAACTACATAATCAAGATAATTAATTCCAGCAGCTTTATTAGCATCTGGTTTAGTATTAGTAGGAAATATAGGACCTATGCCTATATAGTCTGCAGAGGTATTAACAGCCTCAATAGCTTCTTTTTCATTCGTAGTAGAAAGCCCTATAATTTTATCATATCCTACTATTTTTCTTACTGCCTCTATAGGCATATCTTTCTGCCCTATATGAACTCCGTCAGCTTCGACAGCAATAGCTAAGTCAGCATAATCATCTATTATAAATAAAGCCTTATATTCTTTTGTAAGTTCTCTAATCTTTAAACATTCATCATATTTTTCACGCATATATTTATTAGGATTATCTTTTTCTCTATACTGTATTATCTTTATGCCTGCATCAAGCATTGATTTTACAACTTCTACATTATTTAGTCCATTAGAAAAATCTTCTGCCGTAGTACAGTATATAGAATCCTGAAAATATTTATCTTTTAAGATTTTTCTTCTCTCTTTAATATCATTAATACTTACTATATTTTTTATATAATTCATAAAATAATCCTAAAGTTTTTATATATTCTATTACAGTTTAATCATTTTTTCAAATATAATTTTTTTATCAGCAATAATTACAGAAGTATTTTTATTTACTTAAATATTTTTTTTGATATACTAATATATACATAATAGAAATATTATGCTTTGGGATTATTGAATTAAATAAAATTTTTTAAAGCGATAATAAAAACTAATAATTTTTTAAATGCTTGAAGACTAAATATAAAAATTATGAGTGCCTGATATTCGTAAGAATTGCAGAGCAAATTAATTTTAAAGCGATAAATGAGCAGTTTATAAATTATATTTAACTAAGCAGACGCCAAAGGCATACTTCGTCGGCAATAATAAAAACAATTTTTATTATCAGTAATAAAAAAGTTTATAGCTAGCAATAAAATAAAAAACTTGTGAGTATCTTATATTTATGATGATGACAGGAATTATATTAACAATAATTTATGAATTATAATAGTTGTATTATTATATAAATTATTATATAATAATTGGCTAATGAAAATAATTTTGGAGGTTTAAAAAATTATGGCAAATCCTGTTTTACAAGAAAAAGCATTTGATTATGAGCTTAGAAATGAAAATGAAGGTACAATGACTCTTAATGGAGCAATAAACAAATCAATAATGCTTACATTAATATTAATGCTTTCTGCTATGGTGAGTGTATTTTTTGTTTTAGCAAAAAGACCAGATATGCTTTATCCTGCAGCATTAGTTTCATCTATTGGTGCTTTTGTTTTAGCTTTAATAATGACTTTTAAAAAAGAATTGGCTAAAGTTTTTTCTATACTTTATGCTATACTTGAAGGTGTTGCTATTGGGGCTGTTTCTTATATTTTTAATGCTGTTTATGAAGGCATAGTTGTGCAGGCTGTATTTCTTACATTTTTAGATTTGTTTATAATGCTGATATTATACAGATTTAGAATAATAAGAGTAACTGATAAATTAAGAAGTGTAATAACTGTATCTACATTATGCATAGGCATTGTATATTTAATTAATTTTATAATGTCATTCTTTGGTATGAGAGTGCCTTTTTTATATGGTTCAAGTCCTTTGAGTATTGGTATAAGCATTGTAATAGTTCTTATTGCTTCTTTCAATCTTCTTTTGGATTTTGATTTTATGGAGAAAGGCGAAGAATATAATATGCCTAAATATTTTGAGTGGTATGCTGCTTTTGGGCTTCTTGTTACTTTGGTATGGCTTTATTTGGAAATACTAAAACTTTTAGCTAAAGTAAGAAACAGAGATTAAAATTAATAATTATATTTTATAGGCATGCATATTAATTTATGCATGCTTTTTTTATTTGCATTATGAATATTATTTGCGGTTTGTAAATCAATAAAAAAATGCAAATATTTTTTGTGATTAATTTTTTTTAATTTTATTTATAATACTAAATATATATTTTGCAAACATTTCAAAGCCTTATTATTAGAAACGGATTTTATTTTTTAAATAAATACTGAAATAAAAAAATATTGATAATATTATATTAATAAAATAAAAAACTTTGAGTAAAAGCCGTTTAATTAAAAATATAATTGATTATTTTTTATAACATTTAATATATTTATTTGTTAAGTTAGAGTCTTGGCATTTTTCATATTTAACCGTAACAGAAGAACCATCAGAACTAAATCTTAATGTTCCTTTAAAAGCATAATCTTGAAAATTATAATCAGTGCCTGAACCTGTTACATCCATATAATCACTTTGATTAAATGCAGGTTTATTAGTATTATCGCTAAAAGCTGCTCCAAATGTACAATCTTTTATTGATATCCATAAAGTATTATCTTTGCCATTAACTTCTATTTTTCCTGATGCATAATAATTCCCGTTATACTGTTCTATGCCTTTTGGGTCTTGTTTGCTTTTGCAGTTTATTAATAATATTATTAGTAATAATAGGATTAAAAATTTTTTATTCATTTTAAAATTCCTTCTGATTAATTTTTATATATAAATATACTCAAATATATATTTGTATTTGTAAATGAAAATAATATTATCCTAATATTTAATAAAATGAAAGTCAAACTTTAACTTTCTTATTTATTTTGAGTATTAATTATAAGTTTTTTTAATTATTTAGAATATAAGTATTATCCAGTACTGATTTTTATATAAAAAGAATTTCAAGCATTTAAAAAATTAATATGACAAATTATTTATTACTATTCAATTAATTATTATTTAGTTTATAATATGATAATAAGTTTAGTTAAATAATAGGTGTTAAAAATATAAATGGCTAATCATATAGGAACAGATCTTACAGAAGCAAAAGTTGTTCCCGCATTATTAAAATTGCTTATACCTATATTGCTTTCTAATATGCTTAATGTTGTATATAATATAGCAGATAGTATTTGGATAGGCAATATTATAGGACCGCTTGGACTTTCTGCAGTCGCTGTAAGTTTTCCAATAATGCTTATAATGGGTTCTTTTGCTTTTGGTGTTAATATGGCTAATGGCGTTATAGTTTCTCAATATTATGGGTCTAAAGATTATGATACTGTAAGCTATGTTATAAAGGTATCCACAACTTTGGGAGTTATAATATTAATTTCTGTAGGTTCTTTAATGTTAATATTTTCAAAAAATATATTAATAATGATGGAAACTCCTAAAAATGCTATGGATATGGCATTAATATATTTGAGAATATCTATTTTGGGTATGCCTTTTGCTTATACTTACTTTTTTATTTCTTCCATATTAAGAGCTGTAGGCGATACAGTAAGACCATTAATATTTTTAATAATATCTTCATTACTTAATATAATGTTAGACCCTATACTTATAAAAGGTTTTTGGATAATACCTGCAATGGGGCTTCAGGGTGCTGCTATTGCTACGGTAATTTCTCAATTTACTTCAGTATTAATAAGCATAACTTATCTTAGAATAAAAAACAGCTTTATAAAAATCAATCCTTTTATATTTACATTTGATTTAAAAATGACTAAAAAAATACTCAAATTAGGAGTACCAATTTCATTTAATCAATTTATAGTAGCTTTCGGCTGGCTTGTAATAACCAGACTTATAAGCAGTTTCGGAGATGCTGCGAGTGCAACTGTTGCAATAGTAAATAGAGTAGAATCTCTTTTTATTATGCCTATGGGTGCTTTGGGAAATGCTGTTATGACAATGTCTGCACAGAATATCGGGGCTAAAAAATTAGATAGAGTAAAAGAAATTCTAAAAAGCGGAATTATCATAGGGCTTATAATCTCTTCTATTATGAGTATATTTTCAATTACTAATCCTTATCTTCTCATAAGAATGTTTACAAAAGATATGCAGGTTTTTGAATATGCAAGAAGCTATATTTATACTATAATGCCTATATTTATTTTTTATTCTATAATGTTTGTATGTAATGGTGTTATAAACGGAGCTGGAAAAACTATAGTTATAATGGCTTTTACAACATCAACAACATTAATTCTAAGAACTATTTTAGCTTATGCATTATCGCCTCATTTTGAGCTTGTAGGTATATGGTTTTCTATGGGTATATGCTATATAATTAATACTTTTTTTAGTATGTATTATTTAAAATCAAATAAATGGCAGAAGAATTCAAATATGACTTTATAAATTTAAATCAAATTGACAGCATTCATCTAATAATCTTTTATTTGCTGTATTTGTATTGTTAGCATCAATGTCTATACCTATATAATACCTATTTGTATTTTTAGCGGCTACGCAAGTTGTTCCAGAACCTACGAAAGGATCTAAAATAATAGCATTTTCTTTTGTTACCAATGATATTAATAATTCCATTAACTTTACAGGTTTTTGATTAACATGCATACCAGAATCGTATTTTGTTGTATCTACTTTTATTATATTGTCATAAAAATTATTACCTTTATGATTTATACAATATTTTTTTATTGCGTCCTCATTCCAAGCACCAACATCATTATTTATTACATTATCTGCTATTGTAGAGCCTATTTTATACGGTTTTTGAAACCATAATATAGGTTCAAACATTGGTCTTAAATTAGCAACTCTCCAGCCTTTCCATTTTTCATAATTTTCAGTATCATTTCTTCTTTCATATATAGCAGAGAGTCTTTGAGCTTTAGATGCAGCAAAATTCTTTTCCCAAGCGAGCATATCTTTAAATGTGAAGCCTGCATCTTCAAGTGCTACTATACATCTATGAGCATATCTTCTTCCAGCAAAAATAAAACAGCTTGCTCCAGATTTTAAAACTCTAAGCCAATCTGAAGCCCAAGAAGAGCACCATTCTTGATATTCTAAAGGTATTTTTTTATCTGCCTCACTCCAGCCATTTAAAGGCTTTCCTCTCCTTTTAAATAAAGTACCCATTTCTATTTGAGCATTTGAAGTTCCGCCTAAAGCAGAATTTGAATTATTATGTAATATATCCCAATCTTCATAAGATATTCCATAAGGTATATCTGATATAATAGCATGTATAGTTTCGCTATCGATAGTTTTCATTATCTCTATTGAATCACCGCATATTATTTTATCTATAATAGTCATAATTTAACCTTTTTAATAAAATCATCTATATGCTTAATTCTATCTTCTAATTTTTGAGATTTGAGCAATTCAGATATTGCTTGTTCTTTGGTATAGTTTTTTATTATATTTATTTCTTTCTCTAAATATAATTTTTCTTTTATTGATCTGTTTTTTATTATAGTAATTTGATTAATTAATGTATCATTAAAGTTGTCATCATCTATATTTATAGTGCTGCAAAATTCTTTATTAAAATTATCAAAAAAATTATTTTCACTATCTTTCAATGAAATTTTTTCTGAATATAAATTTCCAAAATTCCATATATTTTCCAAATTTATAAATTTATTTTCCTTAATTTTATTCTCTATTAAAAATATTAAATGTTCCCAACTTAGTAAACATACATTTTTTTCTAATGATTGTTTATAAATTTGGCTTTTTTTTCTAGGGTATTGGAAATATGGAGAACATAAAATAGAATAGTCTTCTTTTACTTTCCAATTAGAAAGAGCATTAATTTTAAAATCTTTTTGATTTTTAGCGGTTCTGCTCATTCTAAAAGATTTAGCATCTGCTACTAAAGAATATTTATGTATTTTAGATTCTGCATGTACATCTGCTGAGTTTCCTCTTTTTTTAAAAACATAAGAATTAAGACCTATTTCCCTAAAGGCTCTAGCCAAAACTATATCAGATAACTTTGAAAAAATTTTTTCTTCTGTAGTATCATGTCCTATTGACTCTGGTATTATTCTTATATTATATATTATATCTAAAAAATTATTTGTATTAAAAATAATATCTTCTAGTTTTTCGGATATTTCATCAAATGTTAATTTTTCATATTTATGTATTTCTTTAATTAATTTATTAAACATTTATTCCTCGTTATATTATTTTTATAATATATATTTATTACTATTTTTGTCAATGTATTTGCAGATTAGTATAAAATAAAAACTTGTAAAATTTCTGCTTATAGTATAGAATTGAATATCTTTATAAAATAAAAAAATGGAGCAAAAATAAGATGGATTATAGTTCTACTATCAATTTGCCTAAAACTGCTTTTCCTATGAAGGCAGGTTTGAAGGAAAAAGAGCCCAAAATAATAAAAAAATGGGACGAAGAAAAACTTTATCATAAGCTTAGAGAATTAAGAAAAGGTGCTCCTAAATGTATTTTACATGATGGACCGCCTTATGCGAATGGAGATATTCATATTGGAACATCATTAAATAAAATTATTAAAGATATTATTGTAAGATATAAATCTGCTAAAGGTTTCGATTCTCCTTATGTTCCAGGCTGGGATTGTCATGGTATGCCTATAGAATTAAAGGTGCAGGAGAATTTGGGAGATAAATATAAAGAAACTTCTAAGTTTATAATGAGAAAAAAATGCCGTGCCTATGCTCAGAAATATATTGATATTCAAAGAAAAGAGTTCAAAAGACTCGGCGTAATGGGCGATTGGGAAAATCCTTATCTTACTATGTCGCCTGAATATGAATCTGAAATAGTTGAAGTATTTGCACAGTTGGTAGAGAAAGGATATATATATAAGGGATTAAGAACTATTCATTGGTGTATTGACTGTGAAACTGCATTGGCTGCTGCTGAAATAGAGTACGATGATAATCATACTTCTACAAGCGTTTATGTAAGATTTCCTGTATTAAATAAAATAAATGATAAATTAGACGGCAATACTGATGTTATGATATGGACTACTACTCCTTGGACGCTGCCTTCAAATATGGCTTGTGCTTTTAATAGAGATTTGGAATATGCAGCAGTTGAAATAGACGGAAGATATGCAATAATGACAGTTTCTTTAATTGATACTGTTTTATCTAAAAAGGATATGAAAGCAGAAGGCAGAGATATTATTCCTATAACTATTCAAGATATTGAAAAATTAGAAATAGCACATCCTTTTATAAAAAATAGGAAATCTGCTGTAGTATTTGCCGATTATGTTGAGGCTTCTGCTGGTACAGGTATCGTTCATACTGCACCAGGTCATGGTATGGAAGACTATCAGACAGGTGTTAATTACGGACTTGATATATATTGTCCTGTGGATAAAGAGGGCAGATATACAAGCGAGTTTCCAGAAATGCAGAATGTGAAAGTAAGAGATGCTAATCCTAAAATAGTAGAAATACTTGAAAATAATGGTTCATTATTTTATAAAGAAAAAGTTGTGCATAGTTATCCTATATGCTGGAGATGTAAAAATCCTTTAATATTCAGAGCTACATCTCAATGGTTTATGAATATGAAGCATAATAATATTGATAAAAGAACGGTTGAATCTTTGAATAATATTAAATGGTATCCTTCTTGGGGACATGAAAGAATGAAAAATATGCTTGAAAATCGTCCTGATTGGTGCTTATCAAGGCAGCGTTCTTGGGGAGTTCCTATACCTGCTTTTTATTGCAAAAACTGCGGCAAAACTCTGCTTACTGCCGAGTCTGTTAAGCATTTTGCTGATATAGTAAAAACTAAAGGAATAGATGTATGGTTTGAATTAGAGCCTAAAGATTTACTTCCTGAAAGTACTGAATGTGAATGCGGCTGTACTGATTTCGGCAAAGAAGAAGATATTTTGGATGTTTGGTTTGATTCTGGTGTATCATCTTTTGCAGTACAGAAAACTAATAAAGATTTAGAAGGAAATTTTCCTGTTGATATATATTTGGAGGGAGGCGATCAATACAGAGGCTGGTTTCAAGCTGCAATTTGGCCTTCTATGGCTATAAGGGGAATACCGCCGTATAAAGAGCTTATAACTCATGGCTGGACTTTAGATGAGCAGGGCAGGGCTATGCATAAAAGTGCAGGCAATGTGGTTTCGCCTTTAGAAGTTATAGATAAATATGGTGCTGATATATTAAGGCTTTGGTGTATAAGCGAGGATTTTACGCATAATGCCCGTGTGGGTGATAATATGATGAAAGCTATTGCTGACAATTACAGAAAAATAAGAAATACTTTCAGATATTTGCTTGGAAATATTTCTGATTTTAATTTCAGCAATGATAAAGTTGATATTAAAGAATTGCTTCCTGCAGACAGATATGCTTTATCAAGACTTCATAGTTTTATCAAGGTTGCCGAGAAGGCTTGCGATAGTTATGAGTTTCATTTATTTTATCAAAGGCTTATAAATTACTGTGTTGTTGAGCTTTCTGCTACTTACTTCGACATTATAAAAGACAGATTATACTGTGATAGAAAAGATTCTCTCTCAAGAAGAAGTGCTCAGACTGTACTTACTGAAATATTAGATGTATTAGTTAGGCTTATAGCTCCTGTGCTTCCTTTCACTACTGATGAGGTTTGGGGATACTACAAAGGAGAAAATGCTTCTTCTGTACATTTAGAATTATATCCTAAATCAGATGATAATTTAATCGATTTAGATTTAGAAAAAGAATGGGCTTTGCTTCTTAAAGTACGAGATGATGTATTATTATCGCTTGAGAGGGCTAGAGATAATAATACTATAGGTAAATCTTTAGAGGCTTATATAACAATATGTACTAAAGAATCATCGACTAAAGACTTGCTTGCTAAATATGAAAAGTATTTAAATGAGATATTTATTGTAAGTAAAGTGACGCTTTCCGACAGCAAGGACGATACATTTATAGAGGGCGGAGTTTCTTTTGTTAAGACAGAGAAAGCTAGTCATGAGAAGTGTGCTCGCTGCTGGGGGCATTATGACAGTGTGGGAGATAAGCATAAGGAGTTATGTTCCCGTTGTGCTGAGGCTGTGAGATAATGTATAAAAAAATAATAATTGTTTGAATATAAAAGGGCAGCTGTGAATAATGGCTGCCTTTTTTGTTTGTTTTATTATTGAATATTTAATTTAAATTTTTCCTTGCTATTTTATAAGTAAATGCATTTATTATCATTAAAAATATTTTAGAAAAAATAATAAATAAAAATCATAGAATTAAAGAGCTTTTAAATAAGTTTGTAAATAACAAAAAGAAATATATACACTCATTATATGCAAACTTTATTCATATACTACTCAACTGCACTTTATGATAGTTAGTAATATATAAAAAGTTTTTTGTTTAATATTTATATTTAGTTGCAAAACTTGCAGTTTTGATATATTGTAGTATAAAGTTATAATTAGGGTATTTTATATTATGAAAGTCAACAGTCAACAGTCAACAGTCAACAGTCAACAGTCAACAGTCAACAGTCAACAGTCAACAGTCAAC
>NZ_CAJTQJ010000009.1:0-7341 GCF_910578695.1 uncultured Brachyspira sp.
TATATAATTTAGCAAAAAAGGAGCTTTTTTAGTTATCTAGGACAGCCCCAATATTATATTATAATTAACATAATATATTTATTTTTTAATCGGAAATACTTATGGAAAATATACTTCAGGTAGAAAATTTGAAGATGTACTATCATACTTCTAAGGGATTGGTAAAGGCTATTAATGATATCAGCTTTGAAATAAAAAAAGGCGAAACTTTAGGCATAGCAGGGGAGTCAGGCTGCGGCAAAACTAGTCTTGGTACATCGCTTTTAAGAATGCCGTCAATTCCGGGTAAATATGAGGGAGGAAAAATTATACTTGATAATGAGGATATTATTCCTCTCAAAGAAGAGTATATAAGAAAAAATATCAGATGGAATAAAATATCTATGGTTTTTCAGGGTGCTATGAATTCTCTTACTCCTGTATATACAATAGAAGATCAAATGATAGAAACTATTAACAGACATACTGTTATGAAAAAAACGGATGCATATCAACTTATAGAAGAGTATTTAGAGTATGTCGGACTTCACAGCAGCGTAGCTAAAAGATATCCGCATGAGCTTTCTGGAGGAATGAAGCAAAGGGTAGTTATAGCAGCAGCTTTATTTTTAAAACCTAAACTTATTATACTTGATGAGCCTACCACTGCATTGGATGTTATAGTACAAGCACAGATTATAAATTTATTAAAAAAACTGAAAAGAGATTTTGATTTATCATTTATTTTTATAACTCATGATTTAGCATTAGAAGCTGAGATTTCTGACAGAGTATGTGTAATGTACGGCGGAAAGATTTATGAGATTGCAAGTAATGAAGGCATATATAAAAATGCGAAACACCCTTATACAAAAAGACTTTTAGCAGCAACCCCAAGATTAAATAAATCTGCTGAAAAATTAGAGTTTATAGAAGGCACTCCTCCTGATTTGATAAATCCTCCGAAAGGCTGTATGTTCTATGACAGATGCAAAGAAAGAATAGATAAATGCAAAAATGAAGAGCCTCTATTAAAATATATTGGAAACAGACATTTATGTGCATGTCATTTGATTAATTAGTATTTATATTATTTTTATATTCTTTATAGCTTATATAAGCATTTATTATTTATTTAATAATTATATTCTTAATAATTTAATTAATTTGTTTATGCTATAATAAATTTAAATAGTCAAATTTTATATGCTTTTATTATGATTAATTTTAGTATTTAAATATTCTATAATTCTATAATAATACAAAAATATTTTACTTAAAATGAGTATAGATATAATATTAAAATTATAAAAAATAAATGTATAAAATGTATTATTTTTTATATTCACATTTAATTTAAAATAGTATAACTTTAAATTAATTATATTGTGAAATTGAAATATATTTTTATATGTATATACTATATAGTATTATAAAATATTATAATTAAGGAGTTATTTTATGAAATCAGAAAAAAGCAATCTTTTTACACCTTTAAAAATAGGCAGCCTTGAGATAAAAAACCGTATAGTAATGCCTCCTATGGATCAGTATAGTGCTGAAGATGGATTTGTTAATGATTGGCATTTACAGCATTATGCCGCAAGAGCATTAGGCGGAACAGGTTTAGTTATTGTTGAAGCTACAGGAGTACTTCCTTATGTAAGTTCTATTACAGATGAAGACTTAGCAATATGGGACGATAAATATATTGATGGTTTAAGCAAATTAGTTAATGCTATTAAAAGCAATGGTGCTGCAGCCGGGATACAGATTGTACATGCAGGAAGAAAATGCGAGTCTGTAAAAATTGATAAAATTTATGCCCCTAGTGCTATAGCATTTAATGATAAATATAGAACTCCTGTTGAAATGACTCAAGATGATATTAATGAAGTTATTGATGCATTTGTTAAGGCTGCTTTGAGAGCTAAAAAAGCAGGATTTGATATTATAGAACTTCATGCTGCTCATGGTTATTTAATTTCTACTTTTTTATCTCCATTATCTAATAAAAGAACAGATGAATACGGTAAAAACAGAGCTAAAATTTTAGAAGAGATTTTGAGAAAAGTCAGAGATACATTAGGAAAAGATTATCCTATACAAATAAGGATATCTTCTTATGATTGGAAAGAAGGCGGAAATACTGTAAAAGATTTTGTTGAAATGTTAAAGCCTTTAGAAGAAGATAAATTATTTGATTCTATTAATGTCAGTACAGGTGCTGTAACTTCCGACGGAAAAATCATTCCTTATGAAGGCTATCAAATTCCTTTCTGCAGAGAATTAAAGCAGCATATGAAAGTGCCTTGTATAGGCGGAGGACTTTTAACTGACCCTAAAATGGCTAATATGATAATTAGAAATGGAGCTGCTGATGCTGTATATATTGGAAGAGAGCTTTTGAGAAATCCTTATTGGGCACTTCAGGCTGCTAGAACTTTGGGTATTGATGTGCCGTTTCCTAGACAGTATGAACAGGCTAAAAGATAATTAATAATTTTTGATAAAATATAAAGACTTGATTATGTATTTTTTTCTATGCATAGTCAGGTCTTTTATTTAATGAAATATTATTTATATTTTTAGAAGTTATTATAATTTGCTTCTTGATATATTTTTATTTAATAATAGAATTATAAATTATGAAGGCTGTATTTATTATAATTTTTATCAGTACATTCTATAATATTATATATTCTTTTACTCAAAAAGAGAATGATTTACTTACAGCAGCTGAGAAATCCGATATTATATCAGTTAGAAATATTCTTAATAGTGAAGATGTTAATATTGATATTAAAGACAGATATGGTATTACTCCTTTAATGCATGCAGTATTTAATAATAATATTTATATATTAGAATTGCTTTTAAAAAATAATGCCGACCCGAATATTCAAAATGACAGCGGAAAAACTGCTTTAATATATGCATGCCTTAATTGTGATTTTGATATTATACAAATGCTTATATTGTATAATGCCGATGTTAATATAGCAGATAATTATAAATCTACTGCTTTGATGTATGCATCATGCAGAGATATTAATATTATAAAATTACTGTATGATTCTGGTGCTGATATTAATGCTCAGAATTTAGACGGAAAAACTGCATTGATGTATAATGTTTTATATAAAGCAGATATTAATATTATTAATACTTTTATTTATTTGAATGCTGATATTGATATTCAGGATATTCACGGATATAATGCTTTAATGTATGCTTCTATATTAGATTATAGAAATTTGGTTAAAATATTTATAGAAAATGGTGCGGATATAAATAAAAGAAATAATCATAATAAAACAGCATTAACTATGGCGGAAGAAAATAAAAATTATAAAATGGCTGATATATTAATAAAGTATGGTGCTGTAAGATAATATTATTTTAAGATTAGTTAAATAATATATAATTAATTTACTTTTAATTTACTTCCTCTAATCCTAATAACTTTTTTATTTCTTTATTGTTTATTTTTATTGCTAAATCTACTGCATTTTTATCTATAACTGCATTATTTCTTATAAGTTTTCTGCACATTTCAATATTATTATTTTCTACTGCTAAAGCTAATGGAGTATATCCTCTTTCATCTTCTATATTAACATCAGCATTATTTGATAATAAACTATCAGCTATAAATATATTATTATTTTTTACAGCTATATGAATAGGAGCATATCCATTATCTTTATTATTTAATTTTGACTTTGCATTTATTAAAATATTTGATATTTCGGTATTATTATTTTTTACTGCTATATTTAAAGCTAATTGATTTTTATTATTTAATATATTAACATCCGCATTATATTTTATCAGCATATTTATAACTTCTATATATTCATTTTCTGATTTGCCGGCATTCATTACAGCTAAATGCAATGGAGTATTTCCATCTTTATCTTTTATATTAGGTTCAGCATTTTTGTATAAAAGCAGATTAACGCTTTCAAGTAATTTATTTGAATTATTTTCTATTACATAATGCAAAGAAGTTTGAAAATTTGCATTTGTATTATTTATATCTGCTCCTAATTTTATAAGTTCATTTGCTGCATCTATGGAGCCATTCCCTACAGCATAATGAAGCATAGTATTTGTATCTTTAGTATCTACATCTATGCCTAAATTTCTAACTAAATAATTTATGTTTTCTGCATTATTTCCAATACTTGCATATTTTATTAATGATACAACATCCTCGCTGTTCATAAGAAGATAAATATTTTTATGAAGGTAAAGTTCTAATATTTTAGGATTGGCATATTCGGAGGCTAAAAACTCGCTTCTTGGTTTTTCTTTCATTTGAAAATTAATATTTGCCCCTGACTCTATTAATAATTTTACACTTTCAAAATTTTTATTTACAGCAGCAATATCCATAGCAGAATAATATGAACCGTCTATATAATGATTACTATTTTTTATTTTTGTATTGCTTTCCAAAAGTACATTTAAATCAGTATACGGAGAATTTTTGAGTACATTTATAGAAGCAGTTTGATTATTTTCTGCAGCTATATGTATAAGCGAGAATCCTCTTTCATCTTTTATATTTGGGTTTATATTTTGCGATAATAGGGCTTGTATAGTTCTTGTATCTCCTATCTTTACAGCATTTATCATTTTATTTTCATTTTCTGTTAATGCATAGAGAGTAATAATGTTTATAAATAATGTCATTATTATGATTTTTTTCATATTATTTCCGTTTTGTTAATAAATTGGTATTATGTATACTAATACATTATAATCATCGTTTTTATATTTATTTTTATTATAATTTTTTTATATATTCTTGTATAAATATAAGAATTAAAATATTGAAAAATAGAAAAATATAATATATACTTATGATGATATTCGGAGGTTTTAAAATGTCAAGCATAGAAAGAGATAAAGCTGTTGAATTGTTCAAAAAATATAATGATGAGTATTCATTATTTAAGCATGCATTATCCGTAGAGGCAGTTATGAGATATTTTGCAAGAAAAAACGGAGAAGATGAAGAAGAGTGGGGTATGATAGGGCTTTTGCATGATATGGATTATGAGAAGTATCCTGATGAACATTGCTTTAAAGTAAAAGAGATACTTGAAAAAGAAGGACTTCCTGATAGTTTTATAAGGGCTATTCAAAGTCATGGTTATGGTATATGTACTGATATTGAGCCTTTAAGCAATATGGAAAAGACTTTATATGCAGTTGATGAGCTTTCCGGTTTTATTACTGCATGTGCTTTGGTAAGACCTTCAAAGAGTTTGGAAGATATGGAAGTAAAATCTGTAAAAAAGAAATTAAAAGATAAAGCATTTGCTGCAAAAGTAGATAGAACTGTTATAAATAAGGGTGCTGAAATGCTGGGGATTAATATAGATGAACTTATAAAAGAAACTATAGAAGCACTTATTCCTATACAAGAGAGTATAGGGCTTAATAAAATTTCCTAAATATTAATGGACTTTGGTTATGAGTAAAATAAAGATACTTACGATAGTAGATATGCAAAATGACTATATGGATGGCGGTCCTATGGCTGTTAAGGGTGCAGTTAAACTTGTGCCTATTATAAATGATCTTATAAAAAACGGAGAGTATGATGCTATAATTGCAACTCAGGATTGGCATCCTTCCAATCATATATCTTTTGCCTCAACTCATGAAAAAGAGCCTTTTTCAAAAATAAAAGTTATAGATCAGGATACAGGAGATGAGGAAATAATTACTTTATGGCCCCGTCATTGTGTTGCTAGAACTTATGGTTCTGCTATAGTTGACGGGCTTAGAAAGAAAAGGGATTATATATATGTTCAAAAGGGAGTTGATCCTGATGATGAGGGGAACTCAGGATTTTCTTATATGCATAAAGAGTTTATAGATGCGGCAAGAGAGAATAAAGAAACTTTAATACTTGATTTTGTAGGCGTTTCACTTGATTACTGCGTGTTTCATACGGCAAGAGATACTGCAGAATATGTGGCTTCTATTGATGCTGAATATTTGGTTAGCGTGAATGTGCTTGAATATGCTTCTGCTGCCGTGAATCCTGAATCTATTGAAGCTTTATATATTTCATGTCCTCTTATTAACCTTAAGAAGGTTAGATTATGAAAATTATTAGATTTGACAAAAAAATAAATTTTAACAAAGCCTATATTTATAAAAGTCCTATCGGAGATTTGATAATTACTTCTGATGATAATTATCAGTATATTACTTCATTAGAGTTTAATTTGAATGATAATCATACTATTATTAAAGATGAAGAGCCTTCTATAATAAAAAAAGCAAAAAAAGAATTGGATAATTATTTTTCAAATAGTTTAAAAAAGTTTTCTCTTCCTTTAGCGGTATATGGTACAGATTTTCAATATAATGTATGGATAGAAACTTCAAAAATACCTTTTGGAAAAGTTCTTACTTATTCTGATATAGCAAGAAATGTTTCATATAAAAAAGGCAGTATATCAAGGGCTGTAGGTATGGCAGAGGGAAAAAATAATATAGCTATTATAATACCATGTCATAGAGTTGTAGGTGTAAATAAGAAGCTTACAGGATATGCAGGAGGACTTTATAAAAAAGAATATTTATTAAAGCATGAAGGTTTTGATATATTAGATTCTAAGATTATAATTAAATAAGGTTATTTTCTATGCTTAAAGAATCTTATAAAACAGACAGACTTTTTCTAGTTCAGCCTAATATAAATATGGCAGGTGAAATAGTTGATTTTTATGCTAGAAATAAAAATTTTTTTAAATATTTTGATCCTGAAAGATCTGAACTTTTTTATAAAATTAATACTCATAAAAATATTATAAAAATGGAGCTTGAAGAAATAAAATCTTCAAAAATGCTTAAATTCTGGATTTATAAAAAAGAAGATAAAAAAAAGATAATAGGTATGATTAATTTTGTAAATATTTACAGAGGTGTTTTTTTATCAGCTACTGTAGGTTATAAATTAGATGAAAAAGAACAGCATAAAGGTTATATGACAGAAGCTTTGCATACTGCTGTTATGATAGTATTTGAAGAGCTTAAGCTTCATAGAATAGAAGCTAATATAATGCCTCATAACAAGCTTTCATTAGAATTAGTAAAAAGACTTGGATTTGAATATGAAGGTCTTGCTAAAAAATATTTAAAAATTAACGGCAAATGGGAAGATCATATACATATGACTATTATAAATGATAAAATATAATTTTGTATATAATTACCCATTTTTTTGTATTGACAAAGTATAGTTAATATGTTATAATACCATATATTATGCGAATATTACAATCGACAATCGACAATCGACAATCGACAATCGACAATCGACAATCGACAATC
>NZ_CAJTQJ010000009.1:7440-48005 GCF_910578695.1 uncultured Brachyspira sp.
TACAATCGACAATCGACAATCGACAATCGACAATCGACAATCGACAATCGACAATCGACAATCGACAATCGACAATCGACAATCGACAATCGACAATCGACAATCTCTTAAATTTGTCACGACTTAAACATATTATGGATTACTCTATCTTTTTTATAATTTTTTTATATGCCTCATATCTATACAGCAATATAAGTTAAAATAATTTTCTGAAACCCTAACATTATTTATTTTAGCTAACTCCTGATAAAGTATAATATGAGGCACTGTATTTTATTATCGCAAATATTTTTTAGTATATAATTTTTATATGTAGATTTATAATTTAATACAAATACTAGTATTTCATTAAAAATATTTAAGTAATAAATAGGAAAACAGCTATAGTATTGCATTTATGAATGAGGCTGAAGTTGTTATACTATAAGCGAACTTGATACTTTGATGCAGAAAAAGTTTATTGATTTTATTATAAATGAAAAAAATAATGGAGCTGCTGTTTTTATGTCTTCTCATATATTTTAGGAAATAGAAAAGACTTGCGATAGAACTGCTGTATTAAAAGACGGGAAACTTATTGCTATAGAAAATATGGAAAAATTAAAATCTAAAAAAAATAAAAATTTTGAAGTGATTTTCAAAACGAATAAAAATGATGAAAATTTTAAAAATAAAAGCAGTTTTAAATTACAATTGAATAATAATACTGTTAAAGTCATTATTGCAAATTATGATGTTAATAATTTTATAAAAGAACTCAGCAATTATAATATATTAGATATTAATTCGGCAAGCTATACTTTGGAGGAATTATTTATGCATTTTTATAATGAATAATAATTTTTATTTCAAAGCTGTAAATAACAAACTATTACTTACAGCTAAAAAAATTAATAATATATATTTGTTTAAATTAGAAAAAATACTCCATAATATAAAAAATAATAAGCATAAATACTCTTGAAATTATTTGAAATAATAATGTTTTTTATAGTAATTTATGATATAATAATTATAAAAAAGTCAAGAGTTTATTTAAAATAATATTTTAAACTAAAGACAAAGCAACTTCCATCATATTAGTAAAAGTTTTTTCTCTCTGCTCTGATGTAGTAGATTCGCCTGTAACCAAAGAATCTGAAATAGTAGCAATACAAAGAGCATTAACATTCGCATAGGCAGCATTCATATATAATGCAGCCGCCTCCATTTCAACAGCCAGAACTCCCATCTTAGCCCATTTCATAGAAGAATTATTAGCACTATAAAACAAATCAGATGAAACTATATTTCCGACATGATAATTTATCTTCATTTCATCAGATTTTTTTACAGCATTTTTTAATAATTCATAACTAGCTATAGGGGCATAAGTGCCGGGAAGTTCATACTGAGAAGCATAATTAGAATCAGTACAAGCCCCCATTGCTATAACCAAATCCCCAATATGAAGTTTATCAGATAAAGCACCTGCACTTCCGATGCGTATCAGATTTCTGCATTCATAAAAATGTATAAGCTCATAAGAATAAATACTGCAGGAAGGCATACCCATACCAGTACCCTGAACAGAAACTCTCTTGCCATTATATGTGCCTGTAAATCCTAACATATTTCTAACAGAATTGTATTGAATAACATTCTCTAAAAAATTTTCAGCTATAAATTTTGCCCTCAAGGGATCTCCAGGTAAAAGTATAGTTTCTGCAATATCTCCTTTATTGGCAGATATATGAGGCGTAGACATAGTATTTACTCCTTTTTATTTTTTTATATTATAAATATTAATCTATTTTTTATCAAGCAAAAGATATTATTTTAATGATAATTATAGAAATATAAATAAAAATAATATAATATTGTATTTATGAGTGAAGTATTAAAACAATCAAAAGCCGTACTTATTACTGCATTAATGTATAATGATAATAATATATATAATTCAGTACTGGAAAAACTTATTAATAATTTTGGAGAAATTGAAGTTATAAGCGATGAATATTTATTTTCTCATTCTATTTATTATAAAGAAGAAATGGGAGAATATTTAAATAAAAGATTTATAGTTTTCAAAAATATGATAGAAAGAGATTATATAAGCGATGTAAAAAAAATTACTGATAATATAGAGATAGAATATTCAGATAGTGAAGGAAAAAGGAAAATTAATATAGACCCTGCATTACTGACATTAGAAAATTTTATTTTAGTTACAAATAAAAACTTTACACATAGAATATATTTAAAAGAAGGAGTATTTGCAGATTTAACTCTTATATATAAAAAGAAAAAAGGATATACTGAATTAGAATGGACTTATGCGGATTATTCAAGCGAAGATACAAAAAAATTTTTAAATAAAATAAGGGAACTGTTCTATAAAAGACTTATAGAAAGCTCCCCTTTTGGTTCTAATTGGAGATAATTTTTAATAATCTTTTATTCCTGCAACTCTGACAAATTCCTTATCCCATACTCCTATATGCTCAATTAAAAGCTGTGCTAAAAGCTCAGCAAAATCTATAGCAACTTTATGCCAATCGCTGCCTGATTTAAAATCTTTATATTTATCATCAATAGCTTTTTCAAATTTTCTATGCTCTTCAAAATGTTCTTTAATTTTATTATATTTATCTTTATTAGCCATCTGTATCTTCTGTTCTTCTGAGAAATGATATTTAGTATAATTAATAGCCCCTTTAAATGCCTCATCAACTTCCTCTTTAACATCATTATACAAAGCAGAATGAACTTTATTAGCATATTCCATTATCTGAACATGCTGACTATCTATAGTTTTATTATGAGTATAATATTGATCAAGCCATTCTAATTTTTTAGCTCCGACTTTAAAGAAAGACATAGCATTTGATAATTCTTCCATCTGATTTTCAAGCTCTTTTGAAGATTCATTCATAGAAGCAACTAATGAGCTATTTTCCTGAGTTTGAGAATCCATATTTGACATAGCATTATTTATACTATCTATTCCTATTAACTGCTCGCGTGTAGTATTAGCCATATCATTAATAACTTTTGTAGTTTCTTCTATTTTACTTTCAATATCTTCAAACAAAGTCCTTGACATATTAGCAGAATCTGTTGCTTTCTTTACTTTTTCATTACTTTCTACAATAAATGAAGTAATATTATTAACTGAACTTTGTGTTGTTTGTGCCAAATTTCTCACTTCAGCAGCTACAACAGCAAATCCCCTCCCTTGTTCTCCTGCTCTTGCCGCCTCTACAGATGCATTTAAAGCAAGTATATTAGTTTGAAATGCTATATCTTCTATAAACTTTACTAATCCGCTAATCTTATGACTATATTCAAAAGCCTGACTAGTATTCTGTGCAGTTTCTAAAATAATGCTTCCTGCTTCCTCTACAGCATTTCTTGCATTCATCATCATATCATTAATTATAGCAGCATTATCAGCAGTTTTTCTTATAGTAGCAGATATTTCTTCTGTAGCTTCTGCTGTTTTCTCTAAATGCGATGCCTGACTTAAAGTTCTGCTGGCTAAATCTTTATTTGAATATGATAATGAATAGGCAGTTCTTTTAGTTAAAGCAACATTTGAATTAGCAACATCAATAATATTTTTTATAGAAGTTTTCATATGATTAAAACTGCTTATAAGTTCTCCAACCTCATCTCTTCTTTTAATATATTTATTATTTATATCAAAAGTTAAATCTCCGTTTGATATTAAATTTGCAAGCCTTAAAGCTTCTTTAAGAGGCGATGTCAATCTTCTAGTAAATCCTACTATGATAATAGCTACAACAACTATTATTAATGCTCCGAATAATATTGAAAATAATAAAATTTTACCAATATTAGAGTATAATTCATTTTCTAAAATTGTTATTATAATATACCAATCAGTATTGTCTATATTATGATATGATATTAAATATTTCTGCTTATCTGTATTATCTATATAACGGGTAATCCCATTTTTATTTTTTATAATTTCATCATAAGGAAGATAGCTGTCTGCTGCAGCTAAAATTTTACTATTATCATTATGAGCAAGTATTTTTTTACTGCTGTCAATTATAGATATTTTTTCTTTCTGATTTATTTGAGCATTTAATACATATTTATTTATCAAATCCCCCCAATTTACATTTCCGCTTAATATGGCTATTGTATTTCCTCTGCTGTCCTTTATACCTTTCCACATTCTATAAGTAGGATTACCAGTAGCAACAGATTTAGTTATACTAGTTTCTCTTCCGTCATTATAGCCTCCTGCAGCAAATTTTTTCCAGCCTTCATCATTAATATCCATAACTACATTGCCTAATATTCCATTTTCAGAATCTAATATTGCTCTTCCATTTAAATCCAATAATATGAAATTTACAAATGAAGTTTTAGAATTTTTAAAATATTTTAAAGCATCTTCTGCCCTAGTATTTAAAATATCATCTTCAGGATTTGCTAAAAAATTTATTAATGCCTCAGAAGTGACAAAATTATTCATAGAAGAACTATTATCTTCCAGCCATAAATTAATCAAATTTTTATATGATACAGATGTAGATTTAAAACCGCTTTCAACAATATCATCTATAGTTTTTATACTCAAAAATAATACAGTTCCTACACTAAGAAATATTGATAAAACTATTGCACCTATAAACAAAATGGGGATTTTAAATCTTAAACTATATATTTTCTTCATATTTTTTTATCTCCTCAAATATCCTTATACACAATATAAAAAACATAAGAAATAAATTCAATATAACAGGATATATTTATTAATAATGATTATTATATACACAATATAATAATATTGCAAATATAATAATTTTTTCAAAAATTATATATTTTTTTACTTAATTTATATATTTTTTACTTAATTATATATTTTTTATTTATAATCTATATTTATCGGCATTTTCCTGCTTTAATATCTTTATAATTTTAATAATATAAAAAACTATTACTATATTAATTTGCAATAAACAAAAAGCCTATTATATAAAATAATATATATTGAAAAACAGTCAAAATGTATATATAATTCAGTCATAGTTATATTAATTTGGAGTTATTATGGATTTTGCTATACCTTATGAAAATGAAATAGATGAAAAAGATAAAACTATAATACAAGAATATATAATCAATAATGCAGAAGAATATAAAAAAAATTCAACAAAATTGACAGAACTCATAATAGAAGCTGTATCATCTTTAAGTGCTGGAAAATCAAGAACTGAATTTTTAGCAAAGCAAGGTTTTTTAGGTAATATATTTAATTCTATAACAGGGCAAAACAGAAAAATAAGGGGCGAAATAGATTATAATTATGCTATAGTAAAAAATGCATCTTTAAAAATGATTGAATATTTAGCTAAGCAGAATAAGATAACTTATGAAGGATTAATATATATAAATAATAAACTAAATAATGTAGAAAAAAATATTGAAGAAGAACTGGTAAAAATATGCAGCAATATAAGAGAATCATTTAATGTAATTTTAAATAAAATCAATGAAGAATCAAATAGAATAGACTCATTAGAAAAAAAAGTAGAATTATTAGAGTTTAAGACTTCTTCAAATGTATTAGAATTCGATAATATAAAATATTATGATATGGATGATATAGAAAAAATTATATGTCTTAGTAATGATTTATTTACAAAAACTTCATATTCATCTAGTATGACTAAAGAAAATATATATATGATTAAGTCAATATTATTTGATTTTAATATGGATATAAATAAAAAAATAAAAGTAATAGATATATACCGCAAATTATTAGAAAAACAAAATCTAATCGATAAGCTTTTCCTAAATACTCAAAATAATATGTATATTCAGGAACATATTATACCAATATTAAGCGGAATAAAAAAAATAGAAAGACTAGATAAAGAAGAAAGTTATATAATAAATTCTATAATAAAAATATCAAATATAAATGATTTAAATAATATAAAAATTAATTTGATTAATGAATACGGAGCGAATATATCAAATTTTGATTATAATTGCGAAATTACTATATACGACATAATAATACTTATTATGAATGAATTAAAAATGATATCAAAGAATATTAATGCTGTACATAATATAGAAAAGATAGAAAATAGAATAGAATTAGCAAATAAATATTTTGAAGAAAAGAAATATAAAAAGGCAGTGAATGAATGCGATATTATACTTTATAATGATAAGAACAATAAGGAAGCCCGCAATATAAAAATAGAAGGCATATATAAAATTTTAATAAAAGAGATAAAAAATTTTGAAGAGCCCTTATGCTATAAAGAAATCGCTAAAATATATTTAATAAAAAGAGATTATAAAAATACATTAAAATATTTAAATAAATATTTTGATTTTTATCCGTCAAATAAAGAAATATTAAAATATAAACAAAAACTCAAACTTCAATACAATAAAATTAAAGATTATCAAAATAAAACAAATAAGAAATTAGAAAAAACTACAGATAAAAATAAAAAAGATTATTTAGAGTTTATAAATGATTTTTGGGGAGTATATTTAAGTAAAATTTAATATAAATATTTTTGGAGATTTTATTTATGAATAAATTAGGATTAGTATTAGGCGGCGGCGGAGGTCTTGGAAGCTATCAGATTGGTGTTTGGAAAGCATTAAGAGAATATGGTATTGATAAAAATATAAAAGCTGTATCAGGCACTTCAGTAGGAGTATTAAATGCATGTTTATTTGCACAAAATAATTATGATGTAGCTGAATATATATGGACAAATGAAATAGAAGATAAAATACTTTCAAAAAAGAAAATAAATAAAAATAACAGCTTCATATCTTCAAACGGAATATTCAGCAGAGAAGGTTTAATAGAAATAATCGAAAAGTATTTAAATATTGATATTATTTCTAATTATAAATATCCGATATATGCTGCTGCCGTAAATTTAAAAAAAGTAAATGTTCAATATTTCAAATTAAATGGAAAAACTAATAAAGAAATAAAAGAAATAATGATGGCTACAAGTGCAATACCTTTAATATTCGGAATACAGACTATAGAAGGAATTAATTATGTAGACGGAGGAGTTGAAATATTAAATGGTAATAATCTTCCTTTAAAGCCGTTATATGAAGAAAACTGCGATGAAATAATTGCAATTAATTTATACAAAGACAGTATTATAGAGAAATCAAGCAGATGTAAAGTTTATGAAATAGTACCTAGTAATGATATAGGAGATTTTTTCAGCGGTGCTATGGATTTCTCGCTTAGCGGTGCAAAAATGCGTATAAAAGAGGGATATAATGATGCTAAAAATATTCTTGAGCAAATATTTAAAATGGGAAGAACACAGATAGAAAATATCGACAATAATAATTCTATGTATCAAAATGAATCTGATAATAAAATAAAAAAAAGAAAGTTAAAAAATAAACTTAATAAAGCAATAGACAGCTTAAAAATAACAGATAATAAATAATAATTTTTGTTTTGATTTAAGCAATGAACTTGAATATATTATTTAAGCCCATTGCTTTTTTATTGTCAGTCTTTAATTTTTGCCGCCATTATATTAGCTGCTATTGAACCTGATATATTATGCCATACACTAAATATTGCTCCCGGTACCGCTGCTAATGCCATTGATGCAAAGTGAGTTGCAGCAAGTGAAGCAGCAAGTCCTGAGTTTTGCATTCCAACTTCTATTGATACAGCCTTGCATTTTGCATTGCTTAATCTGAATAATTTAGCTAATATATACCCGAAAAAATACCCTAAACTATTATGAATAATAACTACTATTATTACTAAATACCCAACTTTCATTAATCTTTGAGAATTTGCAGATACTACAGCAGCCACTATTGATACTATTGCAAGTACTGATATTAAAGGCAGTATTTCTTTTATGCTGTTTGTAAATTTATAAAAGAATTTATTTATTATAAAACCTAATACTATAGGAAGTATGACAACCTGCACTATGGATATAAACATACTAACAGCATTAACATCTACTTTTTGTCCTGCATACAGCAAAGTGAGGATAGGAGTTGCAAAAGGTGCAAGTATTGTTGATACAAAAGTCATTCCAACAGATAAAGCTACATCTCCTTTAGCTAAATAAGTCATAACATTTGATGAAGTTCCTCCAGGGCAGGCTCCTACTAATATTATGCCTACAGCAAGTTCAGAAGGAAGTTTGAATGCAATTGAAAGTAAGAATGCTAATAAAGGCATTATAGTAAATTGTGCTATAGCCCCTATTATAATATCCTTCGGTCTTGTGAACACCACTTTAAAATCTTCAAGTTTTAATGTAAGCCCCATACCAAACATTACAATCATCAAAAGATAGTTGATATAACTTGTTTTTATAAAACTTACTGTTTTTGGAAAAAATAATGATACTGCAGCCACTATCAATACGATAACAGCCATATATTTCCCAAAAAAATTGCTTATTTGTTTTAATGTATTCATTTCTCATTCCTTTATTGTCTTTATTTTTAATTGTTTATTAGCAATTATATTCTTTATTATTAAATATAAATTCATATTATAACTTATATAATACATAAATTACCTGCTTTAAAACTTATATCTAATATTAATATTTTATAATGAATTTTAAATTATTATGTTGACAGTGCTTATTTGATATTTTAGAATTAATTTAAATACTATAACATCAAAATTATTAATTATAATTATTTTAATACAGCACCGGTATTAGCAGACTGAACAAGTTTTCTATATCTTCCAAGCCAGCCTTTAATTTCTTCTAAAGGTTTAATATGAGTCTCTTTTCTTCTCTTTTCCATTTCTTCATCAGAGATTTCTAAATTAATTTTATGGTTAGGAATATCTATACTTATGATATCATTTTCTTTTATGAATGCTATTTCTCCTCCGCTTGCAGCTTCAGGCGAAACATGCCCTATAGAAGCACCTCTTGAAGCACCTGAAAATCTTCCGTCTGTTATTAAAGCAACATCTTTACCTAACTCCATACCAGCAAGTGCTGAAGTAGGTTTTAACATTTCACGCATACCAGGTCCGCCTTTAGGTCCTTCATATCTTATTACCACAACATCGCCTTTATTTATTTTGCCTGTGTATATTGCATTTATTGCATCTTCTTCGCAGTCGAATACTCTTGCAGGTCCTTTATGCACAAGCATCTCATCAGCAACAGCAGAACGTTTAACGACACAGCCGTCTTTTGCTATATTACCCCAAAGCACAGCAATACCGCCTGTTGTACTATAAGGATTTTCTATATTTCTTAAAACATTATTATTTTTATTAACAGCATCTTTTATATTTTCAGCTATAGTTTTACCTGTAGCAGTTAAAAGAGAAGTATTTATAAATCCTCCTTTATCAAGCTCTTTCATAACAGCAGATATTCCGCCGGCTTTGTATAAATCTTCTATATAGTTATGTCCTGCAGGCGCCAAACGGCAAAGATTAGGAGTTCTATCGCTTACTTCATTTATAGTTTTTAAATCTATCGGAATGCCTGCTTCATTAGCTATGGCAAGTAAATGAAGAACGCTATTTGTTGAACAGCCTAAAGCCATATCAACTGCAAGTGCATTTTTGAAAGATTCGGGAGTTATTATATCTAATGGTTTTATATCTTTTTTTAATAATTCCATAACCTGCATGCCTGCTTTTTTAGCGAGTAAAGTTCTAGCTGAGTAAACTGCAGGTATAGTTCCGTTTCCCGGAAGTGCTATTCCTAAAGCTTCAGATAAGCAATTCATACTATTAGCAGTATACATTCCAGCACAGGAACCGCAGCTTGGACAAGTATTTTGAGCATATTCTTCTAATTCATCATCGCTTATAAGATTAGCTTTTTTGGCTCCCACAGCCTCAAATATATTAGATAAGCTTATTTTTTCATCACCGTGATCGCCCGGAAGCATAGCTCCTCCGCTTATCACTATTCCCGGTATATTCATTCTCAAAAGTCCCATTATCATACCGGGTACTATTTTATCGCAGTTAGGAACAAGCACAACGCCGTCCAAACCATGTGCTATAACCATACTTTCAACCGAATCAGCTATTAATTCTCTTGAAGGAAGCGAGTATTTCATACCTAAATGTCCCATAGCTATTCCGTCGCATACGCCTATTGCAGGTATTAGTATAGGAGTGCCTCCTCCTATTAATACGCCTGATTTTACAGCCTGAGAAAGTTTATCTAAATGTATATGTCCTGGTACAATCTCGCTGTATGCAGAAATAATTCCAATCAGAGGTCTTTTTAATTCTTCATCTGTATAACCCATAGAGTAGAACAATGATCTGTTTGGTGCTCTTTCATCGCCTTTTAATACTCTGTCGCTTCTTAAAGAACTATTTTCTCTGAAACTCATAATTATTTCTCCATTTTTTAAATTATTTTTTGCAATATTATAATGCATATATTATATTTGAAGAATCATATAAATCAAGTATTTTTTATTTTTAATTGTTATATATGTTTGATTAAACGGTAATGTTGTATATATAAATATAATATTGCTGTTTTTTTTATGTATAAATATCTTGCTAAAAATGTTAGAATAGTCTAAAATATTATTAGAAAATTATAAAATATAGGAGATATTTATATGTCTATGATCAATCAAGAAACAGTTAATCTATTGAATGAGCATCTTAATTTGGAGCACTATTCTGCAAATCTTTATTTTAATATGGCAGGCTGGTGCGAATAAATAGGGTTTGAAAGGATGCAGTAAATTTTTATATAATCATTCAGCAGAAGAGCATACTCATTTAGAGAAATTTAGAGAGTTTATCAATAAGGCTGGAGGGCAGGCTGTAATGGGAGAGATGAATGCCCCTGAATGCAAATTCAATTCTGTAGAAGAATTATTTGAAAAAATTATTAAGCATGAAGAGTATATTACATCTTGTATTAATAAATTGGTAAGCATATCAATGGAAAACAAAGATTATATTACATTAAAGTTTTTAGAGTGGTTTGTTGAAGAGCAGCTTGAAGAGGAAGAGTTATTTAATGATATTGTCAAAAAGATAAAGATTTTAGAAAACTTGAAAGGAAGAAATCTTTATACTTTTGATAAATTTGTAGGCAATTTAGATTCTAAAGAACATAAATCTTAAGTCTAAATTAATAATAAACGCCTTATAATTAATATAAATTATGGGGCGTATATTAATTTTATAATTCTATACTATAGTTCTGTATGCTTCATTAATGATATATTCATTTCAAAAATATTAATTTTTTATTTATTTTTTTAAATTTTGTATAAAATATGTTATAATACCGTAATTATAATTAAGTTTTTTTTATTGATAAATTTTAAACTTATTATAGAATTATTATTTATATTATAAAATATTAAAAGGAGTGTATTATGTCTATAATAAAAGAAGAAACAATAAAATTATTAAATGCACAATTAAATAAAGAGCTTTATTCAGCAAGTCTTTATTTTAATATGGCAGGCTGGTGCGATAAAAAAAGTTTGAAAGGATGCAGCAGTTTTTTATACGGACATTATAAAGAAGAATTAGAACATTTTGAGAAATTTAGGGATTTCATTAATAAAGTAGGCGGACAGTCTGTTATAAGCGAGATGCATGCACCTCAAAGTGATTTTAATTCAGTAGAGCATTTATTTGAAACTATATTAAAACATGAAGAGTATGTAACTTCATGCATAAATGAATTAGTTGGAAAAGCTATGGAAAATAAAGATTATATTACATCTAGGTTTTTAGATTGGTTTATACAAGAACAGCTTGAAGAAGAAGAGTTATTCAATGATATTATTGAAAAAATTAAAATGCTTGGCGGCGGCAATTTAGAAGGAAGAAATCTTTATACATTTGATAAGGCAATGGGTACTTTAGATACAGAAAAACATTCAGGCAGTATTGATGTGAATATATAATAGAATAATTATCGGAGGGTATATGATTAATAAATTTCTTAATTTTTTCAAAAAAAAAGATGATGTAAATACTATACCCTCTGAACATATAACTGCTGATAATTTTTTTAATTATGACAAATCTAATCCTTATGAAATTCGTGCCGTTCATCTCACAAAATATTACGGCAAGAGAAAAATAATAGGAGATATTTCTTATAGTGTTAAGCAAGGCGAAGTTGTAGGGCTTTTAGGACCTAATGGTGCAGGTAAAACTACAAGTTTCTATATAACTGTAGGCTTTGTTACTGCTACTGCAGGAAATGTATATTTAAATGATTTGGATATTACAAAACTTCATATGCATCAAAGAGCAACTTTAGGAATAGGATATTTGCCTCAGGAGGCTTCTATTTTTAGAAAACTTTCAGTAGAGGATAATCTTCTTTCTATATTAGAATATAATAAGGCATTATCGGCTAAAGACAGAATGAAAATAACTGATATGCTTCTTGAAGAGTTTAATATTACTCATGTAAGAAAACAGAAAGGATATACTCTTTCAGGAGGAGAGAGAAGAAGATGCGAGATAGCCAGAGCATTAACTGTTAATCCGAAATTTATATTATTAGATGAACCTTTTGCAGGAGTTGACCCTATTGCTGTTATTGATATACAGAATATTATAGCTTCTTTGAAAGAAAAAGGTTTAGGAATACTTATTACAGATCATAATGTTAGAGAAACTTTAAGAATTACAGACAGAGCATATATTATGGGTAATGGGCAGATATTGGTAAAAGGTACTCCTGAAGAAATAATCAATAATCCATTGGCTCGCAAGGTATATTTGGGAGAATCATTTACTATGTAATAAAATTTAGTAGCAATAATTTAATAATTTTTTTATAAATTTATTTTCTAATATAAAAGAATTTTATTAAAGACTTTTTTTTATTCTGTTTATTTATTATGCATTCAAAATCAATTAATTATATCATTAACAGATTCAATAAAACTATTAAATGAATTTTCTGTAATATAATATCTATTATTGTCATTACTGCTTACTATTTCATAATTATTATCATCATATTTATTTAATATTTCATAATATAAATTATTATCAGATGTTTGTATATTGATTTTATATAATGGTGCATTTTTGCTTATATTGTCATTTTTTATTAATCCGTCAGCATTTAAATTTGCTAAAGTGAATATACTCGCATAAATATCATTTGCAATATTATTATTCCAATTTTTTATCCAAGTATTGTCTGAATCATTTGTATTTTTTTCTAATGAATAAGAATTATTATTATATTCTATAATGATTTTTTCTATATCATCATTTTTTATTTTAGTTATAGTTTTATTTATAAGATCATTTTCAGTTTTATCAAATATATCTTTAGGGTTTGAGGCAGTATTTCCAAGCAGATATATATTTTTATCATTATCTATTTTTGAATATACACTATTTCCGAATGCGGATTTCATACCAAATTTTATATTTCTTACTTCTTTTGATGAGCTGTTTAATGCTTGAACGCTTAATGCTTCATCATCAGATAATTTATATTTTGATATTGTATCATCATCTCCCCTTGAAACTATTTCTATGGGTTCTATAGTATATAAAGCATTTGTAATTGCATTTACTAAATTATCATCAGCATTATATTTATCATTTACAGTCCATTTATCTCCATTATATTTTATAGATATAGTTTCATTAGCCCCTCTTTTTATTGTTATTTCTGATATATTAGAATTAATTTTTTTCATAGAAGGTAATGAATATCCTTTATTTTTCAGCAAAATTACTGCTGTTAATATTATTATTAAAATAACGATTACAGATGATAATGTTATATATTTTTTTATTATACTATTATTCATATTTTTATTACCTTTCATATTTTTTATTAATTATTATATATAACTATTTAATTATAAAAATAGTAAATAATTATATATTATTTATTTCTTATTAAGAACATTCAAATAATTTTCCAGTATTAAAGCAGCGGCAATTAAATCATTCGCTTTCTTTTTAACATTTTTCTTTCTGCCTCTTAAAATAAAATCTGCCTCTTTAGAAGTACCGTATTCATCAACAAATACAATATTTACTTTAACACTTTTTAATAGAAACTCAGAAAATCTTTTTATTTCAGAACACCATTCGCTTTCTTTTCCTTCATCTGATAAAGGCAGACCGAAAACAACAGTATCAATATTTTTTTCCTCTATTATATCCATTAAAGCCCGTTTAACTTTTCTGGCATTGCTTTCTTCTATAAGTCTGTATGGAAAAGGTATTTTTATATCCATATCCATAAAAGCTGTGCCTGTTTTTTTTCGTCCGAAATCTACACCCAATACCATAATTCTAATCTTCTATTGTAATTATATCATATTTTTTGAAATTATGTACTCCTGATTTTATATAGGCATTATCTATATTTCTGATATTATCAACTTCTATAAATTCATTTTCTTCTGTTTTAATAAATAGTTTAAATCTGCTATCATTATGATTAATAAAATCTTTTCCAATATATATTAAATCACTGCCGTTTTTTATAGTATTATATACTGTTATTTTTGCATATTCCCCGCTGTCATCAGTAATCATACCCATAAGTCTTCTGCCTTTTAAATATCCTTTAAGAGCAGGTTTTATATTATCTCTTCCAAAATAAAAACCTGTATCGCTTTCTCTTCTGCTTATAGTATCAAGTTCTTTTATATAGCTTGCAATAGGCTCTTTCTTAATCGCTTCAGAGTATGATTCGTATCCTATTTTGTCAAGCAAGTCTAATAATATTCTATAAACTCTAACAGTATTAGCTACATAATACACGCTTTTCATTCTGCCTTCTATTTTTATAGAATCAATACCAGCTTTTTGAAGCAAGTGAAGATATTCAGCCATTTGCAAATCTTTGCTGCTTAATATAGCAGAATGATTTTCTCCTTCTTCTATTTCGATAAACTCGCCTGGTCTTGTTTTTTCTTCTATATATGTTTTGAAATTCCATCTGCATACTTGAGAGCATTCCCCTCCATTAGCATCTCTATTGTTTAGAAAATTTGATAATAAACATCTTCCTGAATAAGACATACATACAGCACCATGTACAAAGCTTTCTAATTCTAAATCAGTATTATCTCTAATCTCTTTTATTTCATCTAATGATAATTCTCTTGCAAGTATTATTCTGCTTGCCCCAAGAGTTTCATACATTTTGCATGAATAACTGTTTGTAACTGAAGCCTGAGTACTTATATGAATAACAGATTCAGGTATAATTTCTTTTAATATTCCAAGCACTCCCAAATCAGAAATTATAAATGCATCTATATTGATATTTTTTATTTCTTTTAAATATTCTTTTAAATTATTTTTATCATACTCGTGAAGAAAAGCATTTAAAGTTAAATATATTTTTTTATCTAATTTTTTAGCAAGTTCTGCACATTGTGCAAGTTCTTCTATAGTTGTATTTCTGCTTTGATGTCTTAAATTAAATAATGCTCCTCCTATATATACGGCATCTGCCCCATAATGATATGCTGTTTCTAGTTTTTCTTTATTTCCAGCAGGTGCTAAAAGTTCCATTTATTATATATCCTATTAGTTTTTTCGATTTATTTTATATTAAAATTATTAAAAAGTATATATTAAAATACTTTAAAACTAAATATAAAAATTATGAGCATCTGACATTTACAAAATGGCAGAGTATCAAAGCTCATAATTTTTATTAGCAATGATAAAACAATTTTTATTAATAACAAAAAATAGTAATTTTTTATACTAGATTTATTTTAAAAAAATTGTATAATATAAAATATAGTTTTCGATATATTAATTAAAAATATAATTTCAGTAGTTTTTACTTTAATTTATATTTTAATAGAAATATTTTTCAAAAGGAGTCTTTAATGGCTAGTTTAAGCGACAAAGAAATCAAAGCAACTTTAACAAAAATAAGAACCGAATATGAAAAAGGTGCTGAAAAATATGGAAGCAAAATATACAATGTAAACAGTTTCAATGACAGATACAGAGAAGCTTTGCAAAACAGACAGGATTTATCTAATTTTTTAATTGTTGAAATAAAAATTTTAGAAGATATAAAAACTACTTTAAGAGACAGAGAATTAGAGCGTCAAAAAAGAAAAATTGATGAAGAGAAAGCTAAAGAAAATTCTTTTATGAATAAAGTAGATAATATGATAGAAAAGTTTAAAAGTGCTACGGAAAAATATCCTTTGGAAGATATGCATCCTAAAGCAGATCAGGAGATTTGTCATTTATACGGTGCTTTCAAAGAATTATATAACTGTTTTTCTGTAATTAGATTTTTCTTATGCGGACCTGCAAGCGATTATGTAGTAGAAACTGCTGTAAAAGATTATGATAATCAGTTTCAAAAGTTTATAATACCTGTAGGAGAAAGCAAAGTTCCGCAAATATTTTCTGATTATATTTTTGCATTGGATAATGGAGATAATTCAAGCAGAGCTGAACAATTCATACTTAAAGAATCAGGTTTTTTCCTGCATTCATTTATTGAAAAAATGAATAATATAAAGCAGCTGGCTATTAAAACAACCAATGATGGAGAAATAGTGCTTCCTGATTATTTAAAAACTCAATCTCCTAGAGTATATAAATTCTTTAAAGGAAAAAAGAAAGAGGAAATGTATGATGCTACTATAGGATATGCTAATGCTATGATAAATGACTTCAGGCTTCAAAGTTTTAGGAAAGATGGGCATTAATAATAAAATAATTACAATATTTTTTTTATTAACAGCATTATCTTTGTATTCTCAAACAAATGAAATTTTTAAATATGACAGAAAAAATTTAGCCAATGCATACAGATATTATAATTCAAAAAATTATAAAAAAGCGGCGGAATTATTTGAATATGAAATAGAATACTCTCCAATTCTTAAAATTGAATACTTTGAGAATCTAGCAAATGCATATATGTATTTAAAAGATTATACTAATATGCTTAGAGCTGCAAGAAACGGCATAATAGTAAATAGATTTTCTTCAAAACTATATTTTCAAAAAGGGTATGCTCTTTATAAATTAGGCAATACCAATAATGCAATAGATTCTATAAGATACTCTATAAGTTTAAAACCTAATGATGCATATATGAATAATTTTCTAGGACTTTTATATTTATATGCAGAAGATTATAAACAAGCTGAATCATCTTTTTTAAAAGCAACTGTATATAGCCCTAGTAATGTAGTTTATATGGTAAATCTTGCTGCTGCATACGAAAGAGATAAAAATTTTAATTCGGCTTTAAATATTTATGAAGAAGCCTATAAGATAGATTCTAAATACAGAGGATTAAGAGAATCGATAATTAGAAATAAAACTATATTGGGATATACAAATATAGATAATGATATAAAAAATAATGCCGCAAATACAAATCAAAATAATAATATAATAATCTATGATGAAGATATAGAAGCAAAGCCTATAGAAATGGATATAATGGAAGCTGCATCAAATAGTATGATAACTAATAATATCATAAATACAAATTCTATAGTAAATACAAATAGTTCATCTTATCAGACAAATACTCAAAATAATATTTCAGATTAAATGATATTGATTATATAAAAAATTATTGTATCATTAATATAACGGAGATATTATAAATGCATACTATAAAAAATACATTGGAAGAATATTCAAGCATAAAATCATATCAGAATATAAATTTGGCTAATTATATAAAGATATCGCAGAAATGGAATGATATTATGGGAGAAGTGCTTTCTAAAATATGTACTCCTTCATTTTATAGAAACGGCATTCTTACTGTAACTGTAATAGATAGTGTATGGGCTAATGAAATATTTATGAATAGAAATAATATATTCAAAAATATAAAAAAAGAAACAAGTATAGAAGTGACTGAATTAAAAACTAGAGTAGGAGAAGTTAATAATAAAATAAAAGAAAATACAAATGAAAAAGATATAAAAGATTCAGATAAAAAAATAACGAAAGAACATAGAAAATGGATAGATAATATCATAAAAGAAACTCATATCAAAGATGAAAGAATGAAGGAAATATTTATTAATATATTAAAGTATGAGGATAGTATTGATGATAGAGGATAATATTGATGATAAATGATGAGTTTATAAAAAAATTGGTAATGGATTATAAATCAACAGGAAGCATTAAAGCTTTAAAAGAAATAAATGAGCATTTATCCAATTATATTTATAATTATCCTAGAAAAGTTTTCGGAGTTTTTCACGACGATGCTTTAGAATTTTATTCATATTATATTGAAAGGATAGATAATATAATAACAAAATATAGTGAAACAGATGCTAAGTTTATAACTTGGTTTACATATACATTAAGAAGTCATTATTTGAATTTTATAGATTATAAAAAAAGAAAAAATAAATATAATAAAAAAGAAATATCAATAGATGCTCCATTATGTTCTAAAGATGCACTAACTTTGCATGATGTACTTTATGATACTAAATCTTATGTTATGAATGAATATACTGATAATTATAATGAAAACAATATTGAAAAACTTTCTCTAAATATTTTTAATCATATAAAAGGAAAATTTAATGATAGGGATTCTCTTGCATTTTTTATACATAATTTGGAATTATTTATAAATATTGTAATACAGCCTTTAATGAAATATTTTAATATAAATTATGAAGAAGCATATTCGATAATAGAAAAAGCAAGGGCAACATATATAAATAAATATAATGAAATAATAAAGCAGCAGGATAAAATAGCAAAAGTAAATGCTAAAATAGAAGAAAACAATAAAAAAGGACTTTTTACAGTACATTTGGCCAGCAAAAAACAAAATTATATAAAGAAACTTCATTCTATAAAGATAAATGTGCCTTATGATTTTATAGCAAAACTTTTGAATATTACAAGCAATACAGTTACAAAAATTATAAATAAAATAAAAGCTAATTTAAAAGAAAATTTTAATAATTTATCGGATTTATAATATGAATAAATATGATTACACAGAAGAAGAAATTATAAATTATGTAAACGGCATTAAAGTATCAAATGAGTTTTTAGAAGAGCTTGAATCAAATGCTGATTTGCAAAAAGAAGTAAGTACTTTAAAAAATGATTTATTTCTTATGGAAAATATAGAAGATTCTAATATGCTTAAAGAATCAAAAATAAAATCAGCTATAAATATAAAAGACGGCATAATTGACTATATTCTTTATTTCAGTAAATTAACTCCATTAGCTTCAAGAGGTGATGATAATAGTGAAGAAGATAAAAAAATCAAAGATATTTATGTTTATAAAAATATAGAAATATATAAAAGCGGAAGCGAATACTATATAAATATAAGCAATATAAAAAATTTTTGTATAATAGAACATAATGGAGACAAAATAGTAAATATACTTTCAAAAAAAGATAATTATTCTTATATCTTGAAAAAAGGAAATTATAATATAAAAGCTGATGATTATGAAGCTTCAATAAATATAGAATAAATATTATAAGCTAAACAAAAGGGAAATATTTCAATTATGCAGACAATATGCAAGTGGGCTAAAAGCGAAATAGAAATTAAGTATCATAATGAAGAATGGTGCAGAATTTGTCATGATGAAAATAAATTATTTGAAATGCTTATACTCGAAAATATGCAGGCCGGATTAAGTTGGAAATGCATATTGGATAAAAGAGAAAATATGAGAAAAGCATTCGATAATTTTGATTATAAAAAAATAGCAAAATATGATGATAAAAAAATAAATGAGCTTTTAAATAATAAAGGAATAATAAGAAATAAAAGAAAAATAAATTCGCTTATAATAAATGCTAATAAATTTATAGAAGTGCAAAAAGAATTTGGAAGTTTTGATAAATATATCTGGTCTTTCAGTGGTAATAAACAAATAGATAATAAGTTAGACTATGATTCTCCGCTTCCTGCCAAAAGCGAATTATCAGATACTATAAGTAAAGATATGATAAAGAGAGGCTTCAAATTTACAGGCAGCATAATAATTTATAGTTATATGCAGGCTATAGGCATTGTAAATGATCATTCAGTTAATTGCTGTTATTATAAAAAATAAAAAGTGAGACAGCAGACAAAGTCATTTGCTTGAATCTATTTAGCTAGTTTGAGCATTTCAGATGCCCAAAGCAGCAGTAAGCGGCAATAATATAAAGTTTATCGTTAGCAATAATAAAAATAAACGAACAGTTATAACCTGCTTTTTTATTATTTAAAAAATATGATGAATAAATATTTTATCTGTCAGCTATTATGAGTAAAAAATATTTTTATGATTTGAGAATTTAATTATATTCAAGTTTAAATAAAAATATATATTTTATATTGTTTTTATAATGAATTTTAGTATATTAATAAATATTTTTGATAAAAAATATACAAGCTGATAATATTATTATTATAAAAATTTAAGATTATTATAAAAATTAATGTATATTAAGATAAAGCTGTAAAAATAAAAAATATTTATTAATAAACTTAACTTAATATTAAACTATAATAGTTTTTAAGTAAGTTTATACAAAAATACTTGACATTTTAAGAAAAACATGTAAAATACTTTAATATTTAATATTTACATCGCGGGGTGGAGCAGTTGGTAGCTCGTTGGGCTCATAACCCAAAGGTCGTAGGTTCAAGTCCTGCCCCCGCTAATAGCTTATATATAGGGCTTGTTTTTTGGCGGCGTGGCTCAGGTGGTTAGAGCATGCGGCTCATATCCGCAGTGTCAGGGGTTCAAGTCCCTTCGCCGCTAATATTTTATAAAAAAGGCAGGTGAGTTAATTGGTAAGAGTATTTGCGAATGAAGGCGAACCAGTAGAAAGCGTTATTAAAAGATTCCGCAGAGCTTGTGAAAATGAAGGCATTTTACAAGACCTTAAAGAAAAACAATTCTATAAAAAACCTTCTCTTGAGAAAAAGCTTCAAAGAGAAAAGGCTCTAAAAAGAATGAAAAGAAAAATCAAAAAAGAACGCAGATTAGGTTTGCTGTAATTTATCTGCAAAGCATTGATATCCTAAATATCAATGCTTTTTTTATTTAATTAATAGTTAATATACTTGAAAATATTTATTATTTGATGTATAATTCTTACAATTTTAAAATTAAATAATTTTATAAAGTTTAATAATGCCAATAATTTAATAATACAGAAAGGAGAAAAGATAATATGGCAGCAAAACAGCTATTATTTGATGAAGAAGCTAGACGAGCCCTTATGAGAGGTGTAGATGCTTTAGCTAATGCCGTAAAGGTAACTTTAGGACCGCGTGGACGCAATGTTGTAATAGACAAAAAATTCGGTCCTCCTACTATAATAAATGATGGTGTAACTATCGCTAAAGAAATAGAATTAGAAGATCCGTTTGAAAATATGGGTGCTCAAATAGTTAAAGAAGTTGCTACTAAAACTAATGATGTTGCAGGGGACGGTACTACTACTGCTACAGTTTTAGCTCAGGCTATGGTAAAAGAAGGTTTGAAAAATGTAACTAGCGGTGCTAATCCTATGCTTATTAAAAGAGGTATAGAAAAAGCAGTTAATGAAATAGTAAGCCATATCAAATCTGAAGCTAAGCAAATTAAAGGCAAAGAAGAAATTGCTCAGGTTGCTACTATTTCTGCTAATAATGATAAGGAAATTGGTACTTTAATCAGCGATGCTATGGAAAAAGTTGGTAAAGAAGGTGTTATCACTGTAGAAGAGGCTAAATCTTTGGAAACCAGTCTTTCTTTAGTTGAAGGTATGCAGTTTGACAGAGGTTATATATCTCCGTATTTTGTAACTAACGGAGACAGTATGACTGCTGAATTAGAAGATGCTTTGCTTCTTATCTATGATAAAAAAATATCTAATATGAAAGAACTTCTTCCTATACTTGAAAAAATTGCTCAAACAGGAAAGCCTTTTATTATTATTGCTGAAGATATTGAAAATGAAGCTTTGGCTACTTTAGTATTGAATAAGATGAGAGGGGTATTAAATGTATGTGCAGTTAAAGCTCCCGGTTTCGGCGACAGAAGAAAAGCTATGTTAGAAGACATTGCTGTTCTAACAGGCGGACAGGTTATAAGCGAAGATTTAGGTATGAAGCTTGAAAATGCTGCAATAGAACAGCTTGGAAGAGCTAAAAAAATCACTGTAGACAAAGAAAACACTACTATAGTTGAAGGTGCAGGAAGCAAAGAAGATGTTAAATCAAGAGTATCTGCTATCAAAAAACAAATAGAAGAAACTGACAGCGATTATGACAGAGAGAAACTTCAGGAAAGATTAGCAAAACTTTCAGGCGGTGTTGCTGTTATTAATATAGGTGCTGCTACTGAGGTAGAAATGAAAGAGAAAAAAGCCAGAGTAGAAGATGCTTTATCTGCTACTAGAGCTGCTGTTGAAGAGGGTGTAATTCCAGGAGGCGGTATTACTTACCTGCATGCACAGTCTAAATTAGAATCTTTAACTTTAGAAAATTCTGATGAACAGGTTGGTGTTAATATAGTTAAAAGAGCTATTGAAGAGCCTATAAGAATGATTGCTGCAAATGCAGGTTTGGACGGTTCTGTTGTTGCTATTGAAGCTAAAAAACAAAAAGGAAATATGGGTTTCAATGCTCTTACTAATGAATGGGTTGATATGTTGAAAGCAGGTATTATTGATCCTGCTAAGGTTTCAAGAAGTGCTTTACAGAATGCTGCTTCTATTGCAAGCCAAGTATTAACTGCTGAAGTTATTATTACTGATATACCTGAGCCTGAAAAACCAATGCCTCCAATGCCAGGCGGCGGAATGGGCGGTATGTATTAATAAATAGCTCATATTAATTTGATATTAAAAAATAATGATTTAAAAAGCCTCAGTAATTTATTGAGGCTTTATTTTTTTCTTTAATTTTTGATTATAAAAAATAATATGCAATATTTATTTATTTTTATAGTATACTAAAGTAAGTAAGTTTGTATTCCAATCTCTTTTTGATATTTCTCTGTTTTGATATATTAAATTTTTGTATTTATCATTGGTTTTTATATTTTTATTTCTAAATCCTCCTTCCATTTTTAAAGCATATAAAATATCTCCTATTGTGATGGATTCAGGCTGACAGCCTAAAGAATATGAAGTATTTGAATTATTTGTTATTTTTATAACATACATTGCTTTTTCTAAAGGTATGGATATCTCTGTAATAATTGTAGGTGCTGTTCTAAGTTCCTTTGCTAATTCATACATAGTTATGGCTCTTTTTTTACTTATAAACCTTTGCGTTATTATATGCATAAATTCCAATGCTATAACTTCTTTTTCGGCAAATGATAATTTAATGCTGTTTTTATCAACCCCATAAGATAAAAAATATTGTATAGAGTAGGTGAGTTCTGCTCCGAATAATATTATAATCCATACTATATATAATAATAATAGCAAAACAGGTATCTGAGCAAAAGAACTAGCAGAAGATAATTCTGAAGGTGCTATACTTGTAATCATATCATTTTCACTGCTTATAGTTACAATATCATTTATTTGAAAATTATATTTCATAAGCTGTTCTTTAGCATTTGGAGAAAAATTTTGAAAATTTAAAATATTAGTTTCTATAGTTTTTTTTTCATAAGTTGCCCCTGAAATACCAACGCCTGCATTTTCAACTATTACATAACTTATCCTTTCTATTATAATACTTGATATATCATCAACATCTATTTTTCTATTTCTTTGTAATATATTTTTATAATTATTTTCTAAATCATAAATATTATCTATATTTTCATTGGTATCTGCATTATTATTTATTTCTTTATTATAATCATTATAAGTATTTATTTCTTTTACCAGATATTCTATTTTATATTTATCGCTGTTAAATATCTGCTTATAATTTTTTACATCTATATTTAGTTTAAAATATACGCTAAATAAAGTTATTATTGCTATTGCCACCAGTACTGAAGATATTGTAGCATTAGACCAATTTACTTTAGTTTGAGGAACTAATACATATAGAAATAATACTAATATGGAAGTTGATATTATAGGAGTTACCCAAGATAATAGTATTTTAATTAATGCAGGAAGATTATAAAGGTTTATAGAAGTATATGTTATTAAAATAAAAGATATTCCAATAAGCACAGGTATTAAAAATAATAATGCTATATAATTTGCTGCTACTCTTGGTATTGAAGTTTTAATTTTTACACGCCATATTTTTATAAATGATTTTTGTATGCTGTGAAGTATTAAAGCTATACTGGCTATAGTTGATATAATACCAATAATTCCAAAACTAGCTAAATTAGTATTATCAGCTATATTTAGTATTTGTCTTACCATAGGTTCGTATGACGGGGCATTTTTTTCCATCCAATCAAATATTAAAATAAATATATTCTGATATATATTAAATATTCTTAGTATAAAGATTCCTACTATTAATGCAGGTATGAAAGATAATGTTACAAGATAGGTTAATGCTGCAGCTCTTATTGTACAGTCATCTTTAAAAAAGTCTGTTACAGCAAATGTTATTATTTTGTATGAGTTTATTAAAAATTTCTGTATTGGATTAAATAGTTTTTGATCTATATAATATATGTCTTCTGTAAAAAAAGCTTTAATTTTTTTTAATTTTTTTTTAATTTTTTGAATTTTAGTCATATAACACTTCTTGCAAAAAAAATTATATAATGTATAATATATAAACAATTAAGCGAGGGTGGCGGAATTGGTAGACGCACTAGACTTAGGATCTAGCGCCCTAGGCATGAGGGTTCGATTCCCTCCCCTCGTAATTTTTTATATAATATCATTTCTTCTCATTATCATCAATTTCAATAGAAAATTTGCATTTATTACAAACTTTTTTATATCCATTGGAAGTTTTTATCATTCTCATAGAGTTCTTACAATTACAAAATGGACAGTCTTCATAATTTCTAAATATTATCATAGATATTAAATCGATAATTTTTCCTATTCCAGATACAAAAAATAATATTCCAAACATCAAAATAAATATAATAATGATAATTATAAAAAATATGATAACTAATAAATCCACTTTATATATATCCGTAAATAATATTGTATATTATATATCAAATATAAGATTTTTTAAAGAAGTATGAGTATATTTTTATCATATTTATAGTAATCACTTGTATATAAAAATAAGAAAAGCTGTCGATTTTTATATTATAATATGCATTAATAATTACAATATTGTTTTTTATATTTAAATATAAACTTTATTTTAATTAATATTACTTATATATTCTATTTTTTTATAAAAAAAGCGTATTAATTAATTTTCACTTCTTCTACAGACTTCTTTTTTATACCTATGTTATTACTTTAATTATTTAAAATAATAAAATATATTTTAATAAAAATCATAAAATAAAAAGAGCATTTATTTTATATTGATAATGTTGATAAAATCTTTTAAACATATATAATAACTTTTTATATAAAAATGATTAGGATTATTTATGCACAATTATTTAGAATTATTAAAAAAAGTACTAAAAGAAGGCGAAGAAACAAAAGACAGAACAGGAATAGGTACAAGAAGAATATTTGCCCCTCAATTAAGATTTAAATTTGAAGGAAATAAAATACCTATAATAACAACTAAGAAAGTATTTATGAAAGGCGTTATTATAGAATTGCTTTGGTTTTTGCAGGGTTCTACAAATATAAAATTTTTACTTGAGAATAATGTTCATATATGGGACGAGTGGGCTGATGATATGGGAGAACTCGGACCTGTATACGGAAAGCAGTGGAGAGCTTGGGAAACTAAAGAGGGAAAAAAAATAGATCAAATATCAAATATAGTTAATGCTTTAAGAAATAATCCTGAAAGCAGAAGAATTATTTTGAATGCTTGGAATGTGGGAGAGATTGATAAAATGCATCTTCCTCCATGTCATATGATGTGTCAGTTTTCTGTAAACAGCAAAGGAGGAATAATTACGCATTTATATCAGCGTTCTGCCGATTTGTTTTTGGGAGTTCCTTTTAATATTAGTTCCTATGCTATACTTACAAGGCTTTTAGCTATGCATAGCGGACTTTATGCTTCAGAATTGATAATGACATTCGGAGATGCACATATTTATAATAATCATATAGAACAGGTTGAGCTTCAGCTTTCGAGAGAGCCTTTTAATCAGACGGCAGAATTATTTATAGAAAATCGTCCTAATATATTCAGTCATACTTATGAGGACTTCAGATTAGAAGGATATAAATATTATCCGAGTATAAAAGCGGAGGTGGCTGTCTAATATTATATTATGAATAAATCTAATCTTATTAAAATAAATGATGCTGCCAAATGGGCTTCTGATTATACTAATAAATCTATAACTGTATCAAATATTAATTATTTAATACAGTATGCTTTAATTGATAAAATTATAAGTAACGGAACTATTTATGTTTCTCAAAATGAATTAAAAAAATATTATGATAGGAACAAAAAAGAAATTAGTTGGAAAAATAAACTTGGAGAAGATTTAAATTGGAAGCTGTCTTTTGATAATTTAAAAGAATCGGAAACTACAAAACATGTGCATAGACTTCATCCATATAAAGGAAAATTTATTCCTCAGCTTGTTAGTTATTTTATTGATGATAATATTGACGAATTTAAAAAAGAAGTATATTTTAAAAAAGATGATATTATACTGGACCCATTTTGCGGGAGCGGTACGACTCTTGTTCAAGCTAATGAATTAGGTATTAATGCTTTAGGTGTAGATATTTCTTATTTTAACACTATTATATCGAATTCAAAAATTGCTAATATTGATTTAAAACAATTAGAAACTATATTAGAAGAATTAAGCAAAAAATTAGAAAATTATGTAAAAATTAATTATCGATTTGAAAAAGAGCTTAATGAAAAATTATTAGAATTTAATAATAAATATTTTGATAAAGTGTCATATAAAAAAGATGTAAGAGAAAATAAGATTGATTCAAAAATATATGGTAAAGAAAAAGAAGAAGAATTTTTGATTATATATTATGATTTAATAAAAAAATATAATATTATATTGAATAATAATGATGATAGTTCGTTTATAAAAAAATGGTTTATGCCAAGTATAATAGATGAATTAAATTTTATGAATGATTTAATTAAAGATATAAATGATGAAAATATAAAAAATATTATTATGGTAATTTTAAGCAGAACAATGCGTTCATGCAGAGTTACTACTCATTCAGATTTAGGTACATTGTTAAAACCTGTTGTAACTACATATTATTGCAGAAAACATTATAAAATATGCAAACCTTTATTTTCAATCATTAAATGGTGGAATATATATTATAAGGATACAATAAAACGTTTTTATATTTTTAATAATTTGAGAACAAATACTAAACAATTATGTATAACAGGTGATTCAAGAAGTATTGATATTTTTGACATATTAAAAAATAAAGATTATGACTTTTATGAACTTGCAAAAAATAAAAAAATAAGCGGTATATTTACAAGTCCGCCTTATATAGGATTGATAGACTATCATGAACAGCATGCTTATGCTTATGATTTGTTTGGATTTAATAGGAATGATGATTTTGAAATAGGGTCTTTATCTAAAGGTCAAAGCTTGAATGCCAAAAATAAATACATAGATGATATATCCAAAGTTTTAATAAATGCTAAGAAATATATGATTGATGATTATAATGTATTTATTGTTGCTAATGATAAATATAATTTGTATATGAAAATAGCAGAGAAATCTAGCATGAAAATAGTTAATACTTTTAAAAGACCTGTATTAAATAGGGTAGAAAAAGATAAGTCTGAGTATTCAGAAATAATATTCCATTTAAAAGAACTATAGGAGTTTTTTATGTCATTAACTAAAAAACAAAAAGATTCCATAAAAGAAAAATTATATTCCGTTTTAAGAAATAAATTTAAAGATTATAAACCTGAAACAACATCTATGCCTTTTCATACTCGCTTGCTTGGTAAGGATAGAATGGCTTTATTTTCTTTTATACATTCTTTGAATACAAATTTTGGAACTGCTATATTTGAACCTTTGGCTATAGAGCTAGGAAAAGATAGATTTAAAGTTATTAAAAAGCAGGAAATTTCAAAAAATATCATTACATCAGAATCACAGATAATTATACAAAATATAATGGATGATTTAAGGTCAGCAAATAAAAGACCTAATAAAGATGAAGAAATAAAGTTAATAAAAAAAGTATGCAGAATAGGTGAAATAAAAAAAATAAAGCCTTCAAAAATAGATATTTATATTGAAGATTATGATAATAATATATATTTAATAGATTTAAAAACAGCTAAACCTAATAAAGGTGAATTTCAAAATTATAAAAGAACTTTGTTAGAATGGACAGCAACTGCTTTATATTTTAATAATGAAAATAATGTTCATTCTATGATAGGAATACCTTATAACCCTTATGATCCAAAACCTTATGAAAGATGGACCCTTGCAGGAATGCTTGATTTAGAGAAAGAGTTAAAAGTTGCTGAGGAGCTTTGGAATTTTTTGGGCGGAGATAATGTCTATAATGATATTTTGAAATGTTTTGAAGAAGTAGGGCTTGAAATGAGAAAAGAGATAGATGAATATTTCTCAAATTTTTTGTATAAAGATAAAGGATGATAAATGATAGTCTCATTAATTGCAGCAGCGGATTCAAAAAACGGCATAGGTTTAAATGGTATTATGCCTTGGGGACATATAAAAGAAGATATGCAGTTTTTTAAAAGTATGACATCGGGGTATTCTATTGTTATGGGCAGAGTTACTTTTGAGTCTTTAGGTTCAAAACCGCTTCCTAATAGAAAAAATATTGTGATATCTTCTAATATAAATAATGAGATTGCAGATAAATATAATAATCTTTTTTATGAAAAATCTTTTGAGAACGCTCTTTCAAAATTATTTTTAGAAAAAAATAGGCAGATATTTATTATAGGCGGGGAGTCTATTTATAATAGAGCTTTAGATTATGCTGATAAAATATATCTTACGCATATAGATAAAGATTATCATTGCGATAGATTTTTTCCTGAAATAGATAAAAATTCATTTAAATCTAATAAATTAAAAACTTTTCTTTATAATGATATTAATGTAAAGATAGTTGAATATACTAGATTATTATAGTTGAATATACTAGATTATGAATGTAAATATATTTTAATAAAATGATTGAAAAATATAAAAATTATTATACAATTTTGACATAAATATCATTCATATAGATTTATTATTTAGGGGTATTTATGAATGATCTTAACTATTTAGTAGAATTAGTTAATAAAGCCTTTGACAGCGGTGATTATGAGAAATCATTAGAATATTTTGATGAGCTGATTTTTTATTACGGCGATAGTGTTGAACTTTATAATAATAGAGGATTGGCTAAAAGCAGATTGGGAATGTATGAAGAGGCTATAAATGACTTTGAAAAGGTTATAAGTATAGACTCCAAATATGTTAGTGCATATAATAATATAGGTATGGTTAAGCATAATTTAGGAATGTATGAGGAGGCAGTTAAGTATTATAGAAAAGCATTAGAGATAGATAGTAATTGTATTCAGGCTTATAATAATATGGGATTAGCCAAACATAGTTTGAGAATGTATGAAGAGGCTATTAAATATTATACAAAGGCAGTAGAGATTTCGCCTAATGTACATACATATAATAATATAGGGTTGGTAAATAATGATTTAGGTATGTATGAAAATGCTATAGAATATTTTAATAAGGTAATAGAATTAGACAAAAATTATTTTAAAGCTTATTATAATATTGGATTATCAAAATATAATTTAAAGCTCTATGAAGAGGCCATTGAATATTTTAATAAAACAATAGAATTAGATAATAAAAATATTTATGCTTATAATAATATAGGCATAGTAAAGCAGGATTTGGGCAGACATAATGAGGCTTTGGAGTATTTCAGCAAAGCTTTATCTTTGGATACAAATTATTCTAAAGCTTATTATAATAGAGGGCTTTCTAAAATAAAATTAAATTTATATGAAGAAGCTATAGAAGATTTTGATAAATGTCTGAGTTTAGAGCCTAAATATTATGCCGTATATTATATGCGGGGTGAAACAAAGTTAAAATTAAAATTGTACGAAGAAGCAGAAGAGGATTTTAGTAAATATATTGACGCTAATTGTACAAATTATGAAGTTTATTTTTACAGAGGATTGGCAAGATATAAATTATCAGATTATCATAATGCTGTTATGGATTTTGAAAAAGCTCATAATAATAGAAAAGCATTCATATTAAAGATTATATCCAAAATAAAGTCAATGTTCAAATAAAAGTCTAATATTTTTATTTATTCTAAATACTAGCCATAAAAAATAGGTTTAAATTTATTGCATATAATATATAATGTCTGAAATTAATATTGATTCTTTAATTATTTAAGGAGATGTTTTGAGATTAGAATTAATGCTTGGCGTAAGATATTTAAAAGCCAAAAAAAAATTTTCATTTGTTTCGATTATTACTATTATATGCGTGCTTGGAATATTAGTAGGCGATATGGTAATGATAACAGTGCTTTCTGTTATGAACGGCTTTCAAGATGATATAAGAGATAAAATACTTGGAATGAGGGCACATATAAATATTAGTGCTTATAGCGATCAGCCGCTTACAGATTATAAATATGTAGTTGATAATATAATGTCAAATAAAGAAATAACAAGTGCCTATCCTTATATAGTTTTACCTTGTATAATGCGTACATACAATTTTACAACTCTTATAACAGTTCGTTCTTTTGAAGATGATATATTTTCTACAGATAAAGATTTCATAAAATATTTTAATTTTATTGAAGGCAATAATAAAAATATGAATACAAATGAAGCTTTGATAGGTTCTGAAATGGCTAAAGATTATATTTTATCTGTAGGAGATACTATTGATATAATTTCAGCTTCAGGAAGTTTTGAAAGGGGGTTCAAGCCTCAAAAAACTACTTTTACAATTAAGGGTATATATAAAACAGGTTATTATGAATATGACAGCAAAATGGTAATAGTTCCTATTTCTACAGGTCAGAAAATGGTGGGATATGATAATGCTGTTACAGGAGTTGCTGTAAAGGTAAGGAATTTTTTTGATGCAGATAAAGTTGCCAAAAAAATTGATGCCGATTTAAAAGAGTTTTATAGCGTTATGCCTTGGATGCTGTTCGATAGAAATTTCTTTCAGGCTTTGCATACAGAAAAACTGATGCTTGCTTTGATACTTTCATTTATTATATTAATAGCTGCTTTAAATATTGCTTCAAGCCAAATAATATTTGTAAAAGATAAAAGAAGAGATATTGCCATAATAAAAACATTAGGATTGAGGCCTTCTAATGTAGCTAAAGTTTTCTTTTTGGAAGGTGCTATAATAGGGATAATAGGTACAGTACTTGGAGTGATATTCGGCATATTATTAGCCAATTATGTTAATGAGGCTTTGGAAAGCATTAGAATAATACTGCAGCTTATAGTTAATTTTATTTGGTTTATTCCATCTAAAATAAGTGCAGGAATATCAATACCTATAGTCCCTGACTTCTTTCCATCGGATATATATTATGTAAGCGGAGGGCTTCCGTCTATAATACATACTTCACAGGTAATAATGGTTGCAGGCATTTCATTTTTACTTTCAGTTTTATTTGCTATAATACCTGCTTATATTGCAAGCAGATATAAACCTGCGGAGGTGCTTAGGTATGAATGATAATTTTATAGGTACAAATTATAATTCTATAGGTATAAATTATAATTCTAATAGAGAAGTTTTAATAAAGATAGAGGATTTAAAAAAAACTTATATAGGACCTCCTAAAGTGGAAGTATTGAAATCATTGAATTTAGAAATTTATAAAAATGAAATACTTGCAGTAACAGGAGAATCAGGCAGCGGAAAAACGACTCTTTTAAATTTAATAGGCGGAATAGATAATATAACTGAAGGAAGTATAAACATATCAGGAAATAATATAGGAAAGATGAATGAAGCTCAGTTAGCACATTTTAGAAACAGTTCTCTTGGTTATGTATTTCAGTTTCATAATTTACTTGGGGAGTTTAGTGCTTTAGAAAATGTTATGATACCTTCTTTGATGCTTAAATATAATAAAAAAGAAGCTAGAGAGAAAGCTGAAAACTTACTTGAAGTAGTCGGTTTAAAAGATAGAATGGAGCATAGAATAGGGGAGCTTTCAGGGGGAGAAGCACAGAGAGTTGCTATAGCAAGAGCTTTGATAAATAAGCCCAGCGTGGTATTGGCAGATGAGCCTACGGGCAATTTAGATAAGAAGAATGCTGAATTGGTTAGAGAGCTTTTATGGAGTATGACTAAACAGAGCAATGCATCGCTAATAATAGTTACGCATTCGGTTTCTATTGCTGATATGGCTGATAGAAAACTTCGTTTGGAATACGGCGAGAATTTAATAGAATATTGAAATATAGAATATTTTGATATATATTATATAGAGTAATAATTTGGATTTTGTATATGATTAAACAGATAAAAGAATTTTTCAGAAAAAAAGAAGAGGATAAAAAACTTCATGAAACAGCAAGAAGCGATATTCATATAGATAAATATTATTCTTCAGAAGAAAAACATGTATACAGAAGAATGTTTAAATATGCTTTGAGGCAAAAAGGTTTGTATTTTATACCTTTATTTTTAAGTTTAATTTACACAGTTATAAATATACTTCCTCCTTTTTTCGGACAAATGGCTATAGCACTTACAGGAGGTAAATCTGCACAGCTTGTAGACAGAATACCTTTTTTAAAAAATTTATTTGAAATAGATGCAAAGTCATTTATAGGAGATATATTTACTGCAGGAAATATTTTTAATGCTAATTTACTTTTGCAGTTTACTGCTGTAATAATAATAGGCTTAATTTATGTTGTACTTAGAGTTGCTTTGGATTATTTAAAGTCATTTTTATTCGGTTTTTGCGGACAGGCTATAGACAGAGATGTTAAGGCTGATATGCTTAAGTCTGTATTAAATACGGATATAGGATATTTCAAACAGGAAAGAGAAGGTACTATATTAGCCCGTATAGGAGAAGGCAGTACTATATCAGGGTTTGTTACAGGAACTTTTCCTAATATGATTACAATACCTTTAACTTTAATACTTACATTAGCAGTATTATTCTTTTTGAATGTAAAGCTGACATTAGTTTGCTTAATAGCAAGCCCTTTAATAGCATTAGGTACTGATAGAATATCAAAACTTATAAGACCTAGAATAGGAAAAGCTCAGGAGATGAATGCTAATATGAGCGGTATTATGCAGGAAAATATGAGAGGTATTGAAGTTATAAAGATATTTTCTAAAGAAGATGTTGAAGTTGATAGATATGTAAAATACAATAATGAAATAATAGATTATTCAAGAAAAATGACTATGATTTCTGTATTAAACAGACCATTGGTAGAACTTATAATGATAGTTGCTATGCTTCTTATATTGGCTTATGGCGGGTATTTAGTATTTATTGGAGATATGCCTTTTGAATTTTTATGGGGATTTTTACTTTATATGCTTAATATTTCAACACCTGTAAGGGATTTGTCAGGGCTTTTTGTAAGCCTTCAGTCAACTAAAATTATAGGAAAAAGAGTTTTTCAGATAATGGATTTGCCTCAGGAAAAAGTTGATGATAAAACAAAAGTAGATATGAAGCCTATAGAAAAAGATATAGAGTTTATGAATGTGGAATTTGAGTATCCTAAAAGAGGCAGTGAAGAGCCTTTCAAATTGGGTCCTATTAGCTTTAAAGTAAAAAAAGGCGATATAGTTGCTTTTGTAGGCAATTCAGGAGGAGGAAAAAGTACTTTAATAAGCCTTATACCTAAATTGTTTCTGCCAAGCGAAGGCATTATAAAATTTGACGGTATTGATATAAATGAATTAAATACAAGAAGCGTAAGAAATCAAATAGGCGTTGTATCTCAGGAGAATATTTTATTTTACGGCACAGTCAGAGAAAATATTTTATATGCTGATCCTAATGCTAATGATGATGATATGTTTAGAGCAGCTAAAATAGCACATGCTGATGAGTTTATATTAAAACTTCCTAATGGCTATGATACTCATATCGGTCCTAGAGGTGTTATGCTTTCAGGAGGACAGCGTCAGCGTATAGCTTTGGCTAGGGCTATTTTAAAAAAGCCTTCAATATTAATACTTGATGAGGCTACAAGTGCTTTGGATACTGAAAGTGAAATGTATGTTCAGAAAGCTCTGAATGAAATTATTAATCTGCAAACTACATTTGTTATAGCACATAGACTTTCTACTATTAAGAATGCCACTTATATATGTGTTGTGGAAGACGGTAAAATAATAGAATCAGGTACTCATGATGAACTTATGATAAAAGGCGGAAAGTATCAGTATTTATATTCATTACAGTTTAGAGAATAATTTTATACTGCATATTGCAAAAAATTAATTTTAAGTTAATAAATGTATTATATTTCTATTCAATATAATTATTTATATTGAATATGATTTATAATTTATTTTTTGTTTGTGTATTATAATTTTTAAAAAGCAAATTTCTCATATATAAACAATATATTATATTTTTTAATCGTTTATAATATAGTATATCAAATAAAAATTTAACTTTTTTAATTATATATATTTTTTATTTTTTTGTTATTATATATATTTCATAAATGAATAGAAAAATCTGCATATTCAATTATTCTGCTTGGATTCGGTTGCTATACTAATTTTTGTAAAGCCTGCATTTTTTACGCTGTCTATTACAGATATTAATATTTGAGTTCTTACATCTTCATCAGACCTTATTTCTACAGGTTTTTCTAATTCATTTTCAATATTAGCCAATTTCTGCAAATCAGCATCAATATCCTCTGCTAAATATCCATTAATATATTTTTCACCTTCTTTGGATATGCTGATCACTATAGATTCATTTTTTTCAGTGCCTACAGCAGATGTAGATTTCGGCAAACTTATTTTTATTTGAGGAGTATCTATAATTGTTGAACCCACCATAAAAAATATAAGTAAATTAAATACTATATCTATCATAGGGGTTAAATCTATTCCGCTTTTTATATTAAATCTTCTTCTAAACTTCATTATAATTTTTTATATATTATTCTACAGTTATAGTTCTTACATTACTTAAAAAATGCTGCCCTTTATAAAGAATTGAAATTTTATATTCTCCTTTTCCGTATTCAGCTTTAAAAGTTCTTCCTAATATTCCATTACCCATATCTTCTACATCATAAATTACTTTGCCTATATATGTTTTTCCGTCATCTCCTGCAATTCTTGCCTCTTTATCCGCCATCTCCACAGCTAATTTAAAATCAGTAAAAGCAGCTTTATTTAATATTCTATATTTTATATTTATGTCATCATTCAATTTTGCTTTAGGCTTAAAATCTACAGATTCTGCAATAATATCAGCAAAAGTTATAGTAACATATACGCCTAATCCTCTTTTAAAAGCTCCGACTCCCATAGCATTGAAATTTTTATCCAATATATTTTTTTTGCTGTCTGGAGTAGACATCATATTTTTTACAATGCTTTCAGCAGCTTTCTTATCTGTAAAAGGTATGACATCCAATTTTCCTAAACTTTCGCTTATATTTCCAACCATTTCAGGATACAGCTTTACTTGTCTTGCCTTTGAATCTAAACCGTCTAAATCTATATTGCTGAAGAATTTATTTTTAGACATATTATCAGAATGATATAATGCTAAAGAATGAAGTCTTTGATTATTAGGAAGAGGAGGAAGAGCTGCTTTGCTTCTCTCTAAGTTAATTAATCTGAATACTTCATCTTCTATAGCATCTGCATTTAATGCTAATACTGATATAAACATAAATAATATTACTATTTTTAATTGTCTCATTATTAATTTCCTTTCTTGATTTAGTCATTATTTTATATAATATTATAAATTATTTTTATAAAAAAAAAAGTTTTAATTTACCAAAATAATGCAAAATAATTTGATTTTTAATGAATATATAATATAATTTATATATGAAAAAAATTATATTATTAATTTTATTTTTGAGTGTATTATTAAGTTCATGCTCTAAATCTGGTTTTGAACCTAGATATAGTCTGCCTGATTACTACTATGTTATTAAGGTTGATTTTTATGGTAAAGAAAAAGAGCATTATATAAAGTTCGATAAAATTTATGAATCTGATAATTTAATAATATATGCAGAATCAGGAAAAAGCATAAGAGATTCAAGCATACATTATATATCAAATGAATTTAATAAATATTATAATGATATTGTTTCAGTATACGGCAGGCATACAGATGTTGACGGCAACGGAAAAATAAAAATTCTTCTGCTCAATATTAATCCGTCTAATGTAACAACTGCAGTTGCAGGATATTTTTATCCGTTAGATTTATTCGGCAGATTTAATACAGGCGAAATATTGTATATGGATTTAGAAATGGTAAATAATGATCCTGATTATATGGCAGGTACTATATTTCACGAATTGCAGCATTTGATTAATTTTAATGTAAATCTTTTTGAAAAATCAAGAGAGATGTCTTTATGGTTAAATGAATCGCTTTCTGAGTCTACTTCAATATTATTTAATTCTTATACAGCTTCTTCCAGAATAGAAGAGTTTAATAGGATAAATTATTATTGTTTCTATACTTGGAATCTTCCAATAGATATATTTTCAAATTATCCTTCAGCATCATTATTTATGAATTGGATATATAAATGTTCTAAAAATAATAAAGATGTATTTAGAAAAATAGCTTCTTCTAAAGATTTTAATGATTATAATAAAGTGATTAAATCTGTTTCATCTTTAATTATAGGGAATTCTTGGGATACTTTATTATTAAATTGGATTGAAGCAATAAATAAAAATGAAATTGACGGAGCTAAATTATCTATTAGAAAATCAGGAGAAAATATTAAATTATATCCGGGAGCTTTGATTGCCTATAGAGGGGCATTGCAAAATTCAGGAAATTTAGTAACTAAATCATCATCTTCAGGACTGCAGTTTGCATTAAACAAGGATATGTATACAGGCGAGTCTCCTTCATATATAAATATTACAATTCCTAATTCTTCATACCCTTTAATGGCTTCAAAATCATATAATAGTTCTTCAGAAAGCAATGAAAATTATAAGCCTAAATATAGAAATATATTATTCGGCAATAATGGGCAAATAAAAAAATACTGATATTTTGAGGATATAAAATATATATGAAAATAGCTTATAAAGAAATTATAAAATATTTATATGTATTTATTTTTATTTTTTTATTTTTTGCTAAAAAAGAGTATATTACAGGTACTATCAGAGTAACAGGAACTTCAATGTTTCCAAATGTTGTAATATCGGCTGAAGATAGAGATTATTATTTTGATAAAAAATTTTTTAAAGAGTATGCTAAATATGAAGGTCAGATAATTACTGTTGAGGCTAAAATAAAAAAAGAAACATTATGGCTTGCAGATAAAAGCAAATCATTTGATAAATATATTATTGTATATGCTAAAAAGAAATAATAAAATATATTTTCTAATTATTTTATTATAAAATAAAAATTCATTGATAAATATACGGATTATGATATAATTAAATAAATATAACATTATAGGGAGTCATTTTATGAATGTATTGGTAATAAATTCAGGAAGTTCAAGTATTAAGTATCAATTATTTGCTATGCCAGAAGCAAAAGTATTGGCTAAAGGTCTTTTAGAGAAAATAGGAGAAGAGACAAGTGCTTTAAAACATACTGCTGTAGAAAAAGGCAAAGAAAAAAAATTAGAGCAAAAAGTAGCTGATCATAAAGCTGGTATGTCTTTAATCTTTTCGCTTTTAACAGATAAAGAAGTGGGCGTTATATCTGATATGAATGAAATATCAGGAGTAGGACATAGAGTAGTGCATGGCGGAGAGGCATTCAGCAATAGTACTTTGATTACTGATGAAACTGTGAAAGCTATTGAGGCTTGCTGCGAAATAGCTCCTTTACATAATCCTGCCGGTTTACAAGGTATAAGTGCATGTAAGGAAATATTAAAAGATGTAAAAATGGTTGCAGTTTTTGATACTAGTTTTCATCAAACAATACCTGATTATGCTTATATGTATGCTGTTCCTTATGAATGGTATGATAAATATAAAGTTCGCCGTTATGGTTTTCATGGTACTTCTCATAAATATGTTTACGGAGAGTTCTGTAAAGCTGCTAATAAACCTAATGCTAATGTTATAGTTTGTCATTTGGGTAATGGTGCAAGTGTTACTGCTGTTAAAGAAGGCAAATCAGTTGATACAAGTATGGGATTAACTCCTTTAGAAGGTTTAGTAATGGGTACTAGATCTGGAGATATGGATCCTGCTGTTCCTACTTTTATAATGTCTAAAGAAAATATGTCTGCAAAAGATATGGATAATGTATTAAATAAAAAAAGCGGTCTTTTAGGAGTTTCCTGCTTGAGCAATGATATGAGAAATTTGGAAGAAGCTGCTAAAAGTAATACTAAAGCTGAACTTGCTATAACTATGTTCTGCTATAGAGTAAAAAAATATATTGGTTCTTATATGGCTGTGCTTGGACATGTTGATGGTATAGTATTTACAGGAGGCATAGGAGAGAACAGTCCTTATATCAGAGGAAGAATACTTGAAGGTTTAGATGAACTTGGTATTAAATGCGATGCTGATAAAAATTCTAAAGCAAGAGGGTGTGCTAATTTTGAGAAAGATAATGCTCCTATTAAACTTTATGTTATAGCTACTGATGAAGAAAAAGCAATAGCTATGGATACTTATAATATTGCTTTGAAATAGAAATAATTTTTTATATAAACATTTTTATTATGGGGTGTCTTTAAATTATTAAGGCACCCTATTTTTTAAGGCTTAAAAATGATATTAAATTTAGATAGTTTGAAAAATTCAATAACTGCATTAGAAAAATCAATTAATGTATATAATAAATATAATCAAAATGATAATGAAGATTTAATACTTACTATAAAATCAGGAATAATACAGAATTTTGAAGTGGCATTTGAACAAAGCTGGAAATTCATACAAAGATGGCTTAATGAAAATGTATCTCCTAATATAACAAGCGGTATAACTAAAAAAGAATTATTCAGACTAGCAGCAAAACATTCTCTTATAGATGATGTAGAAAAATGGGTAAAATTTAAGGATGCTGGAAATTTAACTTCTCATATATATTCAAGTGAAGTTTCTAAAGAAGTAATTAATGAAGCATTAGATTTTTTACATTACAGCAAATATCTTTTAAAACATTTAGAGGATAATAATGAATGATAAGCCTCAGTAATAATGAAATTAAAATTATAAAAAATATTTTAGAAAAGCATATACAAAATGGAAAAGCATATTTATTTGGTTCAAGGGCAAGAGGTACAAATAAAAAATTTTCAGATATTGATATAGCTATTGATATTAATAGAAAATTATCGCTAAGCGAAATATCAAGAATAAAAGATGATTTTGAAGAGAGCGATTTAATTTATATAACAGATATTATTGATTACAATTCTATAAGCAAAAGTTTTAAAAGCATTATTGATTTAGAAAAAGTATTAATATATGAAAAAATATTATATTAAATATTTTTCTTAATTAATTATAATTTATTTTTGTATTATATTACTATTTTTTATATATAATGCAAAACAAAAATTTTATCAATATTATATAAATCATATTCCTTTGCCTTCTATAGTATATAATTTATTTATAGGTATATCTGAATATTTGAGAGCTTCTTCTTTAGAAATTCTAGTCCATTCTACAGTTGCCCCTATTAAGCCTGATTTATCCAAAGATGCTTTTACAAATAAAGTATTTTTATCTTCTGATAAACTTATTTTTGCATAATAAGAACTTCCCTGATCTGTATGGTATATTTTTCCAGTCTGCCATTCTCCATTTTTGAATTCTATATCATATATAAATATTAGTCCTTTTAATTCTTTATTTCTCAATGCTTTATTTGGATTATATATATCAAATATGCTTTTTACATTATTATGCAATTCTACAGCATAGGCATATACTTTATTATTAATCTCTATTATTTTGGCTATTTTTATTCTTCCTTTTGGTTTTTGAGGCATAGCCCAAAATCCTTCAGCATCTTTTGCATTATTTGCTGAATATAAAAAAGAATTAAATATAATTATAAATATTACTGCTGATATAATTTTTCTCATTATTTTATCCGTTTTTTTTATTTTATAGATTATACATTTAAATAATATTTTTTCTACATTGTTTTATAATTTATATATTGATTATTATTTATTATTATATAAAATAAATTATATATACTCCGTAAAAATTATTGATTGAGTTTAATATATAATTAGAGTTTTATATTA
>NZ_CAJTQJ010000009.1:48104-72117 GCF_910578695.1 uncultured Brachyspira sp.
ATTTTTATTATTTTTATTATTTTTATTATTTTTATTATTTTTATTATTTTTATTATTTTTATTAAGGAAATATATTATGAGAGATTCAAGAATAGAGAAATTAGCAAAAACAATAGTTAATTATTCCTGCAAATTAAAAAAAGGAGAAAAAATATTAATAAAATCTTATGGGGAAGGCGAGGAGAGAAATTTAGCAGCAGCTATTATTAATGAAGTTTATAAAATAGGAGCTAGTCCTTTTGTATGGAATCATGACCCTCATATAATGAGAGAATTATTGAAGCAATGCAATGAAGAGCAGATGAAAATTTGGGCTAAGTCTGATTTAATGCTTATGAAAGATATGGACGCTTATGTAGGTATATGGGGCGGACTTAATAGTGCTGAAAATTCATCTGTAAAAATGGAAAATAATAAGATATATGAAAAGTTTTATTTGAATCCTGTGCATATGAAAGAGAGAGTAAAAAATACTAAATGGGTTGTTATGAATTATCCTACAGCTGCTATGGCTCAGCAGGCTTCTATGAGTACTGATGAGTTTGAAGATTTTTATTTTAAAGTATGCAATTTGGATTATTCTAAAATGTCTAAGGCTATGGATAATTTAGTAAAACTTATGAATAGTACTGATAAAGTAAGAATAGTCGGAAAAGATACAGATTTAACTTTTTCTATCAAAGGAATACCTGCAGTAAAATGTGCAGGCGAAATGAATATACCTGACGGAGAAGTATTTACTGCCCCTGTAAAAAATTCTATTAATGGTGTTTTAAGTTATAATACTCCTTCTTTATACAGCGATGGATTTACTTATGAAAATATTAAATTTGAGTTTAAAAAAGGAAAAATATACGACGCTTCCTGCAATGATACTAAAAGAATAAATAAAATATTAGATACAGATTCTGGCGCCAGATATATAGGTGAGTTTGCTATAGGAGTTAATCCTTATATTACAGAGCCTATGAAAGATATTTTATTTGATGAAAAAATTATGGGTAGTTTTCATTTTACTCCCGGTTCCTGTTATGATGAAGCTCCTAATGGTAATAATTCTCAGATACATTGGGATTTAGTATGTATACAGACTAAAAAATACGGAGGCGGTGAAATTTATTTTGATGATAAGCTAATTAGAAAAGACGGACTTTTTGTTATTGATAGTCTTAAATGCCTCAATCCTAATAATTTAAAATGATATAAAAGGTTTATAAATGAGTAATAAGAAATTTGATATTAGATTTGCTTCTGCTAAAGATGCTGCTGTAATTTTAAAATTTATAAAAGAGCTTGCCCATTATGAAAAATTGGAGCATGAGGTTAGTGCTACTGAAGATATACTTAGAGAATGGATATTTAAAAAGAAAAAATGCGAAGTTTTAATAGCTTCAGAAGATAATATCGAAATAGGGTATGCATTATTTTTTCATAATTTTTCTACTTTCTTGGGAAAGGCAGGTATATATTTAGAAGATTTATATATTACTCCTGATTATAGAGGATTAGGATATGGTAAAAAGCTTTTAAAAGAGGTTGCAAAGATTGCAGTTGAAAGAGGCTGTCAGAGATTAGATTGGCAGTGTTTGGATTGGAATAAATCAAGTATAGATTTTTATTTATCACTCAATGCAGTTGAGATGTCGGATTGGAATTCTTACAGACTAAGCCATAATTTTTTAAAAATATTTGCTGAAGAATAATTAAATATTTTGTATAAATTAAAAATAAAAATTTATTTATAATAAAAAATTTACTATAATGAAAGATAAAAAATTTAATATTAGATTTGCTGAAATTAATGATATACCAACTATAATGAGATTTATAAAAGAGCTTGCTTTGTATGAGCATTTAGAGAATGAACTTAAACTTACAGAGGAGAGTTTAAAAGAAAATATTTTTTATAAGAAAAAAGCAGAAATTATTATTGCTTTTGAAGATGATATTCCTATAGGATATGCTGTATTTTTTGAGACTTTTTCTACTTTTGAGGGAAAGCATTGTCTTTATTTAGATGATTTATATATTAATGATAAATATAGAGGTTTCGGCTATGGCAAGAGATTATTTAAAGAAATTGCTGAAATAGCTTATGAGAGAAACTGCGGCAGATTTGAATGGCAGTGTTTGGATTGGAATAAATCAAGTATAGATTTTTATTTATCTATGAATGCTGAGATGGTTAAGGATGCAAGAGTTTACAGGCTTACAAATGAGGCATTAAAAAAATTAATAAGTATTTAAGTATTAATATATCAGTGTATTAGTGTATTAATGCATAGAAAATATTATTATTATAATAATAGAAAATATTTTTATATATGTTTATTAAAGAGTAATATATTATTAAATCTTGATTATATATAAAAAAGATAGTATAATTGTACAAATTAAGTTTTAAAGAGGTTAGTAATGAAAAAAAGAGTATTGCTTAAAATATCAGGGGAAGCTTTACTTGGTAAAAAGGAATATGGTATTGATAATAATGTTGTTGACAGAATAGCATTAGAGATGAAAGAGGCTGGAAATGAAACTCAAATAGCTGTTGTTGTTGGGGGAGGAAATATTTTTAGAGGCATGCAGCTATCTGATAAGACGGGTATGGTAAGGGCTACTGCAGATTCTATGGGTATGCTTGCTACTATTATGAATGCTATAGCTTTGAAGGATAGATTTATGGCTGCAGGCATTTCTACTCAAATACTTTCTGCTTTTAATATTGAGGGTATGATAGAAGGTTTTGAAAGAGATAAGGCAATTCGTATACTAGATAGAGGAAATGTTTTAATAATAGCAGGAGGCACTTCAAACCCTTATTTTACAACAGACAGTACTGCTATACTTAGAGCTTTAGAAATTGGGGCTTCTATAGTATTAAAAGGGACTAATGTTGATGGAGTATATGATAAGGACCCTAAAAATAATGAAGATGCTGAAATGTATGATAAAATAACTTTTAAAGAAGCTATTAATCAGAATTTACGCGTTATGGATATGACAGCTTTTGCTATGGCTAATGATAATGATATGCCTATAAGGGTATTTAATATGAATAAAATCGGAAATATTACAAAAGCTATTATAGGCGAAGCTATAGGCACTTATGTACATAATTAATTTAAATATACATATAATTAATTTTTAAAAAGGAGGTTTATTTATGCCTTTAGATTTCGGATATATTCCCGTAATTCCAATGTTCATTGGTATAATCATAATATTAATAATTTTATTTATTTTCTTACGCTTCTTTCCTATAGGACTTTGGGTTACAGCTTTATTTTCTGGTGTAAGAATAAATATGATTACATTACTTACTATGCGTTTGAGAAGAGTTAATCCTTCTCTTATAGTATTAAATCAGATAAAGTTATGGAAGGCTGGTTTAAAAATAGGAAGCAATGAACTTGAGGCACATTATTTAGCAGGAGGAAATCCTACTGCAGTTGCCGATGCTTTGATTGCTGCAGATAAAGCTTCATTAGATTTATCATTTGAGAGGGCTGCTGCTATAGATTTGGCTGGAAGAGATTTAGTTGATGCTATAAGAACTTCTGTTTCTCCTAGGGTTATAGCTACTCCATTAATTGCTGCTGTAGCTAAAGACGGTATACAGGTAAAGGCTACCGCCAGAGTTACCGTTAGAACTAATATTAACAGGCTTGTAGGAGGAGCTGGTGAAGAAACAATTATTGCCAGAGTAGGCGAGGGTATAGTTACTACTATAGGAAGTTCCTCTTCGCATAAGGAAGTTTTGGAAAATCCTGACAGAATATCTCAAGTTGTGCTTGCTAAGGGACTTGATTCAGGTACTGCTTTTGAAATACTTTCTATTGATATTGCTGATGTGGATGTAGGAAGCAATATAGGAGCTTTCTTACAAATTGATCAAGCTGAGGCTGATAAAAAGATAGCTCAGGCTAAGGCGGAAGAGAGAAGAGTAATGGCTATAGCTAGAGAACAGGAAATGCGTGCTATGGTTGAAGAGATGAAGGCAAAAGTTGTTGAAGCTGAATCACAATTGCCTCTTGCTATTGCTGAAGCACTTAAAAAAGGCAATATCGGAGTATTAGATTACTATAATATGAAAAATGTTATGGCTGATACAGAAATGCGTTATAGTATATCTGGTATGGATTCAATGAGTAAGAATAGTGATTCTAATTCATCATCTTCAAAATAGTAAATAATTTTTATTAATAAAATATTTAGGCTGTATTTTATATGCAGCCTTTTTATAAAAAAATTATATTAAAATTTTTTATTATACGCTTTCTTATAATATATATTATAAGAAATTATTATAGATGAAAAATCCATTTAGTTTTTTTTACCGTTGTTAACTGTTGCTTTAATCATAGGCTTTTTATCAGGTTTTTTTAAGCCTGATACCTGCGGATTATACGGATATGAATTATTTTTTGACATATATTTATTTTCCTTTATTAAAAGTATAAATTATATATAAATTAAGTCAAGTAATTTTATTATTATTGATTATTAAAAATTGATATATATTTTTTTACAGCAATAATTTAGATAAATTTACATATATCTAGCAATGATTTTTTTGGCAATTTATAATATAAGTTATATTATAATAATACATTAAGCAAAATTAATTTAAGGAAACCTATAATGAAAAAAATATTGTTATTATTACTATCTTCTGTACTATTTTTTATATCATGTTCTAACAATAATACAAATAATATCTTTGAAAGCATAAATGGAAATGAATACTGCCTTAAAACTAATACAAAAATAACAATAGGATTTGAAAATATAAATGTGTATGGAAGTGCCGGCTTAAACAGATATTTTACATCATTTTCTATAAGCAATAATCAAATAATTATAGGTACAAATATAGGAACAACTTTAATGTTAGGAAGCTATGAAGATATGAAAAATGAAGAGGAATTTTTAAATAATTTAAGCAAAGCAAATTCTATTTCATTAAATAATGATGAATTAATAATAAAAACTTCAGAAAATAAAGAATTAGTATTTAAACAAAGACCAATAATTTACTCAGATTTATATCAAAGAGAGTTCATACTTAAAAATAAATATACTGAAATAGGAATTACATTAGCTTTTGATACAAACAGAGTTTACGGATTTTCAGGAGTTAATAGATACTTTGGAGGATATACGCTTACTAATGAAAATAATATAATAATAGGAGCTTTAGGTTCAACTATGATGGCAGGCAGTGATGAAAATATGAAAGCTGAAAGAGATTATACTTCTATTTTATCTGAAGCTTCTAATATATCTTTATCTACGGTAAGTTTGGAAATAACTTCCAAATCTGGAGAAAAATTGATATTTAATGATAATTCTATAAATGACAATAAACTATTAGGAAAAAATTTTAAATTGCATAATTTATACGAATATCCTAATACTGAAATAACGATATCTTTTTATGGAACTAATAATCAAGTTAATGGTTTTGCAGGAGTTAATTATTATAGAACTTCATACAATATTACAAATGATAATGAAGTAAAATTTAATATGTTTGCTATGACTAAAATGTCAGGTGCTAAAGAAGATATGGAAGCTGAATCAAAGTTCTTAAAATATATGGAAAATGCTGAATATATGTATTTAAAGGGAAAAGAATTATTTATAATAGCTAATGACTCTTCAATATTAAGATTTATAGAAAGTTATTTTGAAGCTAAAGCATTAGAAGAAAAACAATAAAAATTATCAAATTGCAGATATAACTTTATCTATAGCAAATAATTCATTTATAGGAAAAGCATAAAATATTAATTATAATATACCATTTGAAATAGAAGGCAGTAAAATAATAAATACAAAATCTTTATTAGATAGAAAAGAAGAAGTACGAATAAAAGAATATTATAATAAAGATAAATATTTAAAGCTTCTGATAAAGCAAATTATAGTAAAGCAAATTATATATCTTATGATAATAATACTTTATGCATAAAAACTTCTGATAATGAAATACTGCTTTTTGATATAATAAATTAAATATATTTTACAGTTTTTATTTATTTATGTTATAATAGTATAGCTACAAAGGTCATTTGTTGCACTCTTAAGATATATATACAAACCCATTATTTCACTCTATGAATTAATAATTCATAGGGTGTTTTTTTATTTTTTATATTTATTAAAACAAAAAAATAAAATTTAAGAATAATAAAAACATATTGATTAATTAAATAATTATTTGTATAATATAAGAAATATATATTAGGATAAGTAAATTGAAAGAATTATTAAAAAAAATATATAGTAAATACAACAGCATAAATATAGAGCAATTCAAGAAATTTTATATAATATCAATGATAATAATATTTTCAGTAATAACTATTGTATTTTCACTTTTAATTGCTGATATAGTAACTCAGCCTGATGTTCAGGCGGTAGAATTATACAAGCCTACGATACCCACAAAAATATATGATATAAAGGGAGAGGTAATTTCAGAATTTTTTACAGAACAAAGAACATTAGTAGAATATAAAGATTTGCCTCATCAGTTAATAGAAGCAATAATATCTATGGAAGATAATAATTTTATGTCTCATTTCGGTATAGATATTTTCGGAATTTTCAGAGGAACTATTGGAAATATATTAACAGGAAAAAGAGCAAGAGGAGCAAGTACTTTAACTCAGCAGGTAGCTAGAAATATAGTATTGAAATCAACTGAAAGAACTATAATAAGAAAGTTAAAAGAAATTTGGGTTACATTCCAAATAGAAAAAAGACTCACTAAAGAAGAAATTATTACTTTATATTTTAATCAAATATATTTCGGGCATTCTGTATACGGAGTTCAGGCTGCAAGCAGATTTTATTTTAATAAGGATGTTCAAAATTTAGATTTAGCAGAATGTGCTATGCTGGCTACACTTCCCCCTGCCCCTAATGCATATTCGCCTATAAATAATCCTAATACATCAATAGCAAGGCATAAAGTAGTTTTAGGAAGAATGAGCGATTTAAAATTCATAAGCACAGAAGAAGCATCAAAAGCTCATAAAGAATTTTGGGAATCTTATACAGGAAAAATAGGAAGAAGAGGCTCTACTGCATACAGTGCATCAATAGACAGAGCTCCTTATGTTACAGAATATGTCAGAAGACAGTTAGTAGATAGATACGGAGAAAAAGCTTTAAAAGAAGACGGGCTGAAAATATATACTACTATAGATATAGAAAAACAAGAAGCAGCACAAAAATTATTAACTGAAGCTCTTACAGAATATAATAATAAATATGAGGGCGGCTCTATGGATATTGCAAATATATACAATAGAGAAACTGTAGATAAAGTAAAAATGATGTCCATATTATTTAATCTGCCTGAAAATACAGCCTATAGTAAATTCAATATTGCTGTAAGAGATACTTTAAATAAATATACTACTTTGCCTTTAGCATTATTATCTGATATACTTGGAATGGAGGAAGTTAATGATATAACAATGGAAGTAATGAAAGCAGATGAAGCAGAACTATCAAGGCAAATAGAAGGTGCATTAACAGCAATAGACCCTAGAAACGGATATATAGTTTCTATGGTAGGAGGTTCAGGATTTACCGCAAGAAATCAGTTTAACAGAGCTACTCAGGCTAGAAGACAGGCGGGAAGTGCTTTCAAGCCTTTTGTATATGCAGCTTCAATGGATGTTACAAATTATAGTCCTTCTACTGTGGTAAGCGATGCTCCTATTGGTTTTGTGCCTGAAGAAGGCGAAGAAGGAAAGGTTTGGATACCTAGAAATTATTCAGGAAATTTCAAAGGAGATGTAACTTTAAGATATGCATTAGCTGCTTCATTAAATATAGCTACCGTTAATGTACTTAACTATGTAGGCATAACTAATACTATAAGGTATGTAGAGCCTATATTTAAAGCGGAGGCTGATTCTGATAGATCAAAAAGAATGTTTAATCATGATTTAACTTTAAGCTTAGGTACAGGATTATTCACACCCTTAGAACTTACAACAGGTTTTGCAGAATTGGCAAATGAAGGAAAAGAAGTTAATCCTATACTTATAAGATATGTTACTGACAGATACGGAATTGTCATAGATAATTTTGAAGATGAATTAAAAAAACAAATAACATTAAGAGGCGGACCTAAACAGGTTGTCAGTAAAGAGGTTTCATATATAATAAGCGATATATTAATGGGAGTATTAAGAGGCGGTACTGCTACAAGTGCTATGTATGAAGCAAAATTTACAAGAAGAGGGGCAGGAAAAACAGGCACTTCTAATGATTGGAAAGATGCTTGGTTTGTAGGATATACTCCTGAACTTGTTACAGGTATATGGATTGGCTTTGATTCATTCAAATACTCTTTAGGAAATAATCAGGTAGGAGGAAGAGTTGCAGCTCCTATATGGGGCAAATATATGGTAGAAGCTTTAAAAGAGGTAAAGCCTACTTGGTATACAAAACCTGAAAATGTAATAAATATGAGAGTATGTGCAATAAGCGGAAAGCTGCCAGGAAACTCATGCTACTCTTTTCAAACCGATTTATTTATAGTAAATAAAGTACCGGCAGAAATATGTAATGTTTGTTCGCATTATTTGGAAGATTCAAATGAACTTGACAGTATAATAGATTCATTCCTTAACTATTAAAAGGAATAAAAATGGATAAGAAAATAATAACAAATATAAATTCCGATATTTTAAGATACAAAAATATATTGGCAATTCCTTCTATACATTCAAGGATTTATTTTTCTTTGGCAGTAAAGGAAGCATTTGAAGAGTTTAAGCCTGACATAATTGCTGTTGAGCATCCCGCTAATTTTGCCGATTCTTTAAGAGAAGCAGTAAGCAGACTTCCATTTGTCAGTTTAATAATAAGAGAGATTGAAGACGAGGCTGTTTATATACCTATAGATCCGTCTGATTCTATTATAGAAGCCGTTCGTATTGCAATTGATGAGGAGATTCCTTTCTTTCCTATTGATAAAGATATAACAGCTGTAAATTCTAATTCTCATTATCTTATGCCTGATGATTATGTTATGAAAAATATAGGTCTTGAAAGATTCTATGAAGAGGTAAAGTCTAAATACACATTTCATAAAGATAAAACTGATGAAGAGAGAGAAATATTTATGGCTAAGAATCTCTATGAACTCTCTAAAAAATATAATAAAATTCTTCTAGTCATAGGAATGTCGCATTGGGAAAATATTGTTTCTATATTAAAAAAACTTGATAATGAAAAAGAAAATGATAAAGAAAAAGAAGATAATGAATATATTATAAATAAAAAACTATATGATGAGTATCAAGATTATGATGAATACGAAGAAAAAGAGCCTAAGATATACAATGTACATAAAGAATCTCTAAATAAAGTACTTGGAGAGTTTCCATTTATAACTTATATGTATGAATTATACAGAAACGGCGAATTAGAGAGCTTTGATAAAATTAATATAATAGAGACAATATTTAAAGAGGCTAAATTAAGATATAAACTTCCTATATCATTTCTTCAGCAAAAAAATATGATGAAATATTTAAGAAATTTATGTCTTTTGGATAATTACATTATACCTGATTATATAGATATGCTTACAGCGGCAAAATGCATGATAAATAATGATTATGCTTTGGAAGTAATGGAAGGAATGGAATATTATCCGTACTACAATGAAGAAGATGATAAATACAGCACAATAAAATTAAATAGAGATCCAAGTACAAATGGTATAGAAGGAATGCTTAAAGATAAAAAAATAAAGCTTCATAAATATGATAATGTATGGAAAACATCTTTAAAAAAAGTTAATGTTACAATGCGTCCAAATGAAAAATATGAGGGAGAATGGAAAGATGTTTGGAATAAAAGAACAAATTTACTTTCACATGTACCTGAAGATATACTTATGGAAAAACATATGAATATATTAAGAGATAAAATAAAAAATATGCTTACAGAGGATAAAGCTAAAATTGAGCCTTTTACAGTAAGTATAAAAGACGGCATTGATATGAGAGAAACTATAAGAAACTATTATAAAAAAGAAATATATGTAAAAGAAATCCCGAAACTCAAAGGAAATATCGGGCATATGGTTGTAATATTCGATGATAAGAATGATGAAGATTATGATTGGAATATAGTTTGGTATAGCGAGGCACATGATGACAGTGATTTAATACTTTACTCTACTGAACCGGGAAATACTCTTGTAGGTCCTGGCATATCAAAATGTTATTTCGGCGGTTATGCATCTCTTATGCCTCCTCAGGCTCCGCATGATGTTTGGAGAATGTATTATGATTTAAAAAAAGAAGGCATTATAAGAAATTATGCCGATTTACTTCTATATACTGCTATAATATATTCTGTAGATAAATATTTAGGGTATATTGCTCCTAATCCTCCTTCAGCTGTATTAAAAGAGTTTGCAAAAAAGAATTCCATAGAAATAGCTTATCTGCCTCTTGCTGCATTTTCAAGCGAGACTTTAAGAAAATTAAGGCATTTTCATGTACTTGGAAATAAAAGACTTAGAAAAATTGCTGATGATTATATAATATAATTATTAATCAATGCTCTTCTAAATAATGGGCGGGCTGGCAGAATAAACAAACAAATTATATATAATTATAATTTTATAAAAATACAAAAATCAATATAATACTTAAAACATATACTTTACAAATATATATTTATATGGTTTAATTATGTTAACAATATAAATTAATCGGAAATACTATTATGGGTAAGACTTCATTAGAGGATATAATAAAAGTAAGCATAGAATTGAAAGCTGATTATAATAATATAATAAAAAATAATAATATAGAATTAGAAATATCAACTGACAGCAGAGATAATTTTAATGAAAATAAATTATTTTTAGCAATAAAAGGAGAAAAATTTGACGGAAATAAATTTGCATTAGAAACTTATAATAAAGGATGCAGATATTTTATTTTAAGCGATAAAGAAGTAAAACTTCCAAACGATGCTTTAGTTTTTTATACTGATGATACTATACTTTTTTTCATAAAATTAGCAAGAGAGTATAGAAGGAGATTCAATATACCTATAATATCAATAACAGGAAGCTGCGGCAAAACAACTGCAAAAGAATTAACTCATTTATTTTTATCAACAAAATATAAAACATTAAAAACTGAAGGCAATTTAAATAATGAAATAGGAGTTCCTAAAACTATATTTAATTTAGATAATAGTTATGAAATAGCAGTAATTGAAGCAGGTATGAATCATAAAAATGAACTTTTAAGAATATCTGAGGCAGCACAATCAAATACAGTTATAATAAATAATATAGAACCTGTGCATATTGCATATTTAGGTTCCATAGAAAATATTGCATTAGCCAAATCCGAACTTTTTAATCATACAAAAGAAAATGCCGATGCTGTAATAAATAAAAATACTAATTGTACTGATATATTGAAAAAAGAAGCAGAAAAAAACAATATAAAAAATATAATAGAAACTGATATAAAAGAAATAATAAAAAAAGATGATAATACATTTGAATATAAAGGAATAATTTTCAGACATAATTTAATCGGAGATTTTAATTTATATAATATATTGTCAGCATTAAAGGCAGCAGAACTTTATAATGCCGATTTGCAAAAATGTGCTGATATACTTTCATCTTATGAATCTCAAAAAAACAGAATGCAGATAATGAATATCAAAGGCTGCAATATAATAAATGACTGCTATAATTCTAATCCTACCGCATTAAAAAATATGCTTAAGTTTTTATCTCAAAGAAGAGAATCAAAAAAAATTGCTGTAATAGGCGATATGCTTGAAACAGAAACTGAAAACTCATCTTATCATAAAGAGATAGGAAATATTATAAATGAATTAAAAAATATAGATACTGTTATAGCTGTAGGAAATCTATCAAAAGATATATATGATACTATTAACTGCGAAAAATATTATTTTGAAGATTCTGAAAGCTCTATAAAAAAAGTAACAGAGTTTTTAAAATATGATACGGCAATGCTTATAAAGGCTTCATTAGGTATGAAATTTTCTCTGATAATAGATGCTGTAAAAAATATATAAAGGCTTAAATTAATGAATAATTTAATAAAAAGAAACTCTATAATAGCTTTTATATTGCTTGATGATAAAAATTTCAATGATTTTACATATCAGTTAAAAAAAGATTGGAATATAGATACTGCAGTTATCAGCTGTAAAAATAAAAATTCATTTGCCATTGAAGAGGCAGACTTTCAATATGAACTTGCTCCTTTTAATATCCCTAATAATGAAGCTGAAATACTTATGAATTATAATGATATAGATGAATTGACAAAACAAAAAATACTCAATCATAAATCATTTTTATCTATAAATGTTAATGCTGATAAAACAGATTTTAAAGATATTGCTTTAATATTCAGTAAAATTTGCTATTCTATAATAAAAACAAATAATGTATCTGCTGTTTTAATAGGCAGTATTAATTTACTTATTTCTGGCAGCATATATTTATTTGAGATGAATGAATATATTAAAAATAATAAATATTTTCCTGCTAGATTATGGGTGAGAATTGATGTTTTTTCTGATAATAATGGAAATCATGCTTATACTGAAGGACTTAAAAATTTCGGTAAATATGAGATTATGGCTTATAAAACTGTAAGAGAGGCTGAAAGCATAATAAACTTATTAATAATATTATCAAGAAGCATTATAGAAAATAATCTTGATATTAAGGACGGCAATACTATGCAGACAGATGACAACTATATAGGAATGTTTAAATTCTTTGATAATAAATTCATTATGCTTGAAAAAAATTTAAAAGACATAAATAAAAATAATCAGACTTAACAATTTTAATGTATACTTCAAATTATTTTATAAACTAGGCTGATATAATAAAGCTTAATATTTTTAATAATAAAAAATAATATTTAATTATATGAAAATAATATGTAATTATCAAATAATAATTGACTTTTTTTTATATTATGCTATTATTATCGAACCGATTATATTGGTAAACTTTTCCATAATAGCAAAATGTTCTTACATTATTCTTTAATAAAATTTTAGAATATAAAAAAGACATTGTTACTTGAATTTAGTAATCAAAGCATTATGACTTTTTAATACTAATGTTTAATATATGAAATTTATGGATAGGGTGCCTTAATCGGTACTCTATTTTTATTTTAAAGGATATGATTATGTCATTACCAGTTATGAAAGACCTTTTAGAGGCAGGTGTACATTTCGGGCATCCTACTAGAAAATGGGACCCTAGAATGAAGCCTTTTATTTTTCAGGAGAGAAATGATATTTATATTATTGATCTTATGAAAACTTTAACTTATGTTAAAAAAGCTTATGATGCTGTTAAGGAAATGGCTAGAAACGGCGGAAATATTCTTTTTGTAGGCACTAAAAAACAAGCTTCTCAAAGCATTAAAGAGGCTGCTGAAAGATGCGATATGTACTATATTAATAATCGCTGGCTTGGAGGAATGCTTACAAATTTTGCCACTATCAAAAAAAGTATTGCAAGACTTAAAAAAATAGAAAAAGAGGAAGTAGACGGTACTTTTGATAAACTCCCTAAAAAAGAGGTTATACTTCTTCTTAAAGAAAAAGAGAGACTAGAGAAGAACTTCGCAGGTATTAAGGATATGGAGAATCTGCCTGATATGATTTTTGTTATAGATCCTATGCAGGAAGCTATTGCTGTAAGCGAAGCTAGAAAATTAGGAATACCTGTAGTTGCTGTTGTGGATACTAATTGTAATCCTGATGTTATAGATCATCCTATACCCGGAAATGATGATGCTATAAGAGCTATAAGTTTATTTTCAGGTGTTGTTGCTTCTGCTGTTATAGAAGGACAGAATGAGGCAGGTAAGGAAACATTGGCTAAGCATGATTCTTCTTCAAGCGAATCAGATGAAGAGGTTTATGATAATAGTGCTGCTGAGGCTGTTGCTGAAAAATACGGTGTTTCTCAGGAAGATGATCAGTAATTTATTATACTTGATTTTGTGTATTTAATAAAAATAAAATATTTAATATAAAGGATAAATTTGATGGCAAATATTAGTATGGATACTATTAAAGAGCTTAGAGAGCGTACAGGCGTAGGTATAATGGACTGTAAAAAGGCTCTTCAGGAAACTGACGGCGATATGGATAAGGCTATTCGTCTTCTTAAAGAAAAAGGTGCGGCTGTTGCTGCTAAAAAAAATGACCGCACAGTTAAAGAGGGTTCTATAGGTTTTTGTGTTAATGATGATAGAACAAAGGCTGCCTGCATAGAACTTCAATGCGAAACTGATTTTGTTGCTAAAAATGAATTATTTATCAATTTAGCTAAAACAATTTCAAATACGGCTATGAGTTTAGATGATGTTTCAGTAGATACGCTTTTAAATGCTAAAGCAGACGGCGGAGATACTATTCAAGGTATGATAAATGAAGGCATACAGAAATGGGGAGAAAAAACTGTTCTTGCTGAAGCTAAAGTTATGAAAACAGACGGATTTTTCGGTACTTATGCACATTTCAACAATAAGCTTGTTGCTATAGTAGAATTTGATGTTAAGCCTAAAGGAAAATGTCAGGAAATAGCAGATCAGATTGCTATGCATGTGGCTAGTGAAAAACCTCTTGCTTTAAATAGGGAAGGAATAGATGCTAATGCTGTAAAAGAACAAAGAGAAATATTTGAAAAGCAAGTAAAAGATGCCGGAAAGCCTGAAAATATGATAGAAAAGATTGTTGAAGGTAAAATGAATTCTTGGTATTCTGAGTCTGTTCTTATAGACCAGAAATTATTTACTGATAATAAAATTTCTATTAAAAGTTTGATAGATGAAATTTCTAAAGAAGCAGGCTCATCAGCTTCCATCAAAAACTTTGTAATTGTTTCATTAGGCTTATAATAAAATAATTACTGAATATAAAAAACTAAAAATAAAAAAATTAAGCGGATTGTTATTTTTTATAGCAGTCCGTTTTTTATATAATTAAATAAAAAAAGCTATGATATTTATTTCTAATATCATAACCTTTTTTTAATTAATAGAGTATAATAAATAATTAATCACTGAATGATATAACACCTTCAATAATAGCTTCAAATCTCTCTGGTTCAATAATTATAACAGTATCATCTACTTTTAAGTTAGGTGCAAAATCTCCTATACTTATTAAGAATGAGTGAGCACTCTTATATTGTCTTGCATATTCCATAAATTGATCCACAGTTTCCTGTCTCATAGGATATCCTGAAGTATCTAATGCAAATGTACTCTTATAAGACTGACCTTCAGAACCGAATTTCTTAATAGTAACGAAGAATACCAATGTATCAGATTTTTTGATATGATCTGTAACTACATATCCATTTATAGTTAATATTCTGTAGAAATGCTTTTCTAGGTATTCTACAATATCCATTTCTAATGCAGTTCTAAATGCATTATTGGCAATAATAGAACTGTAAGTCTTCAATTTCTGGTCAACATCTAAATATATATTTCTAATAGATTTTATTATTTCCCATTGCTTAACTGCCGCTTCAAACTGCTTATTTTTTACAAGAGTTTCAGCATATCTGTATCTTTCATCTACAACCTTCTCGCTGACTACATCTTCTTTATTAAGAACTTGTCCGTAATATTCTCTTGCTTTAGAATAGTTTCCAAGTTCATAATATGAATTAGCAAGATTTAATGATATTGTATCTTTATCTGATATTTCATTACTGCCGTAGGCTATTTCTAATTCTTTTATAGCATTTGGAAAATCTCTGCTTGAAGATAATATTTCTCCTAATAAAAGGTGGTATGAAGGATTTGTCTGATCCAATGCTATTGCTTTTTCTATTTGCTGCTGAGCTGCATGATAAGAACGAATTTTATAAAAACAATTAGCAAGCATATATAATAATTGGGGATTGCTGTCATTTTGGGCTGCTGCTAAAGAAAAGTATTTCTGAGCCTGAACCCATTCCTGATAATTATAGCAAACAACTCCTGCTTTATATAAAGAGTCATAATCCTGATCTTTTATTTTTGTGATCATATCATACTCTTCCATAGCTTTTTTACTGTTTCCTGTTTGTTCATATATCTTTGCTAAAAATTCTCTTACAGATAATTCGGTTAATTCTTTAGTAAAATATGCTCCGTCTATCATATTCTGAAGTGCTGCCATAGATAATATATATTGCTGCTGCTTGTAATACATATTAGCTGTCATCCATAATATATTTGCATCTTTTTTATGTTTAGGATCTAATGTATTAATTTCTCTCATGGCTACATCATAATTTTGTTCATTATAGGCTTGAACAATTTTTTTAAGCTTAATAGGGTATGAGCCGCTCTTAATAACATATTGTGTTGCAAAACCTAATAAAACAATTAAAACTAATATTACAATTAATGAAGCTTCCACGATTATTATCCCTTTTATTCATAAAATATGACTGGACTTCCAGTTTCTTCTGATTCATTTAAAGCATCTTTAATTTTTCTCATCATAATATCTTTTATAACAAATACAGATATTTTATTAGATTTATTATTAGAAAAATCAAATCCGCTTACTGCCATAGATACATTGATATCTACTGTTTCATCATTATATTCAAAATTATAATTTTTTAATACTTTAAAATATCTTTTAGTAGTTTTCCAAGCTCCTTCTTCATTTGCAAAAATTGCTGAATATATAATATCTTCATAAAGCATGCATTGATTTTCTCCTATTCTTGCATTTTTCTTTATTACCTTTATAAGTTCATCTTCTAATTTTCTGTAAGCCTCATTCCCATACTCATTAATAATAGAATTTGAATTAGATATTTTGAATGCCATTATTCCTATAGAATGCTTATGTCTTTGCGAAAATGCTATTATACTTTTCATAGTATTTGAAAATATTGCATATTCTGATTTATCCGTTACAATTTCATTATTACTGTCATCATCTAATACTATATCATCTTCTATAGAATATCCTAAATTGTATAATATAGTTTTATATGTAAAAATCATAAGTTTTTTTATATTATATGATAATTGTATTGATATAAAAAATAATCCTGCTGCTAATATACCGCTGTAAAATGTATAATCTTTTTTATATAATAACTTTTGTATTTCAGGAACATAGCTGAGAGATAGTATTATTATTACGGATGTTACTATGAAAAAAAGCATATTTTCAATAGTTTTAGAAAGCCCTGTATAATTTTTAGTAGGCTGCATTAATACTATTATAAAAGCATATAATATAGAAATGCCTATCCATATCCATACCCAAATATCTAATGCATACAATAAATACACAAAGAAATTTTGTATATTAGGAGATATTAATAATATATACATAGGTATTATTACAGCACTATATATTAATGTACATATCATAGCGGCAAGAAAGCCGTATATATAAGATTTAGATAGGTTTATTTGTTTATCTTCCATAGTAGTTCCTAAAGTAGTTCTTAATTTTTTCGCCATATTGCATTATTATATTTAAGTGAGTATTGTCCGAATATTTTCATTATCTTTTCTAATTCTAGTTTATTAGAATAAATAGCATATTCGAGACCTTTTTTACCCTTACTTATAGCCGCAATAAAACTATCTTCTGTTATAGAAACTGCATTAGCTCCTAACATAAAATATTTAAATACATCAGCTCCGTATCTAGGAGATTCTGCAAGAGATGTTAATTGCATTTTATGATTATTATGCAAATTACATGCTGCTCTACTAATAGTATCGGCAACTTTTTCCATACCTTTTAATGTATACTTATTATTATTTGAAAAATATACGGCATTTGCGTATGCTGAATTAATATTATAAATATCATTTTCGCTGGATATGCCCTTAATTATTACAGGTATATCTATCTGCTTTATTATTTTAGATAATTCTTTTTCGCTTTTCACATAAATTTTATCATTTGAATTAATATCATAGCAATAAGAAAAATCTATTCCTACAGCACAGGCTCCGTTTTTTTCTGCTTCTCTCAATCTATAAAGCAGCACATCTTTAGGATTATTACTATTAATCATAATAATTCCTCTTTTACTTCCCTTTATAGTTTTTACAGATAATTCAAATAATTCTTCATTATTGAAATCATTTAATACAGCTAATACTTCGCAGTTGGAAGCAGTGTCTATCATTATTTCATAATATTCTCTTATATCCATTATGCCGTCTATTACTTCTATTAGATTATGTATAGTATCTATTATTATAGGCTGAGAAACATGCATATTGAATAATGTTGTTTCTAATTTTATTTCTTTTTCTTCATGTATTATGCTTGGATTGAATGAATAATTATAAAGTCCTGTTTTCTCATCAATATCATCTTTAAATAAATAATTTGCATTATGTTTTGATGCTAATTTTTCCTGAGCTATTCTTTTTATTTCTTCTATTGTAATGCTTTTTTCATCGGTAAGCCTGAAATGTACTGCACTCATAGCCTTATTTGCTATAGCTATAGCCTCATCTCTTGTCTTTCCAACTGTAATTATATTTCCTGCTTTTTCCAAATTATTTGTAGGAGTAACTAATATATCTCCTGCTTTTGTCTTTATAAATATTTCTTTAACGCCTTCTATCTTTTTAGCATTTTCAATTCCGTCAATAGATTCTATTATACCTGTACCCGGAAGAAATGCTTTTTCAACGGATACTTTATCCCATTTATGTTTTAAATCGCTTGGAGGATTTCCCAATGCTATTTCTATTGCATTTTTTATTAAATTTACTCCCGTAGAAATAGGGTAGGTATAGGCACTCATAAATCCGCCTGATAATCTTGCTGCAATTTCTCCAACCATAGCACCATTTTTAGTTATTTTTATATCGCCTTTGGCAGCTCCTATTTTTAAATTTAATGCCTTTATTCCTGCTTTCATAACATTAACAGCATCGTCTATTTTTTCTTTTTCTAATGCAGAAGGCATAATATGTCCTGTTTCTATGAAAAAAGGAGGAAATTCTATTATTCTGTCAGCAATACCTGTAACATATATCTCATCATTATATATAAGCATATCAATAGAAAGTTCAGGTCCGTCCATAAACTCTTCTATTATAACCTCTCCTGAAGGCGAAGCACTTTTTGCCCTATTAAAAGCAGCTAATATATCATCTTCATTTGATACCTTCATAACGCCTCTAGCCCCCATATTATCGGCAGGCTTAACTACAACAGGCTTATTTAAATGCTTATATGCCTCCATAGCCTCTTCATAATTCCATACAGGAAAGAAATTAGGCTGAGGAACATTATTTTTTTTGAATCTTTCACGCATTCTTATCTTATTTGAAGCAGCATAAGCATCTTCAAATCTATTACCTGGCAACCCTAATGCATTGGCAACAGCAGCAACGGTAGTAGAAGCATCTGTACCTACAGTAATAACGCCATGTATTTCCATTTTCTGACTTAAATCTCTGGCAGCTCTTACACTTCCATCAACATCTCTAGTAGATACAATCATAGGATAGTCGGCTATTTTCATACCATATGCATCTTTATTATAATCAAATACTATTGTATAAATGCCCATTTCCTGAGCTATTTGTATAGCTGGTACTTGAAGCAGACCTGCACCTATTATTATTATTCTTTTACCTTTCATAATTAGTATTGCCTTTTATTTATTTTTTAATATAATTTAAAATATTCTTTAAATATAATTTAAAATATTACTTTATAGTGATATTAGTATCGAAATTTTAATACTAAACTGAAGAATTTTTACTTATATTATAATTAGATTTTTGGAGATAAAAATGAACAAAATCAATAAAAAAGAAATTATAAAAGATGAGGCTAAATTTAATGATTTTCTATCTCTTGATATTAGAATAGGTACTATAATAGAAGCGGAAGATTTTCCCAAAGCTAAAAAACCTGCATATAAATTAAAAATAGATTTCGGAGAATTAGGAGTAAAAATATCTTCTGCACAAATAACTAAATTATATAAAAAAGAAGATTTGATAGGAAAGCGTATAGCTGCTATTGTTAATTTTCCTAAAAAGCAGATAGCAAATTTTTTCTCTGAATGTTTAGTTTTAGGGGCTGTAAAGGATAATGGGGAAGTTATATTATTAACTGCTAATGAAAAGTGTGAAAACGGACTTCCTATAGGTTAATATTTATATAAAGCTCTAATTATTAAATTCCAAGTCTTCAAATGAATCTTTATCTAATAATTCATAATGATATCCCTGTTCTGTTAGGAATAATTGTCTTTTATGAGCAAAATCTTCTTCTTTTGTGTCAGTTGTTATAATAGAGAAGAAATAACTTTTATTTTCGCCTTTTTTTGGACGAAGTACTCTTCCTAGTCTTTGGGCTTCTTCCTGCCTTGAGCCGAAAGTACCTGAAATTTGTATCAAAACATTTGCATCTGGTAAATCTACTGCTAAATTGGCAACTTTACTTACTATAAGTATTTTTATTTCGCCTGATTTAAATCTTTTGTATATTGCATCTCTTTCGCTTTGAGGTGTTTTTCCTGTTATTATAGTATAGCCTGTTATTTTTTTCATTTCATTTAATTGATCCAAATACTGACCTATTATGAGTATATTTTTGCCGTCAAGCTTTTCTATAATTTTTTTTACTATTGTATATTTTAATATATTTTCGCTTGCTATTCTAAATTTTACCTTATCGCTTGAAACTATATAATCAGCTCTATGACTGTCATCTAAAGGTATTCTTATATCATAGCAGTATGCCTTTGCGATGAATTTTTTTTCTTCTAATTCACGCCAAGGTATATCAAATTTTTTAGGACCTATAAGACAGAAAACATCTTTTTCAAGTCCGTCTTCTCTTACTAAAGTAGCAGTAAGCCCTAATCTTCTCATACTTTGAATTTCGCTTGTAAGTTTTATTATAGGGGCGGGAAGCAAATGCACTTCATCATATATTATAAGCCCCCAATTATGCTGGAAAAATAATTCAAAATGTATGAACGGAGATTCTTTATTTTTTCTGTATGTGAGTATTTTATATGTTGCTATAGTTATAGGCTTTATTTCTTTATTTAAGCCATTATATTCTCCTATATCTTCGGCAGGTATATCTGTTTTATCTAATATTTCATCTTTCCATTGCCTGCATGCTGTAACTCCCGTAACTATTATTAAAGTTTTTGTTTGAATTTTATGCATTGCAGCTATTCCGACAATAGTTTTTCCTGTTCCGCATGGAAGGGCTATAACACCAGCTCCGCCTTCAGGCTTGCCGTCTGCATAAAAAACATCTACAGAATTTTTTTGATAATCTCTTAAAGAAAAATCTTCTTCGCTTGATGCTAATGTTTTTCTCATATTAAAATGATACTCTTCGCCTTTTTTATACCCAGCTAAATCCTGAACGGGATATCCTATATTAATAAGGGCAAGTTTTATATGTCCTCTATATGCAGCATCTATTTCCAATTTATTAGGATTTATTTCTGCTTTTATATATTTTGTCATCAATTTATAATGCAGAATTTCATCTATAATATTTTTATCTTCACTGATAAGATAATATTTATCATCTTCTTTTATTATTTTTATTCTTCCGTATTTTTCTATACTTGTTTCTATCTGTTTTATTATATTTTTTGGTATTTCATAGGATGCATATTTTTTTAAGAAATTAATGATTTGCTCTGATTTATAATTCAAACTTGCAGCATTCCATAAAGATACTAATGTTATCCTATATGTATGTATATATTCAGGGCTTTTTACTAATTCTGCAAATACAAGCATAAAATTTCTAATTTCTTCAAAATGTTTTGTACTTACATCTAATAAAATTGTACCGTCGCCTTGAACTATAAGAGGAGCATTCTTATTCAATTTTTTTTCCTTAAAATAAAAAATATTAGCTTTTATTAATAAACATTATTTTCTATTAATGAAATATTTTCTCTAAAAAGAGCTAAGTATTCTATATTATTAGTATTTTTAGAAACCCAAGATTTTAATACATTCAAAGCTTTTGTTTTATCATTTTGTGCTATATAAATATCAGATAATGTTAATGCTGCCTGAGGAATTAAGTAGCTTTTAGGATATGCTTTCATAAAATTTTCCAAAGTAGAAGCAGCCTGAGTATAATTAGTTAATTCTATTTGAGTATTTGCTAAATTATACATTGCTGTTTCCTGCAAGTAAAAACCTCTTGAATTTGCAGCTTCCTGATAATATTTTTCAGCTTCTTTAAAATTATTAATATCATAATAAACAGAGCCTAAAGCATAAGCACTTCTTAATTTTAAATTCTTGCCTTTAGCTGAGTTATATGCTTTTTGGAATCTTGAAGTAATATCTATTATTAAAGCAGGATTATTTAATTGTTCTTCTGGAAGCTGAGCATTTTGATATACATTATATAATGCTAAAGCAGATTCAAATTCACTATTAATTTTAGCATCCTGACTTTCTATATTTGATTTATAAAGTAAAATTCCTGCTATAATTACTATTATTAGTATAAATCCTGATATTATTATTATTCTATTATTATAAACATATGTAAATATTAATTCTGCATTTTTCTGTATTTTACTAGTATTTTCAGACATAAGAATCCTCTTAAAACTTATTTCTTAAAATTATTATTTAGAATAGTCAATTATAATAATTAAATTTAAAAAAATCAAGTATTTATTTTATTTATATACATTTTTATATACATTAATTTTTTAACTATTGTTTATTATATTAGTTATGATATAATAGAAAAATTAAAAATTTATTAGGTATAATTTATGTCTTTGCAAAAATTGAATTCTAATGACGAAGCAGTAGCCATTAAAATGTCAGCAGAATATAGTGATTTGAATAAATATATATATATGGTATTTTTTATAGATAAATATAATAATTGTTTAATAGATTTTACTTTTGTTATTTCTGATGATTATAAGCTTCTTAATTTTTTAAATGCATATACTGATTTGCTTGAATTATATAAACATATAAAAATTTATAATAGATTAAATAATAACAATTCTGAATATTTAAAAAAATTTAATGAAGTAATTATGAATATTATGAGCGAAGAGAAAAATATTAATAATATTATAATATATCAGAGTAATAATAATAATATTTCTATAATTGATATATTTTCAAGCAGTATGAGCAGATTTATGGATTTTCATATAGGAGTATTTGATGTAAGCAGTAAAATTATTGATATTAATTCTGTACGCTTAGCTATAGAAAATGTTAATAAAGAAATAGAGGAAGGCTCTTCTATGCATATAGCTAATAATAATAGTGCAGAGCAAAATACAGATAATAATGAACCTGAAACTCCTTCATATAAATTAATTGAAGCTTCATTTATAGTTGACCCTATGGGAGGAAAATCAATTAATGATATAGAGCCAGGAGATAAAGTTATAGTCAGCATAAACTCTAATACAGTAGAAGAAAATATTATATATCTTGAACTTAAAGGAAAAAAAGATAAAAACTCTAAATATTTAGTACCTGCTGAAGTTTTAGAAAAAACTGCAGAAGAAAAGTCTATTAAAATATTATTAAAATTGATAGACGGATACTGCTGTTTAATAGAAGAGATTGAACCTATTAAATTAAAGCTTTTTAGTCCTAATAAGGATATTAAAGATATTAAGGATGCTAACAATGAAGAAAATATTTTAGAAAATAAAGATAATACATTTTTAGAAAAAATTTTTTCTAAATTTAATATGTTCAAATTAATTATGTTTGGATTAGGTACTATTATAATACTTGTTTTTTTGGCAATATTATATGTATTTTATTTTCAAATTTAATTGATAAAATTATTTAATTTATTTATATTATTATTGCTAGCGATAAACTTTTTTATTATTGCTAATAAAAATTATGAGCTTTGATACTCTGCAATTCTTACGAAT
>NZ_CAJTQJ010000010.1 GCF_910578695.1 uncultured Brachyspira sp.
TGCTGTGGTTCCAGCTACAAAATGTTCTATTAATTTTAATTGTTTTTCTTTACTCAATTTACTTCGTTTCATACATAAAATATAATAATTTTATGTTATCTGGGTCAGCCCCATTTTTTATATATTAAAATTTTTATTATACGGTTATGTTTTTATATTTTTTATTATAAGTTTGTATTTTACAGCATTAAAAAAATATAATTTTTATATTGAGCAGATGATAGTTTTTTATTTTTGTACTTGACAAAATTAATTTAATGTAGTAGTATATATTACTCATAGTGTTGTAAAAAATAAAATATATATAGATTGGAGATAATTGATAATGTATGCAATTGTAGAAGTAAAAGGAAAGCAATACAAGGTAGAAAAAGGTCAGGATATTTTAATAGAATATCTGGGAGATGAAGCTAAAGATGCTCCTGAAATAAAAACTCTTCTTCTTAAAAAAGATGATGAAAGCGTTTTAGTAGGCACACCTTATGTTGATGGCGTAAAAGTAAGTTCTAAAATAGTAGAAATGATGAAAGGCGATAAAGTAGTTATAGGAAAGCATAAGAGAAGAAAAGATTATAGAAGAAAAACAGGGCATAGACATAAATATCATAAAATTACTATTGAAGATATATCTGTTTGATGGCTTCTTTCGTTTCTGTAGTCTATAACAGCGAATGCGTTTTAGAATGCATAATAATAGAGGGGCATGCGGGTATTAAGAAATCTGGCGAAGGTTATGAGGTTTGTATAGCTTTGAGTGCTCTTTCTCAGGCTTTGTACAGGGCTTTAATCCATACAATAGGCGATGATTTTTTTAGAAATAAAAAGTATAATGGTTTTTTTAGTTTAGAGCTTATAAATTGGAATAAACTTGAAAGCGATAAGAAAAAAGAATATAAAATAGTTAGTAATGGATATTTGATAGGTATAAAATCTTTAATAAAAGAGTATCCTGATTTTATAAAATATAAAGAGGAGTATAAAAATGGCACATAAAAAAGGCGGCGGAAGTTCTAAAAACGGACGCGATAGTCAATCTAAACGCTTAGGCGTTAAAGTTTACGGCGGACAAAAAGTTGTATCAGGCAATATCATAGTGAGACAGAGAGGAACAAAATTTCATGCAGGGAAGAATGTTGATATAGGCCGTGATCATACTATATTTGCTACTGCTTCTGGTTATGTTAAGTTTCATACTAATAAATTCGGAAAGAAAGCCATTTCTGTTATTTCTGAATAATAAAAAATAATTTATATAAACAATTTAATATCTCATCTGATTAGTATTTTTCAGCTGAGATATTTTTTTGTATTTTTTATAATAATATTTTTATAAATTAATATTTGAATTTTTTATTTAATAGTATACTATATTGATACTAAAAAAAATTATAAGATTAAATCTATGCTTAATAAAGAAGAACTTAAAGAAATAGAAAATATAAAATCTAAATATTATATGATGCCGTTAATAAATAGGCTTAATATTTATGCTGAAAATAATAATTGGGTATCAGCTTTTAATTATTTATATAATGTTATCATAGATTCCAAAGAAGATGTTGATGAATTATTAGAAAGCAGAGTTAAAAATGGAGAAATAAAAGATAAAAGTCAGGCAAGAAAATCCATAGTTGGAAATGAATTTCAATTAATATTGATATACACATTTTTAAAATGTAAGGAAAATAATTTAATAAAAGACAATATTTTTATAACTTCTAAAAAAAATAAATTAGATTCTCTAAATGATTTATATACAATAAAAGTTGGAGAAGAAATTCAAAAACCAGATTGCGATATTATCATATATAAATTAGATGATTTTAATGATTTGAAATCATGTTTAATATTGTCATTAAAAACATCATTAAGAGAAAGAGCAGGTCAAACATATAAGTGGAAATTATTAATGGAAATAGCAATAGATGATAATAATAAAATTAAAGATAAATATGAACTAAAATATAATCCTAAAATAAAACCTTATGTAGGATTTGTTACTGTAAATTTCTATAATGAAATAAATAATCCTCAGCAAAGAGGAATGTTTAAATTTTTTGATAAAACTTTTATAGCTAAGCAGTTAGATGACTATAACTTTATATCTCCTTTATCAAGTATAGCAGATTTTATTAATGGTGATTTTTAGATAATGTATAATTCTTATTATAATAATAAATATGATTTTAAAAATATTACATATTCAAAATCATTTCCTAATTTGCATAAATATCCTGCAGCAATGCTTCCTCAAATAGGCGTAGAAATATTGAAAGAATTAAATATAAATAGCGGTAAATTATTAGACCCATATTGCGGAAGCGGTTCATCATTTATATCCGCTTTGGAATCTAATATATTTGATTTTGAGGGATATGATTACAATCCTCTAGCTATATTAATATGTAAAGTTAAATTTACTAAAGTTAATATAGATGAATTAATCAAAGAATATAATTTAATAAAAGAAAATATTTATAATGATAAATATTTTTATAGTATAAAAGATGAGTTAGAAAATTATATTCCTAAATTTAAAAATATAGATTATTGGTATTCAAAAAATATACAGATTAAATTAGCATTAATAAAATATATAATTTTTAATATAAAAAACAATGATATTAAAAACTTTGTGCTTCTTACATTTTTGGATACAGCTAGAACTTTTTCTTATACTAGAAATAATGAATTCAAATTATATAGAATTAAAATAGATGATATATTAGATTTTGATGAAGATGTTTATTCATATTTTATTAATAGACTAAGTAATAATATAGAATTCTATAAAAATTATTATTACAAATATTTTAAAAATAAGATTAATGCTTTATTTTATAATGAAGCATTTTATAAAAAAAATAAATATTTTGATGTTGTATTAACTAGCCCGCCGTATGGCGATAGCAGAACAACAGTTGCTTACGGGCAGTTTTCTTTTTTTGCTAATATATGGCTTGGAAATGATGAAGCTAGAAAAATAGATAATATGTTAATGGGCGGTAAAAATAAAAAACAATTGCTAAATGATTCTATTATAGCAGAACAAATTTATAATATTGATAAAATAGATAGTAAAAGGGCTTTTGAAGTATCATCATTTTATATAGATTTAAGAGATTCAATCAAAGCTGTTTCAAGCAGTATTAATGACGGGGGCTATGCAGTATATATAGTTGGAAATAGAATTGTAAAAAATGAATATTTGAATACAGATAAATTTATTGCTGAAAGTTTTGAAAGAGAGAATTTTAAGCATTTATTTACATATAGGAGAAATATTAAAAATAAGAGAATGCCTTTAAAAAATTCGCCTACAAATAAAAAAGGATTATTATCTAATACAATGACAGAGGAATTTATTGTTGTATTGAGAAAAACTTAATTTGACATTTTATTTATTTTAGTATAGTTTTTTATTAAATTAAAATTACAGGTATTTATATGGATAATACAAAAGAAAAAAAAGGACAAATAGAATTATTATCATGTGCTTTGGAGGGCGGATGTTCTGCTAAAATTCCTCCCGATTTGCTTGAAAAAACTCTTGCCCCTATTATGCAGATAAAAACTGATTCTAATTTACTTTCAGATATTGATATAGGAGATGATGCAGGAGTTTATAAAATATCAGATGATAATGCATTAATATTTACAGTGGATTATTTTCCTCCTGTTATAGCAGATCCTTATGAATTCGGACAAATAGCTGCATGCAATTCTATAAGCGATATATATGCTATGGGGGGAGAACCTAAATTAGCTTTGAATATTACTATGTTTCCTAAAGATGACTCTTTAAATATATTAGCTAATATGCTTAAAGGCGGGCAGCATAAAGCTTCAGAGGCAGGAGTATTAGTAGTAGGCGGGCATACCATAACCGATACAACTGTAAAATACGGAATGGCTGTTATTGGTTTTGCTGATCCTAATAAAATTACTGCCAATTCGTCTGCAAAAGAAGATGATATCATAATACTGACTAAACCGCTTGGTACAGGAGCTTGTTTGGCTGCTATGCGTCAGGGACTTATAAAAGATAATGATATAGAAGATGTTTTTTATTCTATGAAAACATTAAATAAAAAGGCATGTTCTATTATGAATAAATATAATGTGAAATGTGCTACCGATATTACAGGGTTTGGGCTTATGGGGCATACTTATAAAATGGCTAAAGCAAGCGATGTAAGTATAGAAATTCAGGCATCAGCTTTGCCTATGTTTAATAAAAGTTATGAAGTATTAGATATGGGCTGTATAACTGGTGCTGCTTTTACGAATATGCGTTATGTTGGGGATAATATAAAAACAGATGATAATGTTGATTATAATTTAAAAATGCTTTCTTTTGATCCTCAAACTTCAGGCGGACTATTAATATGTGCTGATAAAAATAATACAGAAAATATGCTTGCGGATTTATGGCGTGAAGGTGTTGACAATGCCTGCATTATAGGAAAAATAAATAAGAAAAAAGAAAAATATATATATCTGTTAAAATAAAAAAAATTATTAATAAGGGCTTACTTTTATTAAGTAAACCCTTATTAAAAATTATTTATATAAATATTTTATCAAGTTATTTTTTCTTGCCTGAAGTCTTTTTAACTGCAGCTTTTTTAACAGCGGATTTTTTTGCAGGAGCTTTCTTAATTACAGCTTTTTTAACGGCAGATTTTTTATCTGCAGCTTTTTTAGAAGCAGTTTTCTTAACAGCGGATTTTTTTGCAGCTGTTTTTTTAGCTGGTTTAGATTTTATTATGCCTTGTGCAGCAGCAAGTCTTGCTATAGGTACTCTGTAAGGAGAACAGCTTACATAATTTAATCCTATATCATAGCAGAACATAACTGTAGCAGGATCTCCTCCATGCTCGCCGCATATACCAACTATAAGTTTTTTATTAGCAGATTTTCCTTTAGAAACACCAATTCTAACAAGCTCGCCTATACCTTCCTGATCTAATGATTGGAAAGGATCTTTTTCGTATATTTCTTTATTAACATAGTCTTTTAAGAATTTGCCTGCATCATCTCTTGAGAAACCGCCGCCCATCTGAGTTAAATCATTAGTACCGAATGAGAAGAATTCTGCCTCTGCAGCAATTTTATCTGCAACTAAAGCAGCTCTAGGAACTTCTATCATAGTACCAACTTTATAATCAACTTTAGAACCGTCTTTTTCAAATACTTCTTCAGCTATCTTTACAATTCTATCTTTTATAATTTTAAACTCTTTGAAAGTGCCTACAAGAGGAATCATTATTTCAGGATGAACATCCACTCCGTTTTTCTTAACTTTAACAGCAGCTTCAATGATAGCTTTAGCCTGCATATCATAGATTTCAGGATAGCTAATACCAAGTCTGCATCCTCTATGACCAAGCATAGGGTTAAATTCATGTAAAGAATCTCTGATAGCTTTTAATTTATCAAAACTTACATTCATTTCATTAGAAAGTTCCTCTAATTGAGAATCTTCATGAGGAATGAATTCATGCAAAGGCGGATCAAGAAGTCTTACAGTTACAGGATATCCATTCATAGCGGTAAATATTCCTATAAAGTCCTCTCTTTGCATAGGAAGAATACTTTCTAAAGCATCATCATAAAGTTTTCTAGGCTCTCTATATATAGGCTCAAGTTCTTCTATAGTTTTTGTATCTCCGATTTTTTCTGCAGCTTCTAATTTTTCTTTTAATTGCTTAACTTCCTCAGCAACAAGTATAAGCTGTCTCACACTTTTGATTCTGTCAGCATTAAAGAACATATGTTCTGTACGGCATAAACCAATACCTTCAGCACCGAATTTTCTAGCAATTTCAGCATCATGAGGAGTATCGGCATTAGTATGAACTTCAAATTTCTTTTCTCTTCTTTTATCATCAGCCCATTGCATAAGTTTTTTGAAGTCTTCAGACATTTCAGAATCTTTAGTATCTACTTTTCCTAACATAACCTCGCCTGTAGAGCCGTCTATAGATATATAATCTCCTTCATTAACTATATCATCTCCTACTTTCATGCATTTATTTGAATAATCTATTTCCAAAGCACTGCAGCCTGCTACACAGCATTTACCCATACCGCGTGCAACAACAGCAGCATGCGAAGTAGAACCGCCTCTAGCAGTTAATATACCCTCAGCAGCATTCATACCTTTAATATCTTCAGGACTAGTTTCTATACGAACGAGTATAACATTCTCTCCTGCCTCTTTCATAGCTTCAGCTCTTTCAGCAGAAAATACTACCTTACCGACAGCAGCACCAGGAGAAGCATTTAATCCTTTAGCAAGTATTTTAGCTGATTTTTTAGCATTAGGGTCAAACATTGGGTGAAGTAATTGATCTAAATCAGAAGGATTAACTCTCATCAAAGCTGCTTCTTTAGAAATTATTTTAGCCTCAGCAAGTTCAACTGCTATTCTTACAGCAGCAGCAGCAGTTCTTTTGCCATTACGGGTTTGAAGCATATAAAGTTTTCCTTCCTGTATAGTAAATTCCATATCCTGCATATCGCTGTAATATTTTTCTAATTGATTTTTGTAATTAACCAGCTGCTTATATACATCAGGCATAACCTCTTCAAGAGAAGGATATTTAGATTTTCTTTCTTCTTCATCTATACCATTATTTTTAGCCCATTCCAAACTGCCTTCTAATGTAATTTCCTGAGGAGTTCTGATGCCTGCAACAACATCTTCGCCTTGTGCATTAATTAAGAACTCGCCATAAAATTTATTTTCACCAGTAGAAGGGTTACGGGAGAAACATACTCCAGTAGCAGAAGAATTACCCATATTGCCGAATACCATAGACTGAACATTTACAGCAGTACCTAAAAGATTTTTTATATCATTTAATTTTCTGTATGCTTCGGCTCTAGGATTATTCCAGCTTCTGAATACAGCATTAATAGCATGCCATAACTGTACTTTAGGCTCTTCAGGGAATTCCTCTCCTTTTTCTTCTTTATACATAGCTTTGTACTTTTCTACAACTATTTTTAATTCTTCAACATCTAAATCAGTATCTTTAACTTCTTTTTCAGGTTTTCCTACTTTATCTGCTATAGATTTTTTTCTTTCATCAAGAATCTCTTCAAATTTATCATGCTCAACACCCATAGCAACATCGCCGAACATTTGTATAAATCTTCTATAAGCGTCCCAAGCAAATCTAGGATTATTAGTTTTTTCTATAAGCCCTTCTACAACTTTTTCATTAATTCCTAAGTTAAGTATAGTATCCATCATACCCGGCATAGATATAGCTGCCCCAGAACGCACTGAAACAAGCAAAGGTTTACTAGGATTGCCGAATTCAGCATTCATAGCTTTTTCTAATTTTTTTATATTTTCTTCTACTAATTTGTCTAATCCCTTCGGATATGATTTGTTTTTTGAATAGTAATCGCAGACTTCAGTAGTTATTGTAAATCCTGCTGGTACAGGTACTTTACTTTCTGTCATTTGAGCAAGTCCTAAACCTTTACCGCCTAAAAGAGCTTTAGTTTCTTTAGCTCCTTCAGATTTACCATTACCAAAGAAGTAAACCATCTTTTTTGATGCCATAATAAACTCTCCTATTTTTAAAATATTTATATAAATTTAAAATTATTTGTATTACTATATAGTATAATGTTATTTTTTTTAATGTCAATTTTATCATAAAAATTTAATTATTTTTTTTAGTATATATGTTTTTTATAAAAAATAATATGTGATTTTTATAAATTATATAAAGCAGAAAATATTTCAATTTTTTATTTATATTGTATAATTATATATGATATGAAGAGAGGATTTTTTAGTATGATAAAAAAATTAAATATACTATTTCTAATATTAATCATAACTTTAAATGCCTATGGAGCAGTAGTAATATCAACATATAAAAAGCCTAGAGAAATTAACTATAAATATAAAATAACAGACAGAGGCAAAGTTTTAATAATGCCGGATACTATATTCTTTGATTTTAACAGCAGCGAATTAGACTTAAAAAAATATTTAAAAACTTTGAAATATATAGGAGATATAACTAAAAACACTAATATTATTAATATCATTATAGAAGGGCATATAAGCAGCGATGAGGAAAAAAGGCTTAGTAATAACCAGAGCCGTAATAAAAAAGATATATTATTTCTATATGATAGAAGAGATATTAATGATTTATCTTATACACGCTCATATAATGTATATTTAGATATAACAAATGGAAGTTTGAATAAATTAACCAATTACGGACTTCAAGATTTATTAAGCGAATATAAAGATATAGAAAAAAACAGAAGGGTTGAATTTATTTTAATAGAAAACAGCAATGATATGAATATATATACTAATTATATAAATAATTTAATAATGCTTAAATAATTTTATTTCAGGTATGACTATGCATAATAATAGAGAAAAGCTTTCAAGCAGATTAGGTTTTTTATTAGTTTCAGCAGGCTGTGCTATAGGGCTTGGCAATGTATGGAGATTTCCTTATACTGCTGGTAAATACGGCGGGGCTCTTTTTGTATTTCTTTATTTAATTGCACTTATAATATTGGGGCTTCCTATACTTATAATGGAGTTTTCTGTAGGAAGGGCTGGAAAAAGCGATTTAGCAGGATCATACAGAATGCTTCAGAAAAATGGTCATAAATGGCATATTATAGGATATGTTCAGATATTAGGATGCGTTCTTCTTATGATGTTTTATACTACTGTGGCAGGCTGGTGCTTATCATACTGTTATTTTACAGCATCAGGCAAACTATATGGGCTTAATCCTCAGCAGACAGGAGAGTTTTTTAATTCTGTTTTAGCTTCTCCTTCAACTTTAGTGTTATGGATGACTATATCTATCATAATAGCCGCTTTTGTATGTATAATGGGGCTTGAAAATGGAGTTGAAAAAGTTACTAAAGTGATGATGACTTTGCTTTTGCTTATTCTTTTTGTGCTTATAATAAGGGCTGTTACATTACCTAATGCAAAAGAGGGATTGAAATTTTATTTACTGCCTAATTTCAATAAAATGTTCAGCGGAGGAATTAAAGGATTTTTCTCTGTGGCTTATGCTGCTATAGGGCAGGCATTTTTTACTTTGAGTTTGGGTATTGGAGCTATGACTATATTCGGAAGCTATATAGATAAAAGCTATTCTCTTACGGGCGAGTCTATTATGGTGGTAGGGCTTGACACTCTGATAGCTATTTTATCAGGACTTGTTATATTTCCTACAACTTTTTCTTTTGGAATTAATCCAGGCGAGGGTGCAGGTTTGGCTTTTATAACATTGCCTAATATATTTAATTCTATGGTTTTAGGCAGGCTTTGGGGAGCATTATTCTTTTTATTTTTATCAATGGCGGCATTAACAACTATAATTGCCGTATTTGAAAATATTATTGCATTCATTATGTCAGAAACTAAAATGTCACGTAAAAAAACTACAATAATAGCTGCTGTAAGCATATTTATATTAAGTCTGCCTACTGCTTTAGGATTCAACTTATTATCATTTATAAAACCTCTTGGCGGAAACAGTACTATAGCGGACGGACTTGATTTTTTGGTGAGCAATAACTTTTTACCGCTTGGAGGAATAATAATATTAATATTTTGTACTAGAGAATTAGGGTGGGGCTGGGATAACTTTATTAAAGAGGCTGATGTAGGAAAGGGATTAAAATTTCCTAAATGGGCTAGATTTTATGTATCCTATATTCTTCCATTTATAATACTTGCTATATTTATAATCGATTATGTGAATAAATTTTTAATTTGATAATTTGCATTAATAACAAAAAATACTCATCTATATTTTTTATATACAGATGAGTATAAATTAATTTTTAGATATATTTAATATTTTTGTTTTAAGTTCATTTTCTATATTTCTAAGTTCAGCTTCTGCAGATTTTCGTTTTTCTCTGCCTTCTATTTGTATTTTCATAACTTCATCTAAAGTAGAAATTAACTGTTCATTTGTATATTTTAGAGTTTCAATATCAACTATTGAGCGTTCAGATTCTTTTGCAGTTTCTGCTGTAGAAGTTTTAAGCATATCAGCATTTTTTCTCAGCAATTCATTTGTAGTATCGGTAACAGCCCTTTGTGCTTTTGCTGCTTCATTAGAATGATGAAGTCCTATAGCAAGAACCATTTGATTTTTCCAAAGAGGTATTGTATTTGATATTGTAGATTGTATCTTTTCCGTCATTATAACATTATTATTCTGTACTAAACGAATTTGAGGTATAGTTTGTACAGAAATAGTTTTTGTAAGTTCCAAATCATGTATTCTTTTTTCAAATCTATTTGCCAAATCTTTAGTATCTCTTGCAATTTGAACATCTTGAGGCGAACTGCTTGCCATAGCCTTTGTTTCTAATATGGGTATTTCATTTGTTATTAGATTATTAAGCTTTTGCTTTCCTGCTTCTATATATATTTCTAATTCTTTGAGATATTCTAAATTGTAATTGTACATTTGATCCAAAATACTTATATCTTTAAGAAGATTTCTCTGATGAGCTTCTAAAGTTTTTACTATGCTGTCAATATTAGTTTCAACATTTGTATATTTAGTTTTTAATTTTGAAATATTATTTCCTGCTTTTTTGAAAAATCCGAATAAGCCTTTTCCTTTAGTCTCATTTTCTATATTAAATCCTTTAAGCTCTGTTATCACATCTGTAATTGCATCGCCTATCTCTCCTAAATCTTTATTCATAACATTACTCAATGTATTTTCTGAAAACTGCATCATTTTATTTTGGGCAGCCGCTCCATAAGACATTATTGAAACAGAATCCTGCAAATTAATGCTGTTTGCTACTTCATCTATTTTTTTTAATTCATCTTGAGTAAATTTATTATTTGAAATACTATTTATATGATTAAAAACTTCTTTTGCCGCATTTTGAGGCTGATTATCTATAATAGGCTCGCTTTGTATATTATTAGCTTTATTTAATTGATTATTGTTTTCTAAATTATTATTATTATTATTATCCATAAAACTGCTCCGTTATTATTATTTTGTTTTTATTATTATTTTTTATAGATATATTCATTATAAACCTTCTTTTTCAAGCATAGTTTTAAGTACATCTATATCGCTGTTTATATCTATTAATTTATTCTGATTCATATCTAAAAGCATTTTTTTTAATGCTTCATTCAATTTTATTATAACATCTTCTATTTCTAAGGCAGTTTTTTCCATATCAGCATTTTTTACAGGAAAATTGCAAAAGTCTATATATGAATTAAGCATTTTTATAGCTGTAGGAAGATGATATTCATTTATTTTTTCTAATTTTTTTTCACCTTCTTTATTGACTTTAGAATAATTTACCATTTCTCCTAATATTTCTATCATATTTTTTAAAGCAGGCGTAAGTTCTGCATCATCTATTTTTTTATAGAAATCTGTGATTTTTTCTATATTTCTTTCTGTCTCTAAAATTATTAAACTGTCTTTATTTGAATAACTATTTTTAGTTTCTTTACTATTATAATTATTATTTATATCATCTTCTCTAGGGAAATTCTTTTGTATATTTTGTCTTAGCTTTTGAAAAATTATATCATCTTCATATCCCTGCATATATACTCCAAACATATATTCTACAAGCATACAGTATAAATAATTAACATATTATTTGCAAGAGGAATATTAATTATTTGCTGTTTAATCAGTATATATATACAATTTAATTTTTTACTTTTTTAGTTTTATTAGATTTTAATTATGACGATAATAAATAAAATGTTAAATTATATTTTAGTATAGTTTTATTTTTTATAGGAGATAATATGAAATTAAAAATAATTATATTTTTATTGTTTATTTTCAATATATCAGTATTTTCACAGGAAGGAATATCTATACCTGTTGTGCCTAGTAAAGATCAGGAATTGGACAGAGTTGTGGGATATGCCAGAACATTATCAGAATTTGACGGAAGTATAAATGCATATACCAAATTAAAAGCATATTTAAATCTTTTAGATTCTAAAGGAATATCAGCATTAAAATCCCATCCTTCATATCCTATACTTGGAGATGTATATATGTATGGTGCAGCTTATCTTTCTAAAGAGTTTAAAGAAGATAAAATAATAGAACTTTATGAAAAAGCTTTAGCATTGAGGGCAGATCCGAATTCTAATTATAGGCTTGCAACAATATACAAAAAAAAATTTGATGCTGCTGTAAAGAAAAATGATATACAAAAAGAAAAAGAATACGGAAAAAAAGTATATAATCATTTAAATGCTTATATGACATTATCAGGAAATAAATCAGCAAAATATAAAGAAATTCTTCAGTATTTTAGTGCTTACAAATAAAAAATATTATTTTATATATTGACATTTTTTTTAATTATGCTATAATATTCAAACATTAAAAAAACAATCCGAGATAGCTCAGTCGGTAGAGCAGGTGACTGTTAATCACCGGGTCGCAGGTTCGAGCCCTGTTCTCGGAGCATATTTAAACTCCCTTTTATCAGGGAGTTTTTTTATTCATTATTTTTCTTAATATACTTATTCACAAATCTGCTTATAATCATTATAAAACCCATTATAGCCGATACTCCAAAACCTATCATTCCTATGACAGATGTTCCATTAAATAGGGGAGGAATATCACTTGCTATGATTAAGGCACTAGCCATAATTAATGATGCCAAAACTATAGAATAGCTTAACCTATCAGCCAATCCGTCTAAAGTATTGGATAATGATTCTAATTTCTTATGTTCGAGCTGAATTTTCATACTTCCTTTTTTTATAACAGAAACTAAATCTCCTATATCAACAGGAAGTTCTTTTAATACATTAGCATAGTCATAAACTAATTTCTTAAACTGCTTTAATAAATTATCAGGCTTCATCTGTTCTTTTATGTATCTGAAAGCAAAAGGCTTAATATGTTCTATTAGTTTTACATCTTTATCTAAATTTCTAGCAACTCCTTCAAGTACTATTAAAGATTTTATTAAAAGCATAATATTGCTTGGAAGAGTTAATTTAAACTCTCTTATTATATATATAAGCTCATTAAATACATCTTCTATATTAATATTATCTAAAGGCATATCAACATATTTACTTATTAAAATAAATATTTCCATATTAAATTCATCCATATTTTTTATTTCAGTATGATAACATAAATCAAGTATAGCTTTAGATAATTCTAAATAATCGGCTGAACTTATGCTTGTTATTATAGAAGAGAATGCCTCTTTAGAGTTTGGAGGAATAAATCCTATCATACCGAAATCCAAGAAGCATAAAACATTATTTTCTAAAGCCATTAAATTTCCGGGATGAGGATCTGCATGGAAAAATCCAAGCATAAATATTTGCTCTAATACAGAATCAATACCAATAGAAACAAGTTTTTTTCTGTCATATCTTTGATCATCTGCAGATATATCTGATATTTTTATACCATCTATATATTCCATAGTCAATATGTTTTTAGTGCTGTATTCTTCATATATTTTAGCTATTTTTATATTTTTGTTATCTTTGAAATATCTTGCAAATTTAAGAGTGTTATTTTTTTCAAAATTAAAATCTAATTCCTGCAAAAGCTGTGATTTAAAAGCTGCTATTAGTTTCTGAGGCTGCATCAAAGCAAATTCTTCATTATATTTTTCTATTATATTTGAAAGCCATGTGATAACCTCTATATCCATAAGTATATTTTCTTCTATATTCGGTCTTTTTACCTTTACAGCAGCTTTTTCGCCATTTTTTAATACAGCAGTATGAACCTGAGAAATAGATGCACTTGCTTTAGGCTTCATATCAAATGTTTCAAAAACTTCATCTATTTTTTTGCCAAGTTCCGTTTCTATTATATCTATAGCCTCATTTTCATCAAAAGGTTTTACATGATTTTGAAGTTTGCTAAGCTCATCTATTATATCTTTAGGCAGTATATCATTTCTATTCGATAATATTTGTCCTAATTTAATAAAAGTAGTGCCTAAATCTTCGCAAGCCATTCTTATCCTTTCGCCCCTGCTATATTTACGCAAATCTACGCCATTATGCTTTATATTGATTTTATTTATTGGATTTTTTATAATTTTTAATATTGGAGTTATGGCTATAATATCTCTAAATCCGTAAGCCATTATTATAGAAATTATTTCTCTAGCTCTATTTATAAATTTCATATTATTCATTTTCATTTCCTATAAAAAAAATGCATTATTAAAAGTATATGAATAATTTTAACAATGCATTTATAATTAAATTCCTATATACAGTTATTGCTGATTATTTTTCAAAGATTCTTTTAATTCATCTAATTCTTTTTTCATAGAATCATAATCTTCTTTTTTTACATATCCCATTTCATCAATTACTTTTTTTACTCTCTCATCTATAAATTGAGTTACCTCCTTTTTTGTTTCAGAAGCTTTGCTTACCATTTCTTTTACAAATTTTTCTCCCTCTTCGGCACTTATATTTTTTTCTTTAATAAACTCGCGTGCTGCTTCCTCTAATTTTTCTTTTCCCTTAAGCATCATTCCAATGCTTGAATAAAATCCTGTTTTAATATCATCTGATAATGACATAATACCCTCCTTTGTTTTTATCAGTAATTTTTATCATTATAAAAAGTCAATTTAATATATAAAACCTATTATATTCCATAATATAAAAATAATTTTATATAAAAAATAATTTGCTTTTTATTGTTTGTCTAAAGCATCAAAATAGCAAGCCATAAAATCACCATCGCCATTTTCAAAATCATTAACCATAATTGAAACCTTTTTATTAAGCTCCTTTATCATAATATATGCTATTTCCTGAGCTCTGCTTTCTGTTATATCAGAATTATTTTTTTTAATATTTTTTATAACTTTATTTATATTTACTCTTTTATATACTCCGTCGCTATCCACTTTAATCTCCTTTTTAAATATAGCCGTCTTTTTTTAAATTTGATTTAAGTACATCTATATCGCTTACAATATCTATAATATCTTCTTTCTCCATATTTTCTAATATTGTTTTTAAATATTTTATAACCTGTTCTATAGATTCTTCTATATCAGATTTTATCATATCGGATTTTACTGATTTTGAATATGATAAATCTATATAAGAACTAATAAGCTTTAATGTTGTAGGTATATTATATTCAAGCATTTTTTCCAAATGTTTTATTTTATCATCATTTAATGATTTATCAATAATGCATTTGAATATGCTGTTTAACTGTTTTACTTTAGATGAAAAATTATAATCATATATATGACAGCAGGAATCATTAATTTGATTATAATATTGAAGTGCATTTTCAATAATAATATTTTCATTTTTTTCTAAATTATCTGCTTGTAAATCATTTTCATTAACATAACTGTATTCTATATCTATAGCATCATTAAATTTATTATGTTCATTTATTTCGTTATTATTATTATTTAAAATTTCTGCATACTCTTCATTGTATATTAAATTAAAATCTTCTTCACTCATAAATATAAATTTGAGTAAATCTATAATGCAAAGCAAATATGGTATTCCAGTCCAGAAAAATAAAATATATAATATTCCTCTTTTATTCTGCCCTAAATAAAATTTTTGTATTCCTATTCCTCCGAATATTAAAGAAAGTGCAGAACATATTATAGCTTTAATTCTTTTTTTCATTTATAATGAACCTAAAATATTTATTGATATATAATATCAAAGTATTAATTTTTGACAAGTAATTTTTTATAGTTACTTGATAATAAATAATTATATTATATTATTTAAGAAAATTATAATATGAAAAAGAAATTAGAATTACAAACAACAACTTTATGGGATTATCCTTCGCAGCAGTATTTAAAAAGCGAGGAAGAAAAGCATAAGCATTATATAGGAGCCACTCCTGCATATATAATATGGAATTTGATTAATAGGTATACAAAAGAAAAAGATTTAATTGTAGACCCTATGGCTGGAAGCGGTACGGCTATTGATGTAGCAAGAGAGCTTGGAAGAAGGGCTTTAGGGTATGATATAAATCCAAAAGCATTGCAGAGAAAAGATATTTTTAAAGCTGATGCCAGAAAAATACCTATAGAAGATGAAAAAGCAGATTTCGTATTTATAGATCCTCCATATAGTACGCATATTAATTATTCTGATGAGAAAAACTGTATTGGAAAACTTACAGCAAAAGAGAATGAATATTATGAGGCTATGGAAAATGTTATCAGCGAGATATTTAGAATAATGAAAAAAGATAGGTATATGGCTTTATATGTTTCTGATTCTTATGAAAAGGGCTTTCCATTTATGCCTATTGGTTTTAAACTTTTTGAGATTATGAGCAGATATTTTATGGCTATAGATATAATATCTGTTGTTCGGCATAATAAAACTCTTAATAAGGGTAATTATCATATAGCAGCGGCAGAAAATAATTTTTATTTGAGGGGATTTAATTATCTTTTTATAATGTACAAAAAAAGCAGTAAAACTATAGATAGAAACGGAAAAGTACATCTTAGAAAATTATAATCATTTTTTTTATGTTCATTTTAATAAATAAAATAAAAAGGAATAATAAATAAAAAGGAAGGTATATTTAATATCTCCCTTTTTATTAAAATTTATTTATTTCAAATAATTCATATCTTTAGGAATATAATCATCTATTATAGTAGACTGCTTTAAATCTCTTCTTCCCTGCATAGACATTATATTATAAGCACCAGCACCTACATTTTGATTATCAAGAAGTATTGTTCTTTTTTCAATTCTTTCCAAATCTATATTAGAAGTTCTTATCTGGTCAAAATATTCACTAGCTAATACAAAATGCTTGAATGCCTCCTGTTCATTAATAATAGTATTTGTTACAGCGGAGTTATAAGCATAAGCTACGCCAATATTATTGTAAAGACTAGCTAAGTAACTTAAAAGTATAAAATCGCTTTCAGTACGCATTTCTAATCTTCCAAGTTTTTCTTTTTTTGCTAATATCTGACTTAAAGCATTTCTATAAAAACCATTAGCTAGATTCGCTTTATCCAAATGTAAAAGTGAATTTCCTAATGCATAAGATACTACGCTGTTGCTAGGATTTTTTTGAAATAATGCATTAAATCCTTCAAATGCTCTGTCATATTCGCTGTCTAAATAATACAGCCAAGATAAATTATATAAAAGTTTATCGCTTCTAAAATTAGGGGCTAAATTATTATATGCCTTTTGATAATGTTCTTTTGCTTTAGGATAATCTTCTTCTTTATAGAAGTATACATTTCCTAAATTATAATTGGCGTCAGGATATGTTTCATCTATAGCCAAAGCTTCATTAAAGTTTTTAACAGCATTTCCATATTCTCCCAAATTATAATATATCTGACCCAGCATATTATATACATATTCTTTTCCTCTGTAGAAAGGATTAGCTTCATATAAAGGCAATGCTGCTGTATTAAGTATTTCCATAGCCCTTTCATAATGTTTTAATCTTGTTTCATAATCTGCATAACCTACTATAGATTCCAAATTATTAGGATATGCAGTTAAAAGATTTTCAAATAATACTCTTGAGCCGTAAAAATCATCTTTATCAAGTAAATATTTTGCCAATTTAGGATAAACTTCATCATCAATATATCCTGACTTTAATAAGTTTATATGATTTTGAAGAGCTTTTACTTGATTATAATTATCCTGATATATTTTTATAAGCATAGCTCTTTTTCTAGGAATAACTCCGTCGCCGAAGAAATTAACCATATCTCTATAATTATTGTATGCTGTATCATAATATTCAGGCTCCCTCATATTTCTTGCTCTGCTTATCATAAGAAGCCCGCGTTCATCATATATTGTTTCTTTTTCTTTTTTCTTATCAGTATAAACAATCATATCATTATAAAGTTCTTCGCCCAAAATATAATCTTCTAAAGATAATTCCTTTTCTCCTTTTTTTCTATAGTAGAATCCGAATGTTATTCTAGTTTCAAAATCTCTAGGCTTAATATTTAAAGCCCCTTGTATTTTATTATATGCTTCATTAAATGTTTCTCTTGCAATATAGGCTCTTGCATATTTATTATACCATTTTATCTGTTTAGGTTTATATCTTTCGCCTTCAGCAAAATATCTTTCTCCTTCATGATAAGCACCTCTTGATATGCTAAGTAAACCTTCGCTATAATATTTATTTGCCATTACAGGCTTATAAATAAATTGGAAAGAAAATAATACTATAGCTATAAATAATATCAAAAATATTGCAGCAACCCTGATTATTTTAGCATAGTCTTTTAATGAATTAGGTATAGGTATTAATTCCAATACATTTTTTCTGCCTTCTTCTTTAAGACTTAATCCCAATTCTTTATTTAATAATTCAGTAATATTTTCGCTGGACTCTCCTCTTTCCAATGCATTAAGCAGAGTTTCCATAGAACTTCTGTCTAGTTTTTCATTAAGTATTGCATCCAAAACATGATATTTTGTAATAGGAGGCAGATATTTAATAGAGTTAATAACTTTATCATGATCTATATCATTATCAACATCTTCGTATTTAGAATCAGGCAATGAATTAGCAGTTTCAGGAGCAGGAAGGGTAGTGCTTCCTGCAACTATATTATTTGAAGGAGTACTGCTGTATTCTTCTGTATCATCTAAGTCTATATTATCCAAATCTAAATCATCTTCATTATTTTCTTCTTGAGTTTTCTCTTCTTCTTTCTCGTATTTAACTTCCTCTTCTTCAGTAATATCATCTAATGACAAATTATCTAAATCATCATTATTTTTTTCTTGTTCTTCGTTTTCTACTTGTTCTTCATTTTCTTCTTGAACTTTATCTTCTTCAGTTTTCTCTTCTTCTTTCTCGTTTTTAACTTCTTCCTCTTCAGTAATATCATCTAATGATAAATTATCTAAATCATCTTCATTATTTTCTTCTTGTTCTTCATTTTCTACTTGAACTTTATCTTCTTCAGTTTTCTCGTCTTCTTGAGTTTTCTCTTCTTCTTTCTCGTTTTTAACTTCTTCCTCTTCAGTAATATCATCTAATGATAAACTATCTAAATCATCTTCATTATTTTTTTCTTGTTCTTCATTTTCTACTTGAACTTTATCTTCTTCAGTTTTCTCTTCTTCTTGAGCTTTCTCTTCTTCTTTCTCGTCTTTAACTTCTTCCTCTGTCTGATTATTTTCTAGTATATCATCATCATCATTTAATATATTTTCTAAATTATCTAAACTAGAATCTTCATCTTCTAATATATCATCTAAATTATCAGATATGCCTTCAATATCTAAATCATCTGTATTAGTTTCATTATCAATATTTTCAACATCTGTGTTAGATAAATCTGCAGTATTTTCATCTGCAGCAGGCAAACTGTCAGGTAAAGGCAAATCATCTAATGCAGGTAATTTTTCTGAATGAATATCATTATGCTTTTCATTATCTTTAATATCCATTGCAATTTTATCTTCTAATTCTTTGTCTTCAGGTAAATCTAAGTCATCAATATCAGCAGATACTTTATCATCATCTAAATCTTCAGGCAGTCCCAAATCATCTATATCGGCAGATACTTTATCATCATCTAAATCTTCAGGCAGTCCCAAATCATCTATATCAGCAGATACTTTATCATCATCTAAATCTTCAGGCAGTCCCAAATCATCTATATCGGCAGATACTTTATCATCATCTAAATCTTCAGGCAGTCCCAAATCATCTATATCGGCAGATACTTTATCATCATCTAAGTCTTCAGGCAGTCCCAAATCATCTATATCGGCAGATACTTTATCATCATCTAAGTCTTCAGGCAGTCCCAAATCATCTATATCAGCAGATACTTTATCATCATCTAAACCTTCAGGCAGTTCTAAATCATCTATATCAGCATCATCTAAATCTAAACTATCCAAATTGTCAATAGAAGGCAAATCATCATCTTCTGCAGGTAAAGAATTTGCCATATGTTCATCTGTAAAAACTGACTTAAAATTATTATAGTCTTCTTGTGATATTTCTTTTGGTAATGCTTTATTTCCTATTAAGAAAGCAATACTTCCTAGTTTTTCTAAATCTTCTATTTTAGGCATATTTAATCATCTAATATAAATTTTCTAGTTAACATATTAATTATAATTAAGCTATAAAAATATGTCAACTAAATTATCGGATAATATTAAAATTACAATAGCATATTATTTAGAAGAAATTTCTATTTGTTTATTAAGTTTTGAAATTTTTTCAGCATTTCTTCTTGCTTCTTCAGCATTAATTACCATCTGTTTGGATAATCTATTTATTTCTTCTTTAATTGCTGCTAAATCTATATCTTTTGGATATAATGCTGTTTCTACTAGTATCCCTATAACATTATTAGTAACTTCAGCTATTCCATCTTCTACATACATATTAATAAGTTTATTATTTTCATTGTATATCCTAAGTTCTCCGTATCCTATACGGACAATATAAGGACAATGATCTGAATATATAGAAACAGAACCATCATGCGAAGGTATTTCTACATGATCTACATATATAGACCTTAATATAGGACCGCTTCTTGTAATTACAGAACAAGTTAAAATTTTTTTATTTTTTTTAACAGCAGCAGACATATAAAAACTCTCAAAATTAAATTATATTTTTATATTTTAAAATAAAAATTATAAATATCAATGAAATAATAAATAAAATTAAAAGTATTAATGAAATGAAAAATAAGAATCTCACAACTATTTTTAAAGAATTTATTTCTGAATATACATATTGAAATTCTTTTTTAATTTTAGATTCTATTTTTTCGTATATTTCTTTTTCTTTTTCATCTATTTTATTATATAATTTTTTTGCCCTATTTTCCATAGCCGTAGTTTTAACTAAATCTCCGACCATATTAGCAGATGATAAAACAGTCAATACAACATTAATCCAGCTCATAATTACCTCTATTATTATTAAATACCCTTACTCATTATATTATATAAATTTTCATCAGGTTTAACTATTTCGCCTCTTTTATTTACGAAAGGATGTAATGTATAGCCTTTGCTGTATATTATATTTTCATTTTCTTTACTTCTTATTTCATATTTAAGCTTTAAAGAAACATTTTTTAGTTTTTCTATACTTGTATAAACTACTATAATTTCATCATATCTTATAGAAATCTTATAATCAGCAAAAGCCTCTTTTACAGGAAGCATTATATTATATTTTTCTTCCATCTCTTTATATGAAATTCCTAATTCTCTCAAAAGTTCTGTTCTTCCTATTTCAAAATATCTAAAATAATTAGAATGATATACCACACCCATTTGATCTGTATCAGCGTATATTACTCTTATTTCTGTTTTATTAATATGATGAGCCATAAATAACTCCTAATAAATATTGTTAAATATTATAACATATAATAACACATAATAGAAAAATATAAAATATTGTTTTTTTAGTTAAATTGATTTATAAAAAATGATATTGTAAATATATTTTTTATGTATTGCAGTTTTTTATGTTTGTTATAGACTGTAAAAATCATTTTTTATTATTGTTAATAAAAATTAAATACTTCCTGCCAAAAAAACTATTTTTAAATCTCTTCGAGTTCTTATAAAAACTTAATTATAACTTTACTATTAGCTTCCATAAATTAATTAATATATTTATAAAAATATTGTTATTCAAGATATTGTTTTTCTTTTAATAATTTTTGTTAAATTCTTTAATCATACTTACATACTTATGATATGCATTAATTCTTATTTAATTGTAATAAATAACTGTCATAAACTGTCATAATTATTTCTTAACAATTACTTATTATCAGTATTAATAAAATTTATAATTATTATTTATACTTTATAAATCAATTTTATATATACTTCATCATAAAATATTATAAGAGTTTTATATTATAGTGATTATATATAAATAAAATAATAAATTGCTATTTAAGGCATAAAACTCACATTAACATTTTTTATTATGTCCATATTTTGAGCTTCAGGCTTTGAATATTTTGCTGACGCTTTTTGAGAATTAGCCTGATTTCCTATATTTATAACTGAAGTATAAAGTACATTATTATCCTGATATATAGTAGCTTCAACAACTATTCTATAAGTACCGTCTTTTATAATGTTTCCTTGATTGTCTTTTAAATCCCATACTATATTAACTTTTCCATGATTAGGCGTAGATTTTGATACCGCATCAATTATTCTTTTATTCATACTTGAAACATTAGCTTTTTTCTGCCAATTATTTAATGATAAAGGTCTTTTCTTCCAGCCTTCTTTTCTGCCTGTAAAATCTGTAATATATATTGTAGCTATATAATTACCATTATTATCCTCTGCCCAAATGCCTATTTGATTACTTGCAAATCCTTTTCTTTTAGTATAATCAAAACTTATATTAACTTTTTTAGTATTATTTTGAGCATAATTTTCATTTATATATGATACTGCAAAAATCATAAATAGTATAGTAAAAAGTTTTTTCATAAATAAACTCCTATAAATAATTTTTATTTTATATATATAATTCTATATTAATATTTTTCATAATGTATTTTATTAGGCTCGAATCTGTCAGGCATTTCAGGCACTACATCTGAATATCCTATAACAGCCAAACCTAAAGGCTTAATATGTTCAGGTATATTAAATAACTTTATAATTTCATTCATTCTATTTTCACGCGGTGCAATCCCAATCCATACGCTGCCCAAATCTTTAGCCTTTGCTGCAAGCATAAGATTCTGCAAAGCTGCCGAACAGTTCTGCTGCCAATAAAGTTTTCCAGATTCGTCGGATAAATCTCCGCATACAATTATAGCCAATGAAGCGGTTTCAAGCATTTTAGCGTAGGGGTGAAAGTTCATAATTTTATCTAATGAATCTCTGTTTTTTACTACTATAAACTCCCAATTTCTTTTATTGTTGGCAGAAGGGGCATACATAGCAGCTTTAATTATATATTCTATCTTTTCATCTTCAACTTGCCTGCCTTTAATATATTTTCTTATGCTTCTTCTTGTAAATAAAATATCTTCTTTCATTTTCTTTAAGCCTTAATTAATTTTTATATAATTATATAATATAAATATAAAAAAATAAAATATACTTCTAAAAATTAAGATATTTTTTATTGTTTTGAAGAATATATCTCTTTTATTTTAATTTCATCATAAAAAGAAATTCTATATGAATAATGCTTTATTACCTTATCTAAAGTATCCAAGTCTGGTTTTATATACAAAGATATGCTTGCAAGCTCAGATGACCACCAAAATACATACTCTTCAAAAGGCTTTTTATTGAATGAATAATGCTTTATATCAGTTTTATTTATTTTGCCGTATTGGAATAACAGATTTTCTTTTATATTATCAATATCTGATAATACTGCAGGATTATAAAAAGACGGATTATTATAAATATCTCCTATATGATTGCAAATTTCTATTCTATAGAGCTGATTATTATGAAAATATAGATAATATGCTAATTTTTCAGTATCATTTTTATATGTATTAAGTACAGTATTATTTTTTAATTCAAATGATTGGAAAAAATCAGCATATACATTTAAATTATAATTAGTAATTTTATTATCAGCCTCTTCAATAGTCATTCCGAATTTTAAATCTTTATAACCATTCAAATTGAAAAGTTCAGGCAGCTGTGCAAATAATAAATTTACATTTATTAATAAAATTACTATTATATATTTCATTTTTATTTATTTTATTTTTATTTATTATAAAAAGAATTTATTATATTTAAAGTTTCCTGAGGAGTTTCAGCATATTTTATTAAATCTAAATCCTCAGTATCTATATAATTTTCTCCAATCATATATTTTTTTATCCATTCTATTAAGTCAGTATAATAATCTGAGTTCATAACAATAAGAGGCATTCTTTTAAGAACTTTAGTTTGTATTAAAGTTAAAGTTTCAAACATTTCATCCATTGTACCGAATCCTCCGGGAAATATTATTACAGCTTTAGCATACTTTAAAAACATAACTTTTCTTGCAAAAAAATACCTAAATCTAATTTCCTCTTTTACATAGGGATTAGTTTTTTGCTCAAAAGGAAGCTCTATGCATAATCCTATAGATTCTGCATTAGCATCGAAAGCCCCTCTGTTTCCAGCTTCCATTATTCCAGGACCGCCTCCTGTTATTATATCATATTTATTTTCACCCAATAATTTAGCAGTTTCATAAGCCAATTTATAACAGGGATGATCTTCTGAAGTTCTTGCACTTCCGAACATAGAAACGGCATTTTTATAATAAGACATACTATCAAAGCCTTCTACAAACTCTCCCATTATTCTAAATATACGCCAAGACTCATTAAGCATATCAGAATTTTGAAATTCATAAGTTTCTTTTCTCATTAATAATTTCTGCCTTTTGTTTTTGTTATTTTAATATAATTGCAGTTCCGTAAGCAATAACTTCTGTAGTTCCTTCCATTACAGATGATGAAGAATAATGTATTCCTATTACGGCATTAGCATTTAGTTTTTTAGCCTCTTCTATCATTCTATTAGTAGCTATTGTTCTCGCTTCATTAATCATTTCAGTATAGCTTTCTACTTCTCCGCCTACTATGTTTTTAAGCCCTGCAAGAAAATCTTTACCTATATGCTTAGCTTGTGCAACATTTCCTTTAACTAAGCCTAATAACTCATAATTATAATTACTTGGAAGATAATCAGCTGAAATTAATTTTATATCATCACTCATTTTTATACTCCTATACTATTTTAATATAATTGCAGTTCCATAGGCAATAACTTCTGTAGTTCCCTGCATTACAGAAGATGAAGAATAATTTACGCCAATTACAGCATTAGCACCTAGCTTTTTAGCTTCTTCTATCATTCTGTTAGTAGCTATTGTTCTTGCTTCATTAAGCATTTCAGTATAGCCCTGAACCTCTCCGCCTACTATATTTTTAAGCCCTGCAAGAAAATCTTTACCTATATGCTTAGCTTGTGCAACATTTCCTTTAACTAAACCAAGTATTTCATAACTATAATTACTTGGAAGATAATTAACTGTAAACATTTTTATATCAGTGTCCATTTTTATTCCTTTTTGTTTAACTTTTATATACTTATTGTGTTAGTTGTCGGAAATGTGTAAAGGTACTTTAATATTTTTTTGAATATGCACATTTAAGAAGAATTTGTTTTTATATATTTATAATGCTTATTTTGTTTTTATCCAATTTAATAATATTTTCTTTTGATAATTTGCTTAATTCTCTTGATAATGCACTTCTGTCTGCAGATATGAATTCGGCTAATTTATCCCTATTATAAGGTATTAGTATATTTGATGATTTTTGAATATTTGACATATATTTCAAATACATTATTATTTTATTTCTTAAGCTTTTCTGACTTAGAATATCATTTTTAAAAGCAAGAAATTTATTTTTATCTGATATTATCCTAAGAAGATTTTGTATAAGTATAATATTATTTTTATTAGAATAAAATATATTTTCTATATCTATTTTTAATATTTTACTGTCATTAAGCGATATGGCTTGTATAGAAGATATTTTATTTGCAGAAAATGCAATTGCCTCAGCAAATATATCGCCTTCATTTAATATATTTACTATGTTTTTTTTAGCATCATCATATTCTTTTGAAACTTCTACTTTTCCTTCTAGTATAATATATATGCTTTCAACTATATCGCCTATATTTACTATTATATTTCCCTTTATAAAAGATTTTTTTTGTGCTTTTATATTATTTAATATATTAGCTATTTCATCTTTTTCTATATTATCAAATATACTAGATTTAATTATAGTGTTTATATATTTATTCATATAATACCGAAAATAAAAATAATATTGTTTGAAAATACTAACATTTTTCATTAAAAAATCAATATACATATTAAATAATTATATTTCATAATTTATTTTTTATATTTTAATTTTTTATTGATTATATAAATTTATTTGACTATACTATAATTGTTCACGTAAACAATTATAATTATAGGAGAATTAAATATGGCTTGGCATTGGTTTGATTGGGTAGTGATATTTTTATATTTTGTCGCTATGTTTTTTATAGGGGTTTGGTTTTCAAAGAGGACTAAATCTACTCAGGATTATTTTAATGCGGGAGCAAGAGTCCCTGCTATGGTAACAGCAATGAGTATTTATGCAACTGCTTTATCTTCAATTTCTTTCATTGCCGTACCAGCTTCGGTTTATAATAACAGCTGGCTGCTTGGTATGGCTCCTACAGGAATCATATTGATTATTATATGGGTAGCAATTGTATTTGTACCATTCTTCAGAAGATTAAATGTTACTACAGCGTATGAATATTTAGGATCTAGATTTTCTTATAGCATAAGGCTTTTGGGAAGTTTATCTTTTATCATCTTTCACATCATAAGAATGGCTATAGTCCTTTATTTACCTACTTTAGCTATGGTAAAAGCATTGCCTACTGTTAATCCTGTTCTTGTAACAATGTTAGTCGGATTATTTTGTGTGGCATATACTTCTATAGGAGGAATGGAGGCAGTATTATGGTCTGATGCTATTCAAACTTTAGTATTAATCTTCGGAGCATTTCTCATTATCATAGTAGGATTTTCTTCCGTTGGCGTATCTGAAGGCTTCTCTATACTTGCCAAAGATAATAAGATGATGACCCCTGACTTTTTCTCTTTTGATTTTGCTAAGCAAAGTATATGGTCTATAATAATAGGTTCTTTTTTCGGTTCTATTTATCAATATATAGGCGGACAAGATGTGGTTCAAAGATACAATACTACAAAAAATGAAAAAGAAGCTCAAAAAAGCTTGTTTTTAAATATCCCTCTTGCAATAACAAGTTCGATAATATTTATAGGTATGGGTTCGGCTCTTTGGATATTCTTTAATTCAGGTAAAAATACACTTCCTTCAAATATAGACGGAAATGCTATACTTCCATACTTTGTTATGGATTATCTGCCTATAGGAATATCAGGCTTAGTGCTTGCAGGTATATTTGCAGCAGCTCAATCTACAGTTTCCTCAAGTTTAAACTCAGTATCTACTTGTCTCACTAAAGATATATTGGAAAAATTAAAACCTAATCTTACAGATAAATTTAAACTAAACTTTGCAAGAGCTTCAAGCTGGATTGTGGGTTTTATAAGTACATATTTGGCAGTTAAATTTTTAAAAGGCGGGCAGGGCGATATTTATTTATATTTTCAGGCAATTACAGGACTATTAGGAGGTCCTATAGCATCTATCCTCATAGCAGGTATATTCTTTGATAAAATTGAAACTAAAGCGGTGTGGACAGGATTTATAGTTTCTACTATTGTAGCTTTTTACTTGACAGATCCTGCAGGCATAGTTTCAAAATTAATACCAGCATATAGTAAACCTCAAGTATTTGAAATGTTAATTTCTTTCATAATAATAGGCATTGGAGTGGTTGTTTCTATATTGGCTTCTTTTGTATTTGGAAAACCAAGCGAAGACAAGATAAAAGGTTTAACATATTCTACAGTTGTTAAAAATAATAAATAAGGTTTAATTATGCGTTTATTGATTTATTTATTATCCGTCATAGTTGTTATAGGATGTTCTTATGAAGAAAAGAATAATATACTATCTGACTCTAAAATGGATAAAAAAATAGTTTGGGAAGTAGGAGGACATTTGCCTGCACAAACGGGAATGGAAAAGAATATAGGAGTTTCCGGACTTTTATACGGTTCTCTTCAAGATAAATATATAGTAGCAGGAGGAGGCGGAAACTTTCCTTATGAATCTACTCTCAATGGCGGGGCTAAAAAATTATATTCGGATATTTATATGTTGGAAGATAATAACGGAGCATTGCAAGTTATAGAGCATATTAATTGGGAAAATGAAATAGGTCATGGTGCTTCCATAACTACTAAAGAAGGGATATATTATATAGGTGGGGCATCTAATCCCCAAGCTGATGACGATATATTATTTATTAGTTTAAAAGATAATAAATTGAGCGTTGAAAAAGTAGGAGATTTGCCTTTCACTTTTCAAAATGGAGCTGCAGTAGAGAAAGACGGAAAATTATATATAATAGCTGGAAGACAAAATGGAAAAGCAGCTAATGAAGTTTATCAATATGATTTATCTACTAAAGAAACTAAAAAATTATCTCCTGTGCCTAATCAGGAAACAAGAACTCAGCCTATTGCACAATTATTAAATGGAAGCATATATGTATTCAGCGGGGCTGATTCTATAGCATATACCGATGGATATAAATATGATTTTTCCAAAGATGCTTGGGAGCAAGTTTCGGATATTTCAATAACGAATAAAGAAAATATTACTTTAGCAGGAGGAGTTTCAATAAAATTAAATGAAAGTGAGATGGTGGTTATGGGCGGAGTCAATAAAAATATTTATGATAATGCAGTTTATAATTTGAATAATCTTAAAGGTGAAGAATTATCGGATTTTAAATATAAGTATTTTACATCAGACCCTTATGAATTTAAATTGAATAGTGATATATTGATTTATAACTCTAAAACTGATAGTTGGAAAACATTAGGAGAAGTTCCTTTCAATCCTACCTGCGGACAAGGTTTAATACTGATAGGAAATAAAATATATTTTATAAGCGGTGAAATCAAAGCAGGTATCAGAACAGACAAAATGTATATTGGTACTATATTGAAAAGGATGTAAAATGAAGAATGTATTATGCTATGGAGATAGTAATACTTTTGGATATATTCCTGTACAAGAAGGACGCTATTCTTATGAAGATAGATGGACGGGAATATTACAAAAATTGCTTGGACAAGAATTTAGAATTATAGAAGAAGGATGCGGAGGAAGAACTACCGTATTTGAAGATCCTATATATCCTCATAAAAACGGAAAAGATTATATTCTTCCATGTATAGAAAGTCATAAGCCTTTGGATTTAATAATTATAATGCTTGGTACTAATGATCTTAAAACGAGATTCAATGTTTCGGTGAAAGATATAGCTCAAGGAATGAAACAGCTTGTAAATATGGTTAAAACTTATGAATATGGAGTAGGATGTAAAATACCTGAAATTCTTATAGTATGTCCTATAAGAATAGGAAAAAATGTAGAAAAAGAAGAGCTTTCTGGTTTTTCAAAAGAGGCTATTATGAACTCTAAAAAATTACCTAGTAAATATAAGTTTGTGGCTGAATTTCATAAATGTCATTTTTTAGATGCAGGAAAGTTTGCAGATCCAAGTACAGAAGATTCCATACATTTAACTAAAAAAGGGCATAAGGATTTAGCGAAGGCTATTAGTATAAAGATTAAGCAAATATTTAAATAAGTTTTTTATAATAATTATTTTTAAGGAGAAAAAATGAAAAAAATATCTTTAATATTATCACTTATATTATTGTTTACTTTTGTGAATTGCTCAAATACAAAAGTAAGCAATAATAATGTACTTAACTCCAAAACAGATAAAAAAATAGTTTGGGAAATGGGTGGACATTTGCCTGCTCAAACTGGAATGGAGAAAAATATCGGCACTGCAGGATTATTATACGGCTCTTTACAAAATAAATATATAGTTGTAGGAGGCGGTGCTAATTTTCCTGAAGAATCTGTACTTAGAGGCGGTGCTAAAAAACTTTATTCTGATATTTATATGCTTGAAGATAAAAACGGAGTATTAGAAGTTGCCGAACATATAAATTTAGAAAATGAAATAGGTTATGGTGCTTCTGTAACTGTTGAAAACGGAATATATTATATAGGCGGTTCTTCAAATAGTGAAGCTGATGATGATATACTATTTATCACATTAAAAGACGGTAAATTAAATGTTGAAAAAATAGGAGATTTGCCTTTCACATTACAAAATGGTGCTGCTGTTTATAGGGATAATAAATTATATATAATTACTGGAAAGCAGTCTGGAAATGGAAGCGATAAAGTTTATGAATATGATTTAACTGCTAAAGAAACTAAAGAGTTAGCCCCTGTACCTAATGAGGCAAGCAGAACTCAGGCTGTTGCTCAAATTTTAAAAGATAATATATATGTATTTAGCGGCGGAGATAAAACAGCATATACAGACGGATATAAATATGATTTTGCAAATAATACTTGGGAGAGAGTATCTGATGTAGCTTTAAATGGAGGAGAAGGAATATCTTTGCTTGGTGCAGTATCTGTTAAGCTTAATGAAACAGAAATGCTTGTTATAGGCGGATTTAATAAGGCTATTTATGATAATGCTGTTTATAATTTAGGTACTCTTCAGGGAACTGCTTTAGAAGGCTTTAGGCAGGGGTATTTCGGAGCTGATCCTTATGAGTTTAATTGGAACAGCAATATATTAATTTATAACTGTGAATCTGATGCTTGGAAAACGATAGGGGAGGTTCCTTTTGATGCTCCTTGCGGAGAAGCATTAGTATTGATAGGAAATAAAATATATTCAATCAATGGTGAAATTAAACCCGGTGTTAGAACTGATAAAATGTATATAGGCACCATTTTAGCTAAATAGTATAAAATTTTTTATTTTTAGAATAAGGCTTGCTGATTTATTTGGCAAGCCTTTATTATTCTGTATCTTTAATTGTTACCAATAATCCTGCAGACTCCAATAAAAATATTATATCCTCTTTTTTATAATCGTCTATATCTATAGCCATATTGCATACTCCGAATATATGTTCAGGAGCAGGACGAACTATAACTTCTATTCCAGCATCTAATAAAATTTTTTCAGCTTTGATTAAATCTCTTGGTGTTTGTAAATAACAAAAAGTTCTTGACATAATTAATTTCCTAATGCATTTATTAAATATTCTAAATCTTCTTTAGTTGTATAAGGAGAAAAAGAAAACCTTATAGCTCCGTTATCATTTTTATAAAAATTATGTGCCAAAAATGAGCAGTGAAATCCGTATCGGCATTCTATATTATAATTTTCATATAATGTATGAGTTATATTAGACATATTAATATCATTGTTAATAGTTTTTATTGAAAATAGAAAGCCCTGAATATTTATATCTTCTGACCATATAACTTTATATTTATTCATAGCTTCTATTTTTTTTATAGTATCAGCTACATCATTAATATCTATATTCCAATTAGGTCTGTTTTTTAATGCTGCTAAAAGCCCTATTATTCCTACTGTATTCGGAGTACCTGATTCATATATTTGAGGTATGTTATACGGAGTTTCATATCCGTCGCCGAAACCTCCGCCGAAATATGCAGGATTTAATTTATCAGGATTTTTTACATAAAAACCTCCTGTACCTGCAGGACCAAGAAGTCCTTTATGTCCTGTGAAAACTATGAAATCAGCATTCCAATCATCAGCTTTTATATTATGTATTCCTATTGATTGTGTGGCATCTACAAGTAATGGTATATCTCCTATAGTTTCTTTTATTTTTTTTATAGGCTGTATGATACCGCTTATATTACTCTCCATATTAACAATAACTAATGATATTTTTTCTTTTTTTATTATATCAGATAAAGAATCTGTATCTATTATGCCATTATATAGAGAAGGTATAATACTATATTTTACATTTTTATTTTTGCTTAATTTATATATAGGTCTGAGTACTGCATTATGCTCCAATGCAGATATTAATATATTTGTATTATTTAAATTTAATCCTATGAGTATATCATTTATAGATCTTGTGGCTCCTGATGTAAATATTACATTAGAATCATTTTTTGTACCTAAAAAATTATAAGCCAATAATTCACGGCATTCTTCTATTTTTTCTGTAGTTTCTTTTCCTCTTATAGTATTTACTCTTCCGTAAGTGCCGCCTATATTCATTAAAAAATTATACATTTCCTCTGCAACTTCTTTAGGCTTTGGAAAGCTAGTTGTAGAGTTATCAAAATAATAATTTTTCATAATTCATTAATATTTTATGCTCTTATAATAGCAGAAGCATTAGCCATAGCCTCAATAATTCCAAGCATATTAGTCTGCTCCTCTATCTTAATATCTTTTAATTCATAGAATTTAACACAAGTACCGCAGAAAAATATCTTTATTCCTGAATTTCTTAATTCCTGCAATAATGTTTTATAAGGCTCTTCAGTGCCTAAATAAACTCCTCCATTATAGCAGTATAAAGCCTCTGGTTTAGGGCTTGCATCTTTCAAAGCACCCAAAAATGATTTTAAAAGAAGTTCCCCAAGTTCATCATTGCCAAGCCCCATTACTTTTTTATCAATAACAGCTATAACAGGTCCTAAATGTTTTTCTTCATTATTTGAATTGCTGGAAGATGATAAATCTTTATTTTTAATAATTTTGAAATTTAATCCTTCATTAGTATATTTTATGCCGTTATTATTTAAAAAATCCGTAATATTATGAAATGCAACTTCATCATCTATTAAAACTTCTATTTCTTCATTTAAATCAGCATTTGTTATTGCAGTTTTTGTAAGAATTAATGGTTTTGGGCACGGTATTCCTCTAGCATCTACTGTTTTCATCTTTATTTCCTTGATATTTCCTTTATATAAGATAAATCTATAATAAAATAATATATTAAAAAATACTTATTGTCAATTATATAATAAAGCAAATGATTAGTAAGTTTTAATAAAATAAACTATATAATTATCATTAATAAATGATGATGAAAAAATATTTCTGAATATATAAAATATATAATTTATTATAATTGATTTATGTAAAATTTCTGTATATTCAGGATATAAGTACATAATTATATTCGCTGCAAAATAAATAACGGCACCTGCAGTAAATAATAAAATAACAGCACATGCTAATCTGTCTATCCAAGATAGATAAATTACTTTTAAAATATCTTTTATGCTTTTTTCAGCTTTAGAAAGTATTACTCTTATGAGAGAGTAGGCTGCTATTAAAGATATAATTTTAAGTATAATGGAATGATTGAAATATTTTGACATATGATTATATATTAACGGTGCTATTATAAATGTTATTATTATTGCTATTATCGGCGTAATAACGGATATTAATCCTTTATATAAACCATATATTAAAACAGCTGTTAATATTACAATCAGAAATATATCAATATTATTAAGCATTATGATTTCTTTAATAAAGATATTACAGGTGCGAATGTAAAACTGCTTTTATTTCTATGAGTATTAATAATATTTGATAAGGCTTCTATATCAGTATGAGAAAAAGAAGAATAGCTGCCTATCTTTTTAGTAATATCATTGAGTTCATCTTTAGATTTTATTATATTGTTAAAATTATTAAATATTTTGTATACATCCTGATTTTGATATTCTATTTTTGCATTTAAATTGTTCTGAACTTCAAGCATAGCTGCAACATTTTCTTTTATAGACAGAACTATTAAATTTTGATTAACTAATATACTTGACATAACTTCATTATACTGCTCTAAAGATTTGAAATGGCTCAACTTTTTTGAATCGGTGCTGATATTATTTTCTATTTCTAAAATAAACTTATCAATAGTTTCTGATATTCTATTAATTTCTTTTGAAATTATATTGCATCTGTCTTTTATATAGAAAGAAGAATTTTCTATAACAACAAGCCCAGCAAATATATCTGTAAGCATTTTTTCTATTGCATCTGTACCTTTTGATATTTCAAAAGATAAAGTACCTATTTCTTTAGCTACTACCGAGAAACTTTTACCCAAAAATCCTGCTTTTGATGCCTGAATACCCGCATTTATAGATAAAAGATTAGTTTTATTTGTTATAGATTTAATATATTCTATAGTATTATATATAGATTCTGTTATATTATTTATATCTTTAAATTGATTTGACGATTCTATTATTGCATTTATAAATTTGCCTGATGTTTCATTAAGACTTTCCTTTATAAGTCTTAATTCATTTTTTAAAGATAATATCTGATCATTGGAGAAATCGGATTCTTTCATATTGGAGATAGTTTGATTTAGTATTCTAAAATGATCCTGCATTTGAGATTTATATTTATCAAAGAATGTAAATATTGTATTTGTATACTTTAATCCGTCTTTAATTATATTTTTCTTGCTGTTTTTTGCATCTATTAATTTATCATTTGCCTCTAATATAGAATATATTTTAGAATTAATGATATTATAAGCATCCTTAGTTTCTCTGTCTATTTCAAATACAAACATAGATGTATCCATTAAATTTCTATCTATAGTATTTAATTCTTCTGAAATTCTATCTATATTATTTAAAGTTTTAAGATTTAGATGCAGTTTATTGTTTAAAATGCTTTCTTTTTTTATAGAATCAAGTGCATTTTTGGCAAAAGATGCAAATATTGATATAGATCTGAATGACGATGAAATTACAATAGCAAGTCCTATTCTGTCAAATTCTGCACTGTTTGAAATTCTATCTATATATAGCTGTCTTATTATAAGTATAAGTGCCAAAGTGATTGATACAGCCATAGCAGCATTATCCCTATAATTATAACTCATTATCATATCTGATACAGTGGATATGAACATAATGAAAAATACAAATAGTATAATATAATTTTTGAATGTATAATAAAATCCTGTAGGCTTTATAAAGTATGATGAACTTGATGAATCATAATAATTAATTGTGCAAGTAAAAAATTGATTAGGATATACTATATTTGCTATTATTAATGTTATAGATAATAATATTGTAATTACAAATACTGTATTATTTAAAATTAATAAATTTTTTGTTTTTGATGTAAAACTTTTAGAGTTTATTGGCATAAGTATTACAGCAGCCAATATTAAAATATTATTACTTAAATATAAATTCAATGATAGGTTTTTATTTATTCCGTATAATTCTAAAAATATTATGATAAGAGATATTATATTATAAAATAGTATGAGTATTAATGTAGCAGAAATAACAATATATGTTTTCTTTTTTGTTTTAATAGATAATAATAAATAAAGCATAATAAATACTGACATTAAAGAAATACCAATAATAGGTACTAATAATCTTATTACAGTTATATTATATCCGCTTATCAAATTTGAAAATATATCCATATTTATTCCTTTAATTACATAACTTTAGAATATTCATCTACTTTACTCTCTAAATCATTAGTATATTCCATAAATTTCTTCATTTCGCTGTCAAGTTTGCTGGTTATAGATTCTAAATCATCTGAAGTGGCAAGCAGTTTATTCATATCTCTCATCAAACTTTTAACTTCTGTATTTTCTATATATGCTTTTTCTGATATATCCATTATATAATCATTAATTTCTTCCACTTTACTTTTAATATTTAAAAAGTCATTTTCTTCATTAATTATTATATTTGTCATATTTGATATAGAATCATGCATTTTATCAGTGCTTTTAATAATATTCATATTATAATCATTTTGTTTTTCCATATTTCTATTGAATCTGTTAATTCTATCATAATGATGTGAAATTTCTTCTGATAATAAAGATATATTATTATTAATATTATTACTTGAATAATTAAATTTTTTGAATATATCTTCTATTTGAAATAATAAGTTTTGCATCCTATTAGTTGCCTGAGAAGTTTCATTTACCAATTCTGTAACCTCTTTAGATACAACTAAAAAGTTATTATGCCATTCTCCTGCTTTAGAAGCCTGTATGCTTGAGTTTATTGCAAGAGTTTTAGTTTTATCCGACATATTTGTCATAAATGATATAATTCTATTTATATGAAAGCTTAATTGATTGAAGCCGTCTGATTTACTGAATTCTTTAATAAAGTTATTTTTTTCTGTATCCAATTTGCTTTGAAAATCTTCAAACATATTAACTATATTTCTGCTTTCTGACTGAAGTCCGTATATTTTTTCTACAGATTTCTGCAATTTAACATTAGATTCTTCTAAAGTTTTCTTTTGTAATTCTACTGAAGCCTGCAGATTAGGATATGTTTCTATTAATTCATTTATTTTTTCTATATTTATTTTTCCGTCATTTATTTGGAAATTTTCTATTGTTATAAATTCATTTGTATAATCTATAACCCTATTAATATCAGATTTTAAATTATTAATAGTAGAATATGTATTTTCTACTTTATTTACTAATTCATTTACAGAATTTGAAAATTTTTCTTTTAATTCAGATAATTTTTCAGATGTATTAATAGCTGTATTAATTATTATAGAGTCCTGAGCCTTTACGCTTTCCAAATCATAAGACTGAGTTGTTTTTCTATGTACAGCAGAAATAAATCTGCTTACTGATGAATGTATCATTATTACATTAAATATTGCATATACTAAAGTTGTTCTTGTAAATGTAATATTATTTAGTATAAGAAAATTGCTGGAATATTTTTTATATATTGATATGCCGTTAAAGTCATCAAAAAATGCCAAAGATATTAAAGATATTAATATTAATAAAGTTATATTGCCTTTGATTTTTTTATTAATAGTTATCTCATATATTAATGCACATATTATAATAAAACTGTATATAGTAAAAATAAAATCTCTGAATATATATGCCGCCCCTAATTCTCCTCTGCTTTTTATACTGTAAATCATAGTTTCGTTTAATGAAGTTATTTGTTCTTTTGTGGATATAAAAAGCTGCGGATATAATAAGGCAACAGCACATAGTAGTATAAATATAAATACTGCTGCAATATATAATTTATTCAATACAAAATGAAATTGTTCGCTTAATACTAATTTGGTTCGTATATATATAAGCCAAGGAATAATAGTTAGAGAAAATGCCAATTGTTCAAATTTATATAGATTTAATGCTAATTTATTATTCGGTGCATATAGAGATGTTATAACATTTGCAGCTTCCATTGCTGAAAATATGAAGCATAAAAAACCTAATGCTAATATAATTGCCTGAGTTTCTTCGTATAATTGAAAGTATATATATGCATATAGTATTATACCTACTATTGATATTATAGTGGCTATAACAGGGATTCCCAATTCTAATGTTAAAAGAGAAAAATTGTAACTCATAAATCCTCTATAAAAAAATAAAAAAAATAAAAAAATATTTTTAATATTATAAGCTAATTTTTATATTTATAAAGCATAAAAACATAAAAATCAACTAAAAAATAAAATATCGTTTATATAATCGGAATTAGTTTGTTAAGTATTTACTAATTGCTTTTTATTTTTATACAGCTATTTAAGTTAATTTCCTAACCCATCTTTCTTTTTTTAACATTAAAATACCAACTGTAATTTTTGCAAAATCTGTTAATTTAGCTATTCCAAACATAGCGACAGGACCTACAGAAGTAAATTTAGCAAGAATCAAAGCCAAAGGTGCAAACATTAATAATGATACAGGTACATCCACTGCAAAGCCGAATATAGTATCTCCTCCAGCCCTTGAAACTGCAAACTGAGCATTAAGATATGTCCATACAGGCATATAGCAGGCTATTAATATTACTAGATTTCTTGTTATTGCCTGAGCATCTGCTGTAAGTTTTGAAAATATAAATGGAATAAGTAGGGCAGACGACATCTGTACTAAACCGACGGCTAAGCCCGCTATAACCGAGCCGTTTAATATCCATCGGGCTTTATTTTTTGCATCTTCCAATTCTCCGCGTCCTAATGTTCCCCCTACAACTACCATTGTAGAAACAAATATACCTTGAAAAACTAAATAAAATATATTTGCTATTGTAAAGCCTGAAGCCATTCCTGCAACTGTTTCCGCACCGCCTCTGCTGTTATATAATGCTGTCATAAACATTTCGCTTAATCCCCAGCTTATTTCACTTAAAAATATCAAACTTGATTTTCTAAGCATAGAATAAAATATATTTAATTTTACTTTTAATATTTCTCTAGTTCTTACATAAAATTTTTCTTTATGAAGCTTTATATATACTATAAACAAAATCATTTCTATTGTTCTTGCCGTCAATGTAGCAATTGCAGCTCCTGTTTCTTCGAGTCTTGGGGCTTTGAAATTTCCGTATATAAGTATATAGTTCCCAAAAGTATTGCAAAGAGTTGCTATAACAGATATTATAAGAGGAATATGCGGTTTTCCTATTTCCCTATAAGAAGTACCTATAGCACCTGATATGGATATTGGTATAAATGTAAATGCTATTATACTCATATATTTTGTACTTGACAGCAGTATTTCTTCCTGATTGGCATTTCCTCTAGTCATAAGACGCATAAATATTTCAGGGTTTATAAGCATTAATATCATATAAGAAATAGAAATAATTAATGGAAGTATAATTTTAAATCTAAATGCCTGCTGCATTCCTTCTTTATTATCAGCCCCATTATTTTGAGCCATATATATACCGCCTGCACCATAGCATGTATTGAGTATGACTAAATATATAAAATTTAATTGATTAGATACATTTACAGCAGCCATTTTTATATCGCCAAGTTCTGCCACCATAAAATTATCTATTAATGATACCATACCCATTATAAGCTGCTGCAGCATTACAGGTACTGCAATAGATATGCATAATTTATAAAAATCAAAATTTCCAAAAAGAGTTTTTCTGCCGTTTTTAAAATTTATTGAATTGGTATTCACAATATAACCTCTTTATAAAAATTAAAGTATAAATTCGTTCTATTAATAAAATTGAAAGTAATATATAATTATTTTGATATTATATGTTTATTGCTGCGGTATTTCAGGTATCTCATTATTTTTAATTTTTTCAATAAAGCTTCTCAAATCATTTTTACTGCCTTTAACATTATTATTAATTTTTCCTCTCTCAATGATCCTCTTAGTACCAAGACTTACGATAGTCTGAATATCTAAAATGAAGCTTACAGTACCATCGCCCAAAACAGTAGCACCTGCCAAACCTTCTGATTTAGTTATATTATCTTTAAGAGTTTTAATAACTATATCCTGTTCTCCTATTAGGTTATTAACAAGAAGTGCAGCTTTTTTTCCTTCTGAAGAAAGTATAACAGCATAATATGATTTTATATTATCATATCTTGAAGGCAGTCTGAATAATTCTTTAATGCTTAGCACATTTATAACATCATCTCTTACTTTAATAACTTCTATGCCTTCCAGCTCTTGAATATCTTTAACATCTATTTTTACAGTTTCTAATATACTATTAATAGGAACAGCATAATATTCCATTTCAGCATCAACAATAAGAGCCTGAATAATAGCTACAGTAAGAGGAATTCTGAGAAAGAAAGTAGAGCCTTTTCCAAATTCAGTTTCTATACCTACAGTACCGTTAATTTTCTCTAAACTCTTTTTAACAACATCCATACCAACGCCTCTTCCAGATACATTGGTAATTTTTGCAGCTGTAGAAAATCCGGGAGCAAATATATATTCAAGCATTTGTTTTTCTGAAAGTTTAGCATCGGCAGATACAAGTCCTTTTTTAACAGCACTTTCAAATATTTTCTGCGGTATCATTCCTTTACCGTCATCAGCTATTTTTATAATTATCAAGTTGCCTTCATGAGAAGCACTTAAAATAACTGTACCTGTTCTAGGCTTTCCTGCTTTTTCTCTGTCTTCAGGGGATTCTATACCATGATCCATAGCATTCCTTATAATATGCACTAACGGATCTACCAAAACTTCTATAACTGATTTATCTAACTCAGTTTCTTCACCATACATCTCTAACTTCACTTCTTTGCCTAAATCTCTCGATAAATCTCTTATAAGACGAGGGAATCTATTGAATGTTTGGGCTATAGGAAGCATCCTTATCTTCATTACAGTTTCCTGAAGCTCATTCGTTACCCTTGTAAGAAGCTGATATGAATTTCTAAATCTATCCAAAGTATTTTTAAAATCTTCTTCCATTTTTAAGATTTCATTTAATTTATTATTGAAATTGTCAATATATGTATTTCTGATTTCTTTAGCTTCTTTTTTTTGTAAATGCTCTTCAAATTTTCTGAGTATTTGAACAATTGTATCTCTATAATATCTTTTTACTTCATTTATTCCAGAACCTATTATTTTTTGATATGAAGTAAGATCATCATCATATTGTACATAAGAACTTTTATTTGTTACAAGCTCTCCTACCTGATTCATCATAGCATCTATTCTGTCGCTTTCTACTCTTAGGAAAGAACTTTGTCTTTCTTTATGATCTTTTCCGCCTTTTCCTGCATCAGTTTTCTTAGCAGTTTCTTTTGATTTCTGATTTTTTTCCTGAATGAATTTTTCATATTCCTCAAGTATTATTTCTTCAATAGATATTTCTTTAGTAACATCAGGAAGTGTAACCGCATCTATTATATCTTTATCTTCTTTGACAGCAGCAATTATATATGTAACATGTTCATAAAACTCATCGCCTTCCAAAGATTCAATAGGGGGTATGCTTCCCATTATTTCGCATACATCTTTTAATGCAACAAATACCTGAACTCCTCCTACAGTTTTCATAGGGCTTTCAGGATCAAAGCTTACATGTACTAATTTTGTTTTTACATTCTCTTCTGCATTATCTCTAATTATTCCTAATAAATCGCTGTCATTTGGAAGAAGTTCATATTTATTAACTTTTTTTTGAGTTTCATTAGATGATGTCTGGGCTTCTTTACTGCCTGCTGCAGAAGGAGGCTGCCCTAATTTAAGATTTTTAAAATCTTCCAGCTTTTTTATTTCTGCTTCAATATCTCCTGAATATTCACTCTCTTCGCTTGCAGTATTAATAAGGTCTTTTAATATATCTATGCCTTTTAAAAGTATATCTATAGTTGCATCATCTACTTCTATTTTATCATTTCTTATTAAATCAAGTAAATCTTCAAATCTATGGGCATATTTCTGAGTTTCGACAAGCTCTACTGCACCTGCACTTCCTTTCAAAGTGTGAACTGCTCTGAATATTTCCTGTATGGCATCAACATTATTTCTTTCATTATCTAAAACAAGAATATTTTGCTCTAATCTGTCAAGCATCTCAAATGCTTCTTCAAAGAAATCCTTAAGCAGACTTTTTATATAATCATCCATCTATGACCTCATAAATTTAAAATCTTACAATATTGTATCGTAAAATACAAAAATATCTATAGTAAATAATATTCTACTTGAAAAAATAATAATTCATTATATAATGAAATTCGTTAAATGTCTACTTTTTATTTAAAGGATTTTGAAATGAGGATATGTATAGTAGGTACGGGTTATGTAGGACTTATTACAGGGGTATGCCTTGCTGAAATGGGTAATTATGTTATCTGTATTGATAGCGATGAAGATAAATTAAAAAAACTTAAAAATGGTATTGTGCCTTTATATGAACCTGGTTTGGAAGAGCTTATATTTTCAAATATTTCCGAAGGCAGATTAGAGTTTACAAATGATTTGGATTATGCTGTAAAAAAATCTAAAGCCTGCTTTATTGCTGTGGGAACTCCTTCAGGAGATGACGGAAGCTGTGATTTGAGTTTTGTATTATCAGTTGCTAATAATATAGGCAAGGCTATGAATGAGTATAAAGTAGTAGTTAATAAATCTACTGTGCCTGTTGGAACTCATAAATTGGTAGAAGATGAAATAAAAAAGAATTACAGCGGCGAATTTGATGTGGTTTCTAATCCTGAGTTTTTAAAACAAGGTGCTGCTGTAGATGATTTTTTAAAACCTGATAGGGTAGTTATAGGTTCTGATTCTGAAAAAGCTATAGATATTATGAGAGATATTTACAGTCCTTTTACGAGAACAGGAAACCCTATAATAATAATGGATGTTCGTTCTGCTGAAATGACTAAATATGCTGCTAATGCATTTTTAGCTGCTAAAATATCATTTGCTAATGAGATTTCAAATATATGCGAAAAAGTCGGAGCAAATGCTGATTTGGTGAGAATTGGCATATCAAGCGATAAAAGAATAGGCAATCAATTTTTATTTCACGGATTAGGATACGGAGGAAGCTGTTTTCCTAAAGATGTTCAGGCTTTGATAAAAACTGCATCAGATTACGGAATAGATTCTGATTTGCTGAAAGCTGTTCATCAGGTTAATGTAAATCAGAGAAAAGTTTTTGTAAATAAAATTATGAAATATTACGGCAATAATATAAAAGGCAGGACATTTGCCTTATGGGGATTAGCATTTAAGCCTAGAACTAATGATATGAGAGAAGCTCCTGCTATCACTATAATAAATATGCTTTTAGAGGCAGGTGCTGATATAAGAGCTTATGATCCTAAGGCTTTTGATAATGCGAAGGCTATATTCGGAGATAAAATATATTATGCTGAAAATTCTTATGATGCATTAAAAAATGCTGATGCTTTAATTTTGGTTACAGAATGGAATGAGTTTAGAAGACCTAGTTTTGATAAAATAAAAGAATTATTGAAAGAGCCTTTAATATTTGACGGCAGAAATCAATATGATAAAAACAGAATGAAAGAAAGAGGCATTAAATATATTTCTCTTGGTACAGCAGATAATTAATAATGATATATTTTACTTCAGATACTCATTTCTTTTATATGCATAGCGGCAGAAAGAAATTATTTGATGATTATGATTCTATGCATAGGCATTTGATTTATAAGTGGAATGAAAAAGTATCTGAAGAAGATGATATATATATAATAGGAGATTTTTCTAATGAAAGCGGGTATTTAAAAACTTCTAAGTTATTAAAATTTTTAAATGGAAATAAATACCTTATAAAAGGAAATAATGATAGATTTGCAGATAATGTTCAATTTGACAAAACTTTATTTAAATTTATAAAAGATTATTATGTTTTAGATATAGAAAATTATAATAATATTATTAAAAAAGCAGTATTATTTCATTATCCTATATTAGAGTGGGAAGGATATTATAATAATACTATATTAATACATGGACATTGGCATAAAAATAAAAAATATAATAAATTAGCATTTAATACAGCTAGTGATCTTCATAATTTCAGTCCATTGTCTATTAATGAAATATTAGAAATGGTGCAAAATGAACACTTATAAAGATATACTATTAAATAGGCTTCATACTACTATAAATCATAAAAATAAAATAGAAAATGACTGCATTAAATTTCTAAGCTATGATATTACTATTGAGCCTAAAATAGTTCAGATGGAAAAGAAAAACAGTATATTATGCACCATATATTTTTATGTAAAAGCACCTCTATTTGATAATATTTTTTTTGAATCTTCTTCAAGTATTGCTTCAGATGAATATAAGGCAATAGAACTTTCTTCTGATAATTTTGTATATTGTGCTTTGCATGGAATATTAGATTTTTTATCAGGTATTCATCATCATGAAATAGAAACTTCTATATTAGGCATTAAAAAAAATTTTACAGTATGCGAGAGTCCTATAATTGGTCTTGGAAATATAGAAAACAAAGAAGATTTTTATGATGATTATGTGGAATTTGATGAAAAAGAAGGATATTCTAGTTTTTTATGGAATTCTATACATAAAGAAGTACCTTTTATACTTGAAAATAATAGGGTAAATTTTATAAAAACTTATGCTGCTAAAATGCCTAATGGAGATATAATAACTGAATGTACTATAAATAATGTTAATAATAAAACATTAGAAAACTGCGTTCAAAATGAAATTATTAAATGGGATAATAGCGGGGAATTTTTTTCTATAAAGCAGTTTTTCTTTATACTTCAGTCTGATTATACATATACAAAATATCCTTATACAAAAGAAGAAATAGAGTATTTTGTTATTGAATATGTGCTTGAATTTGAAAAGTATAATTTTAACTATAGTGAATTTATAAAAAATATAAAAAACATAATATCTGATACAAATATAAGAGAAGAAATAATAAATTTCGTTCCTGAAATATGTGCAGAATATGCTTTTAGAGATGTGATTTTTAATGAAAGGGCTGATGTTAATATAGGAAATAATAATTATAATATTTTAAAAACGCAGTTTACAAGCTATAAATATATTGAAGACGCTTTGATAGACAGATTTTCAAATAAAATATTTAAAACAGAAAGCTTTAATGAATTGGTTCATATAAGCAATTCTTATAATATAATATACGAAACTATGAGAAATAATCATAATATAAAAATGGAAGATATATTTGTTTCTGTTACTTTCAACTTTACCAGCGAATATAAATTTATCTAACTTCTAAAGCGGATATATAAAATCCTATCTGAACACCCAAATCTATAGATGAAAACTTTACTGTATCAGGAGCTGATTTTATATCTTTTATTACAGGAAAATCATAATTAAAATAAAAACTTAAACTAACTCCGCCTAATACAGTGAATGATTTTACACCAATAAGAAATTTAATATAAGGTATAACTATATCATCAAATCTCTGTTTCAATCTGCTGTAATTAAGAGTTTCTATTATATAATCATATCTAAGGCTTCCTCCCAAAGGAACTTTTATTCCTCCTCCAAATCCAAGCATAAATATATTAGCAAATATTCCTTCAATATACCCGCCCATATTCAAGCTGTCAAATACATGAGTATATTTTTTTCTTTCTTCATAATTGATAAATCTGTAAGTATCCCTATAATATCCTAAATCCATTCCCAAGCCTAATATAATATCTTTATGTAAAATAAAATTATATACAGGCTGAACTAAAAATCCCACTTCAAATGCTGATTGAGATTCATAGCTATTTTTATTTAATGCTCCGCCATTATTTTCTATATAGTATTTCGGCAAACTCCCAGATAATGGAAGTATATATCCTAAACTAAAGAATCCTAATTGCGGAAATGCTTTTACAGATGTAATAAATAATACTAATAAAATAATTATTTTTTTCATTGCTGTATTCATTATATATTTATTTATATCCTTTATATATTTATTAAATTATAAACTTAATTAATTTAATGTCAAATTATAATATATTATAAAATTAGTTTTTCAAGTATTAAAATATTTATTTTTTAAAAACATTGAAATTAGTTTTATTTTTTATTATATTATATATGTATTATAAATAAAAAAATTATATAATTTTTTATTATTGTCGATATTAGAAAAAAGTATCAACTATTGTATTTTGGAGATTAATTATGCCTGCAGTAATCATAGAACATGATGAATATCCTTCTGTAGTTGTTATAGAATATAACAGTATATACAGAAATGAATTACAGAATTTTATACATAATATAAAAATCAAAGATAATAAAGAAGAAGTTTATGTAGAGCAGTATTTCAATAAGATACTTTATAGTAATAATACAAATATAGGACTTTTAACTATAGACGGAAGAATAAACGGATATTATTATATAAATAAAGAAGGCGTTTTGAAATATATATATATGAACTATCCTTATAGAAGAAACGGTTTTGCAAAGCTTCTTCTTACCCATGCCATTAAGACTAATCCCAATATACAGTTTGAGAAGAATTCTAATCAGGCTTATACAAGACTCATTAGTTCTCCTATATTTGAAGATGTACTTAAAGGTAATTCTTCAGGAGCATTTGACAGCGGTTTAGGAGGACTTGATACATTTGAGGATTTAAGCGGCGGAAGTAAAGAAGGGGAGCTTACTTTATTTTAATTTTTAAAAAAATTTTATATATAAATGCTATATTATTATTATTAATTTCATGTACTCATAATACTGCTTCTTTGATAAAAGATTCTGTAGTGATAGAAGAGTCTATAAAAGTTTATCATCTTATTAGTATGCATCCTTCTATGAATATTACGATTAGTATAAATGATAATAAAATATGCGGTAAATCTGCCGTAAATGATTATTGGGCTAATTGCAAAATAGACGGAGATTTAATTTATATAGATATGATAAAAACAACAAGGAAAACCGATACAGCTGAAAAGAGAAGAATAGAGGGCGATTATTTATCTATACTTCAAACAGCATATTCTTATAAGATAGAAAATAATAAACTTATTATATATACAAGATTTATTGATGAGCCTCTTGTTTATGAAGAGTGTAAAGAGATGAAATATTAAAAAAGGCTGTACTATTATTAGTGCAGCCTTTTATTTTATTTGTATATTATGCTGGTAATATATCCGATAAATTCTCCGATTACAAATATCATAAATACAAAACCTAAAAATATAAGAGCTTTTAAAGTTCTTTTCTTAGTTTCTTTTTTATTAAACTCTCTTCTAAAAGGATCATTATTATTATCATATTCCATATAATAAACTCATCATACTTTTTTCAAATATTTTTGCGTATCAACTGCAACAGCTGCAATTATGATAGTACCTTTAATTATATACTGCATATATGGAGAAATACCAACGAATGACATACCATAATTAATAACTTGGAAAATTAATACTCCTGATACTATACCCAAAATAGAGCCGATACCTCCTGAAAAAGAAACACCTCCCACAACGCATGCAGCTATGGCATCAAGTTCATAACCATTACCTAAGTTATTAGTAGCAGAACCAACTCTTGCTACCTCCAAAGAACCTGCTATACCGTATAAAGCACCAGCCATAGTATAAACTATCATAAGAGTTAAAGGTATATTAACACCGCTTACAGCAGCAGCTTCAGGGTTTCCTCCTACTGCAAATATATTCTTACCCAATTTAGTTTTATTCCAAATAACCCACATAGTTAAGGTTATAATGACTGCAAATACAATTAAGTATGAAATAGTGAAATTACCTAATTTTATGCCTCCTTGTGCAATACTAGTAAATCTAGGGTCAAGTCCTCCGATAGGCTGAGCACCATAAGGAGGTCTGTCAAAATATGTACTAGTTACACCATAAAGTATAAGCTGCATACCTAAAGTAGCTATAAAAGGTGTTACATAAAGTTTAGAGATTATGAAGCCGTTTATAAGCCCAAATACCATAAGTATAAGCATAACTAAAAGTATAGGCAGTATAACAGGAAGCATAGGCAGGTCAGGATACATTCTAGTAGGATTAGAAGTAGACTGCAAAAGCGAAGCACTTACAACAGCAGCAAGCCCTACAGCTCTTCCAGCACCTAAGTCATTGCCCTGAGTAACAAGAAGAGTACCTATACCCACAGCTATTATCATACGGGTAGATGCCTGAGCAAATATATTAAGAAAATTGCTTAGTCTAAAGAAAGTAGGTTCTTTAATAATTATACCTATGAGTATAAGAAGTAATGCTGCAAATATAGCATTGTTTAAAATAAATGATTTAATAGTTTTAATATTGATTTTATTTTTGTCCATAATTGTTCCTTTACTTGTACTTAATTAAAATTATAAATATTTAGCAGACAATGCCATAATTTCTTCTTGATTAGTATTTTTAGTTTCTACAATACCTGCTACTTTTCCATTACTCATAACCATAATTCTATCTGTTATACCGAGTAATTCAGGCATTTCGGAACTAACTACTATTACAGCTTTACCAACTGTAGCTAAATCTATAATAAGCCTGTATATATCATATTTTGCCCCTACATCTATACCGCGTGTAGGTTCATCAAGCATCAGTACATCAGGCTTGCTTAAAAGCCATCTTCCCAAAATAACTTTCTGCTGATTTCCTCCTGACAATGTTTGTATAGCAGTTTTTTCTGAAGGAGTTTTTACCTGCATACTGTCTATAACCCATTTGGTATCTTCCTGCATTTTTTTATTATCCAAAAATCCGAATTTATTTCTATAATTATCAATATTGGCTATAGTGGAATTAAAATTGATAGAAAGCATTCCAAATATTCCAGTCTGCCTTCTCTCTTCTGTAACTAAAGCAAAACCATTTTTAATAGCTTTTCTGGTATTTGAATTATTAACTTCTCTGTCCATTTTCAAAACATTTCCAGATGATAAAGTTCTCATACCAAAAATACTTTCAAGTACTTCTGTTCTTTTAGCTCCCACAAGTCCTGCAATACCCAATACTTCGCCTTTTCTTACACTAAAATTAACTTCTTTAAGCGAGGGCTGATAAAATGCCGTAAAATCTTTTATTTCTAAAATATTTTCTCCAGGAGTATTTGTTTTTTCAGGAAAACGATTAGTTAAATCTCTTCCTACCATTTGCTTAATAATCATATCTGTTGTTAATTCTTTGGAAGGAGTAGTATCAACATATTTTCCGTCTCTCATTATAGTAACTTCATCAGAAATTTGAAGTATTTCTTCCATTTTATGAGATATATAAATCATACCTACGCCTCTGCTTTGAAGCTTTCTAATTATTTTAAATAATTTAGCTACTTCTTTTTCCGTAAGAGAGCTTGTAGGTTCATCTAATACTAATATTTTTGAATTATATGAAACAGCCTTTGCTATTTCTACCATTTGCATTTCTGACACAGATAATGCAGATACTTTTGTTCTAGGGTCTAAAGGTATTTCTAAATCATCAAAAATTGCCTTAGTATCATCATACATTTTTTTTTCATCAATAATAATGCCGTATTTTGTAGGGTATTTTCCAAGCCATATATTATCTTGTATATTTCTCTGACGAACCTGATTGAGTTCCTGATGCACCATTGCAACACCATTATTTAAAGCCTGTTTTGGTGAAACAAAATTAACTTCTTTACCGTCTAAAAATATATGTCCTTCATCTTTACGGTATATGCCGAATAAACATTTCATTAAAGTAGATTTTCCAGCACCGTTTTCCCCCATAAGAGCCACTACTTCGCCTTCTCTTACGGTAAGCTTGACATCATCTAATGCCTTAACTCCCGGAAAAGACTTTGAAATACCTTTCATTTCAAGAACTATCTTTTTATTATCCATATATTTACAACCCTTTTAAAACTAATAAAATTATTAAAATATATAGGGATATTAATATAATTTAATATCCCTAATATTATAAAAATTTAATTATTTATAAGCTTCTTCAGCTACATTTACATTATTTTTAGTTATAGGTACATAAGGAACGCGTACTGCTTTAACATCGTCTAAAGTCCAAGCAGTGCCTTCTAATGGATCTTTGCCTGCAGCAACATTCAAAGTAATGTCTACTAAAGCCTGAGATTGTCCGATTGGATCATTAAGAACAGAGCCTACTACAGTTCCTTTTTTGATTTCATTTATCATATCAGGAATAGCATCAACACCTACTATAGGTATATATTTTGTAGTGTCGCCTTCTTTATTGTATCCTAAAGCCTGTATAGACTGTAAAGCACCTAAAGCCATAGCATCATTATTACAGAAAATATATTCAAGTTTATCTCCATATTTTTGTATCCAAGCATCAACTATATCTTTAGCTTTTGCTGTATCCCACATAGCAGTTTGTTCTTCTAATCTTTCAACTTGAAGCCCATTATTAGTGATATATAAAGTAACATGGCTTGTTCTAGCTTCAGCATCTGGGTGTCCTGGTTCGCCCTTTAATAAAGCATACTGTATAATACCGTCGCCGTTTTTATCCCAATTAGGATTAGCTTTCCAAGTATCTACAACAACCTGACCTTGCATATCGCCTGATTCTTCAGGAGTAGTGCCTACATACCAAGTTTTATCATAGCTGAATATAGCTTCAGAACTAGGCTGTTTATTGAAAAATACAACTGGTATTTCTTTTTGTTTAGCTTTATCTATAATAGTCTGAGCTGCCTGAGGATCTACTAAGTTAATAGCTAATGCTTTTGAATCTTTATTCAGCATAACATCAACTTGATCATTTTGCTGAGCCTGATTATTCTGCGAATCATTGATTATTAAATTAGCTTTTCCTTTGATTTTACTTTCAATGTTTCTTCTGTAGAATGACATAAAGTTATCATCATAACGATAAATTGTTACTCCTATAGTAGGACCGTCATTAGCTGCAGATTTAGAATCTCCGCCGCCGCAGGATATTGTAAAAATTGAAGACATTACTAATAATGCTCCAATAACGATTAGTGATTTTTTCATATTAGAAAACTCCTTAAATTAATTAATATTCTCTTCATACTAGTATATAAATTTATTTTCTTAAATCAAGTAAAATCGCTTTTTATTAATACAAAGATATTATGCATAATAACTTATTCATTTATATTATCAATTGTAATAGCTTTATATGGAATTTTTACAGATTTTGCATCATTTAATCTCCAGGGTGTGCCTGATATAGGATTATGCTGTCCTTTAAAAAGATTTACTGCCAAATCTGAAATAGCTCTCGCTTGTAAAACTTCATCATTAATAACTGTCCCAACCATTGCCCCATTTTGTATCTCTTTTATGCTTTCAGGTTCAGCATCTATTCCTACTATAGGTATATATTTATCTAAATCGCCTTTATTATACCCTAAACTTTGTATAGCAGATAAAGCTCCCAAAGCCATTTCATCATTATTAGCTATAATATATTCTATTTGAGATTTATAATCTGCCATCCAAGAAGACATTATTTCGCTTGCTTTCTCTCTATCCCACATAGCTGTCTGTATATTTAATATATCAGTTTCTAAACCATTGTCATTCAAAAATGATATAACATTTTCAGTTCTTATTTCAGCATCTATATGTCCGGGTTCTCCCTTTATTATAACGCATTGTATTTTTCCGTCATTATTTTTATCCAAAGCAGCATTATTATTCCAATCATTTAATATTATCTCGCCTTGCAAGTCCGATACCTCTTTGCTTGTTGTTCCTACATACCATACCTTATCGTATGAAGACATAATATCAAAATCAGGTGCTTTATTAAATAAGATTAATGGTATATTATTTTCTTTGGCTTTATTAATTACATTTTCTGCTGCCTGAGGATCTACTAAATTTATAACTAATACTTTTACGCCTTTTGATATATAATCATCTATTTGTTCATTTTGAGTTATTTGATTATTTTTAGAATCGCTTATAATATATTTTGCTTTTCCTGAAAGAAATTTCGATATATTATTTTTTATAGAGTTAGCAAATAAATCATCAGTTTTATATATGGTAATACCTATAAAGCCGTCTTCATAATTTGAATTATTTGAACATGATATAAACAATAATATTAAAAGAATCATTAGAAAATTTTTTTTACTCATATACTACTCCTATAATATTTTAATATTAATTTATAATATAATTACTATTTGTAAACTTTATTTTAAATATAAAATACTATATATAGTTTCTTAAATTAATAAAAAACAAATTTCTATTATTTGTAAGCCTCCGAAGATTCGTCTATATTTTCTAATGTTATTGCTCTGTAAGGTTCTCTGACAGCCTTTGAGTCATCTAATTTATATTCTGTTCCTGCAAGCACATCATTGCCTTTTGCTATATTAAGAACCATATCAACTATGGCTTTAGCCTGATCTTTAGGACTTTGTAAAACTGTTCCGACTACACTGCCTTTTTTTATTTCTTCAATAATTTCAGGAATAGCATCAACGCCTACTATAGGTATGAATTTATTACTGTCTCCTATATTGTATCCCTGTTTCTGAATAGATTTTAAAGCTCCTAGAGCCATAGCATCATTATTAGAGAATATAAACTCTATATTATTGCCGTATTTTTCTATCCAAGAATCTGCAGCTGTCTGAGCTTGAAGTATATCCCAATTTGCTGTTTGTTCATCTAATTGTTCTATAGCTATTTCATTATCGCTTAATACAGCTTTTATTCTTTCTGTTCTGGCTTCTGCATCAGGATGTCCTGCTTCTCCTTTTAATATAACATACTGTATTTTTCCATCTCCATTTTTATCCCAAGCAGGATTTGAATTCCAAGCTTTAACTACTATATCGCCTTGTATATTTCCTGATTCTTCGCTTAAAGTTCCTACATACCACGCTTTATCATAAAGCATCATATCCTCTTTACTAGGCTCTTTATTAAAAAATATTACAGGTATTCCTGAAGGTTTTATTTTATTTATCATAAAGCTTGCTGATGAAGGATCTACCAAATTTATAGCCAAAGCATCAACTTGTCTTTGTATAGCGGCATCCACCTGATCATTTTGCTTTACTTGATCATTTTCTGAATCATTCATTATGAATTTTGCTTTTCCATTAAGCATAGTTTCAATATTTCTTCTCATAAATGATATAAAATTATCATCATATCTGTAAATAGTGATTCCGACTTCTATTTCATTATTTTGTTCTGAAGTATTGCCGCAGCTTATAATTAGTAAAATAAATAATAAAAATACTATAAAAGTAATTACTGCTCTATTCATAAAAAACTCCGATTTTTATATAGCTATATTTTAGTTTATTAAAAAAAATATATAAGTCAAATTAAATTATTAAAAAATATATTTTATTTATATATTTTTACAGCTGTATCTAAATTGGATCTTGTTATCGGTATATATGGTATTGTAATATATTTATTATTATAAAAATTAAGATGAGTACCGTCTAAAGGCGATCTTCCGTTTATTAAATTTTTGGACACAGATGATAATGCTTCAGCCTGAGCAGAAGGGTTTTGCAGTACAGTGGCAAATATACCGTAATTTTCTATTTCTTTCAAACATTCAGGAATTCCGTCTATTCCTACTATAGGAATATAATTCAGCATTCTGCTGCTATTGTTATAACCGAATTTTCTTAAAGCATCAAGTGCTCCTAATGCTAAATAGTCATTATTGCATATTATATATTCTATTTTTGAGCCGTATTTATCTATTAAAGTTTCCATAGCTTTTGATGATGCATCTCTGCTTGAAACAGAAATTTCTGATAGTATATGTAATTTTATATTATTAGATGCTATATACTTTTTCATATATTCAGTTCTATTTATAGTATCATTATCATTTAAACTGCCTTTTATTATAACAGCCTGTATTTTTCCGTCCTGATTTTTATCCCAATTAGCCCTTTTTTTCCAGCTTTCAATTATTACTCTTCCCTGAGAATTTCCTGCTTCTTCGCTTTTACCTCCTATATACCAAACTTTATCATAACTATTCATAGCTTCCAAGCTAGGTTCTCTATTAAAAAACAAAATAGGCATATTTCTTATACTTATCTTATCTATAATATTTTGTGCCTGAGATTTATCTACTAAATTTACAGCTAATATATTTACATTTTTTTGCAGTAACATTTCTATTTGAGCATTTTGAGTTGCTTGGCTATTATAAGAATCAACCATTAGCAATGAGGAGCTTTTATTTATACTGCTTTCTATATACTGTTTTAAATATTTTATATAATTATCATCGTATCTGTAGAATGCTACTCCTATACTTGATGATTTCTTTTGAGAATATAAAAGTACAGAAAATAATAATAATAAAATAAATATTTTTTTCATTTAATAGTCTCCTAATAATTAATTAATTATATTTAATTAGATTTTATTGTCAAGTATGCTTTTATTTTTTATATTAAATTATTTATTATATGTTTTTTTATTATTTATAAAATAATAATTTTTGCAATTATAAAAATTGTAAATGTAGGGCATTTATAAAAATAGACTTATAATACTTATTAGAATAAAAAAGCTCAATATAAAAATTATGAGTTTCTTACATTCATTTGCAAAATGGCAGGAACAATTAAAATAATTTTATTTATATATGACAGCTGCTTTTATTTTTATTAGAATAAAATATTGCAAAAATTATAATACCATATATATTATATCTTTCTTAATTATTAATTTTTATTTGTAAAATTAATAAAAAAACTGCATCAAGGAATATATCTATGAAAAACTTTTTTAAACTCAAAGAGAATAATGCTAATATTAAAACAGAAATAATAGCAGGCTTTACCACTTTTATGACTATGGCTTATATACTTGCAGTCAATCCTGATATATTAAGTTCTGCAGGAATGGATAAAGGGGCAGTATTTACAGCTACAGCATTATCTTCAATAGCTGCAACATTAATAATGTCATTGCTTGCTAATCTTCCTTTTGCTTTAGCTCCGGGTATGGGATTAAATGCATTTTTTGCCTATACGGTTGTGCTTGGTATGGGATATAGCTGGCAAACTGCTTTAACTGCTGTATTTATAGAAGGTATTATATTTTTAATTCTTACTATCTTTAATGTTAGAGAGGCAATAGTTAATAGCATACCTGTAAATATGAAAAGAGCTATTTCGGTGGGTATAGGATTATTTATAGCTTTTATAGGGCTTCAGAATGCTAAAATTATAGTAAATAATGATGCTGTTTTACTTGGGCTAGGAGATATTACTTCAGGAAGTGCCTTGCTTGCTATTATAGGGCTTTTAATTACTGCAATTCTGCTTTCATACAATGTTAAAGGTTCTATTCTTTTGGGAATATTTATTACTGCAATAATAGGCATACCTATGGGTATTACTAAAATTTCTCCTGATGCAGGATTTATACCGCCTTCATTAGAGCCTATAGCTTTTAAACTTGATTTCAAAAGTATATTTAATTCTAATGTATTTATAGTGCTTTTTACTTTTCTTTTTGTGGATATGTTTGATACAGTTGGCACATTAGTAGGAGTTTGTACAAAGGCAAATATGCTTACAAAAGAAGGAGAAGTTCCTAGATGCAAACAGGCTTTATTTGCTGATGCTGTGGGTACAGTTATAGGAGCTTGCTTGGGTACATCTACAGTTACTACTTATGTAGAAAGTGCTTCGGGTGTTGCTGAGGGCGGAAAAACAGGATTAACTTCCTTTGTTGTCGCTGTATTATTTGCAGTTTCATTATTTTTATCTCATATATTTTTGGCTATACCTAGTGCGGCTACTGCTCCTGCTTTGATTATAGTAGGATTATTTATGATGACTCCTATATTGGAAATTAATTTTAATGATTATACTGAGGCTGTTCCTGCTTTTATATGTATAATATTTATGCCTTTCAGCTATAGTATAGCAGAGGGTATTACTTTCGGAGTATTATCATTTACTATATTAAAATTTGTTTCAGGCAGGACTAAGGATATATCATTACTTACTTGGATATTATCAGCATTGCTTTTAATAAAAATATTTATGCCTATGATTCAGAGCATTATAATGTAATTTTAAAATTTATTAATGTAATTTTTTAAATTTATTATTGAATAATGAAAACTATGAGTTTATTTTATAGTTTATTAAGTTATAAAAACTGCAGGAGTATTATATTAAAAAAATAATACGGCTTATTAAAACAATTTTTGTTAACAGCAATAAAAAATTATTTGCATTTTATTTTTAATATTATATATTGAATTATTATTGTTTAATAAAAAAACAAATAATTTATTTTAATATTATGAAAATGGATTTTAGTATATGAATAAAGCAGAAGTAAAAATAAAAAATGATTTAAATATTAATTATGATATTTTAGTTAGGAAAGGATTAATAAAAGATACAGGAAAATTAATAAAAAATATACTAAAAGGAAATAGGGCTTTAATAATTACAGATGATATAGTAAATAAACTTTATGCTGATATTGTAAAAGAAAGTTTAGAAAAAGAGAATATTATTACTTCTTTATGCGTCCTTCCAAATGGGGAGGCAAATAAAAATATAGAAAGCATTAATAATATTTTTTCTTCATTAGCAGAAAATGAATTAAGCCGTAAGGATATAATAATAGCATTAGGCGGAGGAGTAATAGGAGATATGGCTGGATATGCTGCCGCTGTTTGGATGAGGGGTATTGATTTTGTGCAGATTCCAACTACTTTGCTTGCATGCGTTGATTCTTCTGTAGGCGGAAAAACAGCAATTAATATAAAAGAAGGTAAAAATCTAGTAGGTGCATTTCATAGCCCTAAACTTGTTATAATAGACAGCAATACTTTATTATCTCTTCCCAAAAGAGAATTTAACGGAGGAATGGCTGAAGTGATAAAGCATGCATTCTTATTTGATGAAGCACTTTTGGAATTGATAGAGGCACATATTCATAATAATACCAATTTAGATATTGACTTTATACTTAAAAGAAACTGCGAATTAAAAGCACATATTGTAGAGATAGATTATAAAGAGCAGAAAGAAAGAATGTTTTTAAACTTCGGGCATACTATAGGGCATAGCGTAGAGAATGCAGCAGGCTATGGGGTACTGCTTCATGGCGAGGCTGTTGCTATAGGTATGGTTTTTGCTATAGAATATGGTATTAAAAAAGGAATAACTAAAGATAAAAATATATTGGAAAGAGCTAAAAATATATTAAGTAAATTCTCTCTTCCAATACATATACCTGATAATATAAATCTAAAAGATTCCATTAAATTAGATAAAAAAAGAAGCGATGATAAAATTAATTTTGTATTTTTAGAATCCATTGGAAAGCCTTATATAGAAAAAGTTAGTATTAATGATATTATAAATTATTAATTTTAAGATTTTTAACTCATCGCTAATTAATATATTTTATATTATTTAATATGCTGTTTTTTTACATATTATATTAAAAAATATAATATTAAAACAGTTGATTTTTTTTATTTTTTATTATAATATATAGGCATTCAATTTTTAGACTTTATATATTCGCTTTAATACTTTTTATATTTAATCTTTAACCTGTAAGGAATTTTTTAAAAATAAAGGAGTTTTATTATGGCAGAAAAGCAAATACTTAATTTTGAAGCCGAAACAAAGCAAATATTAAATTTAATGGTGCATTCTATATACACTCATAAAGAAATATTTTTAAGAGAGCTTATATCAAATGCAAGCGATGCATTAGATAAAGCAAGATTTGAATCTATAACAAATGCAGATAAATATACTGATATAGATAATTTAAGAATAAAAATAGAAACAGATGAACAAAATAAAATTTTAACTATAAAAGATAATGGAATCGGTATGACAAGAGAAGATGTTATAAGTAATATAGGTTCTATTGCAAGAAGCGGCACTAAAGCATTTTTAGAGAAAATACAAAAGGATAAAGAGGCATCAGGCAAAAACGGAATAGATTTGATAGGGCAGTTTGGAGTTGGATTTTATTCTGCTTTTATGGTGTCTGATAATATTATAATAGAGACAAAACATACTGACAGTGAAAAGGGCGTTCGTTGGGAAAGTAATGGAGACGGTTCTTATTCTATAGAAGATATCGATAAAGAGGATAGAGGAACTACTATAATTTTAAAATTAAAAGGAAAAGATGAAAAATTAGAAGAAGACGGCTTTGTTGATGATGATTACTGCAATAGATATACATTAGAAAATTTGATACATAAATATTCAAACTATGTTCATTATCCTATTATTATGGATATGCCTATACCTAAAAAAGATGATAATGAAGTTCAGCAGTATGAAGAGAAGACAATTAATTCTATGATAAGTATATGGCAGAAATCAAAAAGCGATGTTAAGCCTGAAGAATATAATGAATTTTATAAAGAGCATTTTCACGATTATGCAGATCCTTTTGAAGTTATACATACAAAGGCAGAAGGAACTATAGAATATACGGCACTTTTATTTATACCTTCAAAAGCACCTTTTAATTTTCTTCACCCTGATTTTGAAAGAGGATTAGAGCTTTATTCAAGAAATGTATTTATAATGAGCAAGTGTAAAGATTTGCTTCCTGAATATTTAAAATTTGTAAGAGGATTAGTTGACTCTCCTGACTTCTCTCTAAATATTTCGAGAGAGATTTTACAGCATAGCACTCAGTTAAAAAGAATAGCTTCTAATGTTGAAAAGAAAGTTTTAGATGCTTTAGAAAATATACTTAAAAATGACAGAAAAAGATATGAGAAATTCTTTAAAGAGTTAGGCGAATCTATAAAAATGGGTATATATTCGGATTTCAGTAAAAAAGATAAATTATCTAATCTTCTATTATTCCAATCTTCAAATACTGCTGATGATGAATATACAACATTAGCAGAATATAAATCAAGAATGAAAGAAGGTCAGGAGTTTATATATTATGCTGCTGCTAAAGATAAATCTGCTATAGAAAAACTTCCTCATATGGAGGGTATGAAAGATAAAGGATATGAAGTGCTTTATTTTACTGACAGAGTAGATGAATTTATGGTTAGTATGATGCAGGAATTTGACGGCACTAAACTTCATTCTATACTTCAGGCTGATAATAAAAAATCTGAAAATAAAGATGAGAATAAACAATCTGAAAATAAGGATATACTTAATGCTATAAAAGATGTATTAGGTGCTGAGAAAGTTGCTGATGTGAGAGAAACTGACAGGCTTAAAGAGAGCGTTGTATGTTTGTCTAATAAAGAAGATTCTATCAGCTTTAATATGGCTAAAGTTCTTGCAGAATCGGGCAGTAATATGTTTGGAATGAAGCCTGAAAGAGTATTAGAGATTAATACTTCTCATGATGTATTTAAAGCAATAGAGAAAGAATATCAGGCTAATAAAGTTTCTGATATGTTCAAAGAGTACAGCGAACTTCTTTATGATGAAGCATGCATACTTGAGGGACTTCCTCTTGATGATCCTAAACTATTTGCAAGCAGAATGAGTAAATTAATGCTTAAATTATAATTTTAATAAAAAAGCTTAATATAAAAATTGTGAGTGCCTGATATTTTAATAATTAAGGGATAATAGCTCACAATTTTTTTATTGGCATTAATAATTTTTTCCTTAAAATCAAATTTAAAATCAAATTATAAAATATTAAGAAAATTAATTTATATATATTATAGGTATTATAAAGCATACTATAAAAGAAAATAACAAATATACATAAATAAATAGAGAAGGCTTATTGTCTATAATAATATTTTGTTTATCATCATATTCTCTGTTTTTAAAAGATATAATATTATTTAAAGTTATAATTATTAAGTGAGCAAGAAATATTATATTTAAAATAATCAATGTTAATTTATTCGGTGTAAGCCCGTAATAAGCTATTCTGTATATTGAAGCTGTTATAGTTAATATATTAAAAAGAAAAGCGAATAAAGGCACTATCAAATACATTGCTTTTATAAATATACTGGATTTTTTATCCATTCTAGCAAACATTAAATTAATTACAGTTAATGATAAAATACTATTATATAATATGTATATTAATCTGTTAGTATAAGGTCTTGACTTATCATAAAACATAAAAAACATCATTATAAATACAGCAAGTAAAGTTATTATTAAAAAGAATCTTGAAATATATACTGACATTATAGATTTTGTTTTATTATATATAAAGTATGATATAAACGGTATAAATCCGTATAGAAATATAATAAGACATATAACTAATTTTGCTATTATAAAAAGTATTTCATCTGAAGAGGAGAATAATGCCATAATTGAAAAACCGAATATAAACAGAGAATAAATAACAATAGTAAATAATGTACTGCTTGCCGTATTTATTATTAAAAACCATAGAAATGTATCTCCAAATACAGTGAAGAAATTTGATGTATTATCTTTATCAAATATATTAAAATGATTATATGAAAGCATTATTATAGTAAAGAATATAATACTTAAAAATATGCTTCTATTTATGAGTATTTGAAAATCAGCTGTATTTACAGGAGGCATATATACATAATTAAAAAAGATATTTGAAAAACTTGATATAAGACTTATAAGCAGAAAGGATAAAAATGTAATTAAAATAACTTTTTTATTGAAGTTATCTATATGAAAAAAAACAGCAAAGCAAAATAGATAAAAACTAATAAAGAAATGCATATTCAAAAATATTGGAAATATATAGCTTCTATTAATATTTCTTAATGTAAGTATATAAATGCATATAGGTATTGTTGATATTGCAGCTACTAATAAATATTTTAATGCTTTTATATATACTTTTTTATCTTTAATTAGAATATTATTCATTAAACTTCTCCATAAATCTCTCCATAACCTGTATAATAATATATGGGGCTGTCCTAGATAATTAAAAAGCTCCATTTTTGCTAAATTATAGACTATTTCTAATTGTTTTTCAATATCTTATCTAAATTGGCATTTTTTAATAAATGAAAATGTTCTTTGTTGTATTCCATTAAATTTACGCAAATGTCTTTTTGCTTGATTCTAAAAATTCTCAATACCATTAATATGATTTTTTTCTTCAGCAAACTTCTCACTATGATTAATTCTAAAGTGCTGCCGAAGTCTCAGCTACATCTAAAATATTATATCTACAATGAGATAATCTTAAAAAATAATAAGAAGATGTTATTTTATTAATTTTTACTAATACTGAATATGTCTTTGTTGAAAAATGCTCTATTAATTTTAATTGTTTTTCTTTACTCAACGCAAAAGGCGTGCGTTTCATACATAAAATATAACAATTTTATGTTATCTAGGTCATCTCCTTAATTTTTATACCAAAAAGGAATGCTGACCATTGCACTCCCATTAAACATATACTTCATATAGAGAACTTTATTAGTATCCCAACTATCTAAAGGCTGATTAAAACTTTTAGCCCCCCAAAACATACATTCCATACTTTTTACATTAGACACATTCCAATTATCTAAAGCCTGATTAAAATTAGAAGCATAATGAAACATATAGCTCATATCTTCAATATTAGATACATCCCAATCATTCAAAGGCTTATTAAAACTGTTAGCTCCTGAAAACATACTACGCATATTTTTCACTTTAGATACATTATAGTTCTTTAAATCCTGATTAAAACTTCTAGCACAAGAAAACATATACATCATACTAGTAACATTAGAAGTATTCCACTTATCTAAAGGCTGATTAAAACTTCTAGCACAAGAAAACATACGGCTCATATTTTCCGCTTTAGATACATCCCAATTATTTATATTATGATTAAAGAATAATGCATCATAAAACATTCTTTCCATATTTACAACATTTGAAGTGTCCCAAGTTTCTATGCCGTCAAATTTTCTTAATTTGGAATTTTTAAAAAGATAGCTCATATCTGTTATTAAAGAAGTATCTATTTTATCAAATTTTATTTTTTCTTTTATTAACTTAATTAACTCCTCTTTATTTTTTGGCTGATGTATTTTATTTTTATCTTGCTTAATTTTCTTTTCTTTAGGTGCTGATTTTTTTTCTGCTTTTTCTAATTCTTTATACTCTTTTATGATTTCTTCTTTTTTATCAATCAAATCTTTTAATTCATCATAATAATTATTTTCCATCTTTTTTATGATTTCAGCTACTGACTTTTTATTATATTTTAATGCAGCTTGATAAAATTTTTTTATATCAGAAGATTTGATTAAAAGATTATCTAATTCACTAAAAGCCTTTTTTGTATTTTTATTATAATAAAATTTTAAATATATTTCTAAAACATTATTTCCATCAAGTGCTAAAGCATTTTTAAACATATCCTCAATCTCTGTTAATTGAGAAATATCCCAATTATTTAAATCCTGATTAAAACTTTTAGCATTTTCAAACATACAGCTCATACTTTCAACATTAGAAGTATTCCATTTATCTAAAGGCTGATTAAAACTCTTAGCTCCGTTAAACATATAAGACATATATTTTACATTAGACACATTCCACTTATTTAAAGGCTGATTAAAACTTTTAGCTTCATAAAACATAAAACCCATATCTTTTACATTAGATACATCCCAACTATCTAAAGGCTGATTAAAACTTTCAGCTTCTCTAAACATACTTCTCATATTTTCCAC
>NZ_CAJTQJ010000011.1 GCF_910578695.1 uncultured Brachyspira sp.
AAATTATATATAATTTAGCAAAAAAGGAGCTTTTTTAGTTATCTAGGACAGCCCCAATATTTTTTGTATTTTCAATAAAATGCTATATTGATATAACATTTTATTAATAATAATTTTATGATTTTTAATAATAAAATATTTTATTAACATAATAATAAGACATTAGTATAATATATAATTATTATTCCTTATAATGATAAAGATATTAATTGATGTTTAATTTATTAATTTTTTGAAATATATTGCAAATAATGTTACAGCAGTGCATACAGCTATAAAGTCGGCTAATAATACAGCCATCACTTTATTTTCCATAAATAAAGTAAGTATAATAGTATTATTTTTCACTATATATAGCCAAAAATGCAGATTTTAAGTATTCTGTAAAGCAATAAGTCTATGCTTACACCAAACTTTAAAATAGAAGTATTGAAATATACAAATAAAATACTCTCTGTAAACTGCATTATGAAAGGAGAAAAGCCTAAAGCCAAACATGGAATTATTATTTTAGTAGATATTTTTTAATATTTTAATTTCAAAATAATATGTTTTGAAGTCATAAAGTATAATATACAAACTTTGAAATTTATTTTTTAATAATAAACCTATTTATATTAAATCATTGACTTTTAAAGCTGATGCTGTATTATTAATTTATTCTTAAAGAATAGGATATCAAAAATGAAGAACTTATATTTATTTATTATTTTTATTTTATTATGCTTAATTTTATCATGCTCTAATAAAGCAAGCGAAGATAAAGTATTTACAATAGTTCATATTAATGATACTCATTCAAAAAATAAAGAGTTTATTTCGGTTTCTAAAGAAGATAATTCTACAAACAGATACGGCGGTGCTGCCAGAAGAAAAACTTTTATCGATAAAGTAAAAGAAGAAAATGAAAATGTTATAGTTATGCATGCAGGAGATACAATTACAGGAAGCGTATTTTCTATTGTTTATCAGGGTATGGACGAGGCTGAACTTATGAATGATATGGGAATACAAGTATCAGCTCTCGGCAATCACGAGTTTGATTTTGGAATAGAGCAGTTAAACAGAATTATAGAAAGCAGAAATTTCCCTACAATAGCATGCAATGTTAAAGTAAAATCCTCAGGCGAAAATTATACTCTTCCATATATAATAACAAATATTAACGGCATAAATACTGCTGTAATAGGAGTTCTGCAAAGCGAAAAGATGAATATTATTCAGGGACTTGATTATATAGATATAGAAGATGAAATATCATCTTTAAAAAATCTTTTAAAAGAAATACCATTAAATACAACTAATGATATAACAATTTTACTAAGTCATGCAGGATTAGATACTGATAAAAAAATAGCATTGGAGATGCCTGATATATTTAATATTATAATAGGCGGACATACTCATACTTTATTAAAGAATCCTGTTATTATAGGAAATACAACTATAGTTCAGGCAGGACAATACGGCGAGTATATAGGCACTATTGATATTATATTTAAAGATGGAAAATATGCTTACCCTAATTATAAACTTACAAGATTAGATGAAACTATAAAAGAAGATGAAGCCGTATTATCTAAAATAGAAGAAATGCAAAGCAAAGTTGATAAGGAGTTTAATATAGAAATAGCTTCTTTGCCTTATGCCTTAACAGATGAAAATGTTAGAAACAAATCCACTGCTTTAGGAAATTTCGTTTCAGATATAGCAGCATCATCTCAGGACGGTATTGATATAGCATTAATTAATTCAGGTTCTTTAAGAGGAGAGCTTCCAAGCGGAAAAGTTACATTGGGCGATATGTATGAATTTTTTCCTTTTGACAATCTTATTGTAATTACAACTTTAAATGGCAGTCAGTTAAAAAATATATTAGAGTTATCAGCTTCGAGAAAAGGGGAGGGAGCATTTTTACAGGTTTCAAAAGACTGCATTATTAATTTCGACAGTAATGGAAAACTTTTAGAATCCTACATAAATGGCAGAGCTATAAATGATAATGAAAAATATGTTGTAGCCGCTGCCGACTATATATTTAACGGAGGCGAAAAATATATTGATGAAAGCGGAAAGCCTTTATTTCAATACGGCGAAAATATTATACATACAGGACTTGATATAAGAGATTTAATAATAAAAACTTTAAAAGAATATAAAAATGTTCCTGAAAATGCTATTGACAATACAGAGCGTATAATATTTAAATAATTTTATTATTTTGAAGTTTTTATTAATCTATTTTTCTAATAACCTTAAAGAAATTGGTTATTGTATCTTCTTCAAATTCTAAATTAAGAATATCATTTTTAAATATGCTGGCTTTTCTGCTGTCTTTATTTTCTATCATATATTTAAATTTTTCTTTGTCATTATCAGAGAATAAATTTTCTATGACAGTAAATAGTGTAAATCATATTTTATTTAAATGTAAATTATATTCTATTTATATATACACACTTTATATTTTTTATTTAATTTCTATTTATTTTTGTTAATTAAAAAATAATTTTTTTAATTTAAAAATATTTTTAAGAATAAAATATTATGTTAAGTAAAATATACTGATTGTTTTTTATCGCTTTTTGATTTATATTTTTAATATGCTGTTATTGTATAATGATATCAGTAATATTTTTTTATTATAAATATTTTTTTGTTAGATATAGTTAGAGGCGGTATGTCAGAAAGTAAAATGATAGATAAAGAAAAGATAGCCAAATCATCATTAAAAATGTCATTGGTAACTACAGTAAGCAGAATATTCGGACTTCTGAGAGATCAAATACAGGCTGCTTTGCTTGGAACTACATTTATAGCCGATGCTTTTGCAATAGGCTTTATGCTTCCTAATCTTTTAAGGAGATTATTTGCTGAAGGTAATATGGTAGCGAGTTTTATACCTGTATTTACAGAGCTTGAAAAAGAGAAGGGCAGCGAAGAATCAAAGAAATTTTTCAGAGCTGTATTTACATTGCTTGGATTAATACTTATAGGTATTGTTCTAATTGGAATAATAATATCGCCTTTGCTTGTGAAAATACTTTATAAATCGGCAGATAATAATATGCAGGCACTTAATCTTGCATCAGATTTATCAAGAATAATGTTTCCATATTTATTTTTTATATCATTAGCGGCTTTAATGCAGGGAGTACTTAATATAAGAGGATATTACTCTATATCAGCGGCAAGTCCTATTTTATTAAATGCTGTTATTATATTATCAGCCTTATTTTTTAAATTCTTTCTTCCTAATTTTTTCAGCAATATGTCTTATGTATTTGCATTTGCCGTATTAGTTGGAGGATTCGTACAGTTTTCTTATCAAATGCCTTTTGTATATAAACAAGGATTCAGCTTCAAACCTTATTTTAATTTCAAAGAACCTTATGTTATAAAGATGATAAAGCTATTTGCTCCCGGTATTTTCGGGGCTAGCATATATCAGATAAATTTACTTGTATCAACTGCATTTGCAGGTGCTATTGGAGAAGGCAGGGTATCAGCTGTTACTTTTGCTACTAGAATACATGAATTTGTACTAGGTGTTTTTGCTGTAAGCGTTGCCACTGTAATGCTTCCTACTTTAAGCAGATTGATAATCAATAATAAAAAAGATGAAGCTGTTGAAACTTTGGCTTATTCTTTAAGGCTGGTTGCTTTGATTACTATTCCTTCTGCATTCGGATTTATGGTATTAGGTAAGGAGATTGTGAGAATGATATTTGAATATGGGGCTTTTTCTTCAAAATCTACATATCTTGTATCAAGTGCTTTAAGATATTTGTCCGTATCATTGTTTTTTGTAGCTAGTTATAGAATACTTGTACAGTCATTTTATGCTATGAAGGATATGAAAACTCCTGTATATACAGCATTTTTTGCATTCATTATCAATGCTTTTAGTAATTATTTATGCGTTTATATATTTAAATTTGATATTATGGGCATATCTATATCAAGTGTTATTGCAAATATTGTATCTTTTTGTATACTATATATATTGCTTATGAAAAGAATGGCGGTAAAATCTATAATAAATAAAAAGATTGAAATTATAAAGACATTGGCTGCTAGTTTATTTATGGCGGCTTCTGTTTACGGGGCAAAATATTATTTATTATCAAATGCTGCAGATTCTAGATTATTTTTTATATTTAAAGTATTTATAGTAATATTATTTGGAATGATATCATATTCTTTAATAAATATTATATTGAAAAATGATGATTTTGTTTCATTTATTAATATGTTTAAAGGAAAATTATTGAGAAAGTTTATAAAAAAATAGTAATATCATTCTTAAATAATAAATTTAAAATATCCGATAATCTAAGCAGTAATTTTTAAATAATTAAGGTTTTTTATATGAGCTTAAAAAATAAGGTACTTTTATTGGTTGTCATAGTTGTAATTTTATCATTATCTCCTGCTATTTTTATAAATACTAAAACGAATAAAAAATCTTTGTATGATTCAGCTATGGGAATGGCGTGGAATTATTTTCATGATATATATTATGCATTTGATAATATTGTAACTTCTACAGGAGTAGGAACTATCGGATTATCAGATTTGGCTACAGTATCTTATGATTTATATTCTACTGGGACTGTCGGCGATGTAGCAGGGAATCTCAGAAAAAATATTTACCGTTTTCATAAAGCTCAGACAGGACTTCATCATGTAATAGCTAACGGCATATATTTTGAACCTAATATTGTAGAAAATAATCCTTATATGAGAGGCATACATTCTTTGTATTTGTATGATGTAGGCGATACAGGAAATATGCAGCCTAAAATAGAAGCGGCTCTCGATAATTATAATAGAGAAGAATTTTATTATTTAGCTCTTCCAGATAATTGGAATAGGGAATCTAAAAGACCTCAATATATTTATTATTCTTCTCCTTATTTAAAAAATGTAGATGAGCCTAGAAAAGTAATTTCTTTTTCATCTCCTATATATTCAAGCATTAATGATAATCTTATAGGGGTTGCTTTATCAGATGTTTCTTTAGATATAGTATATGAAGCTATTACTAATATAGTAAAAACAGGTCCTTTTAATGCTGTAATTTTTGATTCAAGAAATAAAAAAATAGTTTATCATGATAACCCTGATTATATACTTGATAATTTAGATGATGTAGAATGGCTTGGAAAATCTATTGAGAATGTAACTTTTTATACAAATCTTAGAATAAGAACTAATTATACTGCAGATAATGCTTCATACAGTATGTTTTATAATCAATTTGCTAATCATCCTGTATATAATATGATTATGTATGTTCCTGCAAACTATTTTTATGATGTATTAAATGCAACTAATAATACTATATTTGTAATATTAATAATTGCAGTTTTTATTATTATAATAGTATTAAATATAACGATACCTTTTTCATTAAAACCTTTAGAAAGAATTTCTCAGGAATTAGAATCGGGTGTATTTGATAATAATATATTTGTAAATGTCAGCAAAATTCATTCTAAAGACTCGCTTGGAAATTTAAGCACTTGGATAAGAATATTTTTTGATATGGTTCAGCATGTATTTTCAAGCGTATCTAAAACTCTTAAAGTATCAAGAGAGCAAAGCAATGCTTTAAAACTTAAAATGGCAGATATATACGATTCAGCAGCTGCTATGACAGAATCTGTAGGGCTTATAATTGATAATATATCTTCGCAGCAAACTGAATTCAAACATGTAGAAAGCAGTAATTTAGAAATATATAAAATTATAGCTTCCAGCTTGGCTGAATTAATTTCTATTAATGATATTACTAATAAGCTTCAAAGTAAAATTGATGATCAGTCAGTCAGCTTAAATCAAATTAATTCATTAACAGTTACTATGCAGAAAGATATGCATGATGTATCCATTTCTATAGGAAAATCTAAAGAAGAATCAGAACATTTAGTATCTTTGGCTGAAGATAGTAAGGCAAAAATAGTTAAAACAGAAAATATCACAAAATCGCTTATAGCATCTATAAGAGGTATTACAGATTTTGTAAATTCTACGATTGATATATCTCAGCAGACAAATATGCTTGCTATGAATGCAGCTATTGAGGCGGCACATGCTGGGGAGCAGGGTAAAGGTTTTTCGGTTGTTGCTGAAGAGATTAGAAAATTATCTGCTACTACAAATTTGCAGTCCGAGAAGGCTTGGAATATATTGAGAGATATAGAAAAAGAGATGAATCTTATTATGTCTAGTATGACTGAAAGAATAATAACAACAGAAGATATGTTAGTTAAGCTTCAGAATTTTGTTAATACTATGACTAAGGTTAAAAAGGTTGCTGATGAAAAATATGATTCTACGAAAGAGATAAGCGTATCTATAGAGAGTTTATATAATGCTGTTAAAGATATTAAAGAAGAATATACTAATTTGCATAACAGAATATCTGCAGCTAAAGATGATTTAGTAAATCTTTCTGACTTCTCTAAGAAAAATGATGAGGCTATGAAGCTTGTAACTCAAAACAGCGATGATATAGTTTCTAAAACACAGGATATGGGAAGTCAAATAGGAAATGTATTTGAACTTGTGAAAGAGACAGAACAGATTTCTAATGTTGCAAGAGATTCTGTTGATATGTTAGAAAAAGAAATGTCCAATTATGTTATAAAAGATTTTGAAGATGTTATTAAAGAAAAAATAAAAATTATCAATGAAGGCGACAGAGCTTACAGCAGACATTTATTTGTTCAAAGCATTTATAAATTTGTTATTTCTACTTTCGGAAAAGAAAAATTCCAAAAACTTTTAGAACAAATGCCTGAAGAATGCAGAAAAATATTTAAGGATGTCAAAAAGACTAAATTTAGAAAGAAATATCCTCTATCTACATCATGCTTCATACCTATGACTTCTATAATGAATGAGTTTTATGACGGTGCAAGAGAAGGCATCAGAGAAAAAGCCAGATATGATTTTAAGAAATTTAATATATTAAGAAAATTATTTATTAAAGTTGCAAAAAAGAATGCTTTAGCTGATGTATTTGTTAATTTTAGTAATAGAATGTTTAAGAATATTTATGTAGAGGTTGTTAAAGCTGAAAAAGGACGCATTATTTATCATCTGCATTATTTCCCTAATTATGATTCTATGATAGAAACTTATTATGATGAAATTATAAAAAATATATTTAGATTTAAGTACCCCAATGGCTCTAAGGTGAGAATGACAAAATCTATAAGTAAGGGCTATATTTATACTGAATATATTGTAACTTGGTAATAAAAATTAAAGTCTGAATTTCTATGAGATTTAGACTTTTTTATTATAAAAAATAATAATAAGTTTTTTTACTTTTCCGATAAAATTTTATAAGAATAATTTTTATGGGAATAGTTTATGAATATCACTGATAAATATAATTTAAGTATGAATAGTGCTAATTTTTCTAAATTAGAAAATACTAAAAAACAATACGGCAGTTCCAAATTCACTATAGAATCTAATTCTAAAGAAAATAATAATAATGCAGTATCATCGAAATACGATAAAGATTTAGAGAAAAAGCGTTTAAGACAAGTTTCAGAAGATTTTGAGGCTTTGATGATTAATCAGATGCTAAAAGAGATGAGAAAAACTGTTAATAAAAGCGGTTTAATAGACGGAGGAATGGCAGAGCAGATATTTGAAGATATGCTTTATGATGAATATTCAAAAGAATTTTCAAAAACAAAAACTTTCGGACTTGCTGATGTAATATATAATCAAATGGAAAAATATATTTGATATTTTAATTCTTTTTATTTTATTTCAGAAAATGTTTTTTATAAAAAGAAGCAGACGGATTTTTTTTATTTTATTAAATATTTATTAATTTTATGATTAAAATATTGAAGCTTGTATTTATATCTTTTATAATGCTTTTCATAAACTATGACAGCATTAAGCATATCGACAAATATTATTTTACTATAAATCAATTATGTTTAATTAGAAATATTACAGGCTTCCCATGTCCAAGCTGCGGCATGACAAGGGCTTATATAGAAATATCAAAATTCAATTTTAGAAAAGCATTTTATTATCATCCTTTGTTTATATTTCCAAGTATTATTTTCTTTGTAATCATATTTAAAAAAAAGTTAAAGATAGCAGAATATATTTATAATAATAATTATATCATTATATCAATAATATTAATTTTTATATTAGTATATATTATTAGATTTATATTATTCTTTCCAAATGAAGAGCCTTTTACATATAATTATAACAGTCAGTTTTATACTTTATTTAAAATACTAATAGATGCATTTAAATAAATATTTTTGTTATTATTTATTATTTTATACAGTATAGCAAAGAATATATTATAAATATTAAACTATATCATATATCAATAACTTAAATATTTTGTAAACCTATATAACTCAATATTTACTTATTTCTTAAAGAATAGTATAATAGCAGCATTATGAAAAAAACATTTCTTATTATTGACGCTTTTGGTATACTTTACAGATACCATTTTATTTTTTTGAAAAGACCTCTTTTAAACTCTAAAGGGCAGAATGTTTCATCTATTAATGGTTTTATGAGAACTTATTTCTCGCTTATTAATACATATCCATCAGAATATGTAGCTATAGCATTGGACAGTTCAAGAAAAACATTTAGAAATGAAATATATAAAGAGTATAAAGAGAATAGAGAGAGTATGCCTGATGATTTAAGAAGCCAGATACCTATACTTTATAAGCTTATAGATGCTTTGGGGATATCGAGAATAGTTTTAGATAATTATGAGGCTGATGATATTGTAGGCACTATTTCCGAAAAAAATAAAAAAGAGAATATCAAAACTATTATTTATTCTCCTGATAAGGATATACTTCAGCTTGTAGATGATGATGTAAGAGTAGTTGCCAGCAATAAAGATAATGAGCTTATGGAGTATGATAGAGATACTGTTAAAGAAAAAAGAGGAGTTTATCCTAATCAAATAATAGATTTGCTTGCTCTTATGGGAGATGCTTCAGATAATATACCGGGAGTAAAGGGAGTAGGGGAGAAGACGGCTGTAAAACTTCTTGAGGAGTATGATAGTTTAGACGGAATATATGAAAATATAGATTCTATTAAAGGAAAACTTCAGGAAAAATTGATTGAATCAAAAGACAATGCATATATGAGCTATAAACTTGCTTCTATTGAAAGAAATATAAAAGATTTTAATTTGGATTATAATGAGATAGCAAGCAGTAAAATTGATATTGATGAAGTTAATAAAATATTAGATGAATTAGAATTAAAGCAGATAAGAGATAAAATCAATTCTTATATATATAGTTCTTCTTCAAAAAAAGATGATAAGGTAAAAATATCAAATAATGAAGATTCTAATAATATAGAAAAAGAAGAAACTGCTATACTGACAGCTAAGGATAATAAAGCTAGTTATTATTTAATAGAAAATGAAACAGAGCTTCAAAATCTTTTAAATGATATTAACAGCAAAAAACTTGTATGCATAGACTTTGAAACTACAGGATTAGATATATTTAAAGATACTATAATAGGAATTTCTTTTGCAATAAAATCTAATGAAGCATTTTATTTGGATTTAAGCGGAAGAACAAATATAGATAAAGAAAAGTGTATGAATCTTGTATTTGAAACTTTAGCAAAAGAAGATATAAAAATCATAGGACATAATCTTAAATATGAATACAAAATGATGAGGGCTATTAATAAAAGTTTCGGGAATTTATATTTTGATACTATGGTGGCTGCTTATTTGATTAATCCTACAAGAGGAAGATATAATATGGACGATTTGGCTATTGCTTATCTTTCATATAATACTATTAAATACAGCGATTTGACGGACAATGCTAAAAAGACTTTATTAGATGCTCCTTTAAAAGATGTTGTTGAATATGCATGCGAAGATGCTGATATAACATTTAGATTTTATGAATGCTTTGCTCCGCTTTTAAAAACTCATAATCTTGAAGAATTATTTTTCAATATAGAAATGCCTCTTGTAAATGTGCTTGCTGATATGGAATTTGACGGCGTTTATATAAGCAGCGAAAAAATGAAATCATTGTCAGATGAATATACTTTGCTTTTGGAAAAAACTAAAGAGAAAATATATTCAGAAGCAGGCGAAGAGTTTAATCTGCAGTCTCCTAAACAGCTTGAATATATATTATTTGATAAGATGGGAATAGCTCCTCTTAAGAAAACTAAAACAGGGTTTTCTACTGATGAGGAAGTATTAACTGAACTTGCTCAGAAAGAAAAAATAGCTGAATATATGCTTACATACAGAAAGTATGCAAAATTAAAAAATACTTATCTTGATGTTTTCCCTACTTTAATAAATGAAAAAACAAGAAGAATACATGCATCTTTCAATCAAACAGTAACAGCTACAGGACGCTTATCATCATCAGAACCTAATTTGCAAAATATTCCGGTGAGAGGCGAAGAAGGACGCGATATAAGAAATACATTTATAGCAGAGAAAGGAAATTTGCTTATAGCTGCTGACTATTCTCAGATAGAATTAAGATTATTAGCACATTTCAGCAATGATCCTGCATTAGTTGAAGCATTCAAAAATAATGATGATATTCATAGAAAAACAGCGATGAAAATATATTCTGTGAGTAAAGAGCATGTAACTGCCTCAATGAGAAACACAGCTAAAATAATAAATTTCTCTATCATTTACGGAAAAACAGCATTCGGACTTTCAAAAGAGCTTGGAATAAAAAGAAAAGATGCTGAAGATTTCATAAAAGGTTATTTTGAAACATATTCCAAAGTAAAGCCTTTCTGCGAGGAAGTTGTTGAGGAAGTAAGAAATAAAGGCTATGTTCGTACTATGTGCGGAAGAATTAGAGATTTATCAAAAACTATAAATTCATCTAATGCTATGGCTAGAAATGAGGCTGAGAGAATGGCTTTAAATACTCTCATTCAGGGAAGTGCAGCTGATATGATAAAAGTTGCTATGTCGGCTATACATAAAGAGTTTAAAAATCATTTAAAAACTGCCAAGATAGTTATGCAGGTTCATGATGAATTAGTAGTTGAAGTTTCTGAAAAAGAGGCTGATAAGGCTATGATTATAATGAAAGAGATAATGGAGCATTCTGTAAAAACAAATGTCCCTATAATTGTAGATATACATAAAGGAAACAGCTGGGGAGAGATTCATTAATTAATTGAGTTCATAAAATATTATTAATTAAAGTAAAAGAATTTTATTGTAAATATGTATAAATGTTTTTTTATTAGTATGATTTTAAACTAATTTGAATTTTTTATTTCTTTGTATAAGTACGCCTAAATATGCATATTTAAAATATAATAAAAAACAGTATAATATTATTTTTAATGATTTTATTATTTGGAGTTTATAAATGAAAATAATTGAAATTGCTGATTATGATTATAATTGGAATAATTTATATACAGAAGAAGAAAAAAAAATTAAAAATATTCTTAAATCTATATTAATAAATATTTATCATATAGGAAGCACATCGATAGAAAATTTAAAAGCAAAACCTATTATAGATATATTAGCTGCAGTAGATGATATAAATAAAGTTGATTCTTATAATGATGATTTTTCTGATATAGGATATAAAGCTATGGGAGAAAATGGAATATCAAAAAGAAGATTTTTTATTAAAGACTATACTGATAAAAATGGAATAGAAAAAAGATTTTCCCATATTCATATATTTGATATTAATAATAAATTTGATATAGAAAGGCATTTAGCTTTTAGGGATTTTTTAAGGGCTAATAAAGATATTGCAGAAGAATATGTGAAAATAAAATTGGAAGCTTTGAAAAATTGTAATAATGATATTGAATTATATTGCAATTATAAAGATAGATTTATAAAAGATACTGAACAAACAGCATTAGAGTTTTATAAAAATAATTAAATTTAGATAATGTATTTATTGCAATTTTTTATACATCTATATTATTTATGGATTAATATTATTATGAAACACTGCTTTATTAATTTTTTTATTGTTTAGAAATATTTTTTATGAAATCTTTTTCAAAACTTTCAAAGCTTGAAATTTTAACATCTTTAAAATAACGGTTTTTATAATCAGTTGTTAATCTTGCACAATCTTCATTTATATTAACTCTGTCTCTATTTATTTTATTTTGTGAAGTATAATTATCTGAATTTTCATTTACTATTAAATAGTAATATATATTCAAATTTAAGATAGAATTAAATTTAATATTTTCATCTATCATTTTATTAATGATTTTATGTATAGTTATTAAACTTTCTATACCTTTCAATTTTATTTCATTTTTTAATTTTTGTTTGAAATCTTTACTGCTTTTAGAGTTTATTAATAAAGATGTATTTTTGAACTCTATTAAATATATTATATTATCCTGTATATGTATCATATCGGCAGATTTTGGTTTATTATTCTTTTTTAGATTAGAAGTTATTTTATCAAAATTAAAAACTTCTGTATCTAAAGTTATTTTACTTATGTTTTTATCGATATCTTTGCACACTTCCGATATTTTATCTTTACAATTATCAAAATCTGTATTCAATATATCTTTTAATCGGTTCGTAATTATAGTTATCCGTTCTGATGTCATTTTTTTGCTTCATTCCATAATGTATCTTTATCTAATTTTCTATAGGCATCAGCTAAAGTTTTATATATGCTTTCTATATCATCATTAACATTTTTTATTAGAGCATATCCGTCATCTTGTTTTTCACTTAAATAAAAATTAGTTTTATCCGCAATTTTTTCTGACTTTTCTGAGTATTTTTGTACAGCTTCTATAAAATAAGGGCTATGAGAATTAATTAAAATTTGTATATCTAATTCTTCTGCCATTTTTACCATAAGTTTAGCATATTCAATTTGCCATTTAGGGTGTAAATGTACTTCAGGTTCATCAAGTATTAAAATATGCTTATCATTGAAAATACCTGCTTTTAAAAGCAAATCTATTATAGCAAAAGATTTTATACCTACAGCAGTATTAGATAATTCTATTTCATTATTTCCTTTTGTAAATAGAAACTTTCTTTTTTCATTATTATATTCAATATAACCTCCAATATTTTTTCTAATATAATTAGAAAATGACTTTATGCTTGTTATAGTATTATCAATATTTAAATATGTTTCATCTATATTATTAAGTAAAGTTATTTTTTCAAATAAATCATGTATGTGATTTTTAGCCTTTATCATATTTCTTATATATCTTCTTTCAAAAATATTAAATCCATCTAAGTAATTATCCATAACATAAAATATAAAAGGGGTCTCTACATATGTTATATCTTTAGCATATATATTACCAATAGGAATATTGGTATCGATTCTATTGCTGTTTATTTGAAAATCTATTATTTTATTATTATTATATAAAATAGATATATTTGATTTTTCTGAATAAAATGAAGCCATTTGATTACCAAATTCTGATTTTTTTTGTATTTCTATACTGAAATATTTTTTTTCATTTTCAGATATAGAGCTATATTTTACATTCAAAAGTTCATCTATATTTTTAGATATACAGTTGTATAAATTATATCTTTTTAGATTAAAAATAATATCATCTTTATTATTTTTATTTATATCTTTTATGTCATCTAGTAGCGTATCTAACAAATGATATTTTGCATCAATATTATTTTTATTTATGATTTCGTTATCTAAAATTCTTTTAATATCATCTAATATTGATAATATATTATTGTTTATATAAATATTATAATAAATTTCTGAATTGTTTAAACCTGCTACTATTGAATACAAAGCTTTACTAACTGTACTTTTTCCTGTATCATTTTCACCAGCTATTAAAGTAAGCCCGTCTAATATGATATCAGCTTCTTTTATCATTCCTATGTTTCTTAATTGAAGTTCCATATTGATTCCAAATTATATATTAAATGATTTAGTATTATTATATTACAAAAAATTATTTTGTAAAACCTTCAGTCTTTTCAAAAACTTCTATGTACTTCTTTATGCCTTTGGCAGCAGCTTTTACCATTTTTAGTCTTGTATCTTTGGTATTCATAAATTTAGCATCTTCAGGATTAGTAATGAAGCCTAATTCTATTAATGTAGAAGGCATAACAGCACCTTTCAAAACATAAAATAAAGCATTTTGTACAGGTTTTGTTCTTCTTGCAACTCCCGAAACTTTAAGTACTTCTTCAGTAATTAATTCAGCTAATAATTTACTTTCTTTCTGATACTGTTCTATAAGCATATAATTATGTGTAAGCTGGCTAGAATCCTTTTCATATTTTGAAGTATCTATATTATCAAATTTAACTAAAGCATCATTTTCAAGCATTGATACAGCCTTTGCATATTCGCTTGATTCCTGAGCACTTACAAAATATGCTTCAAATCCTTTGGCTTTTGTATTGAATGATGCATTTGCGTGAATACTTACAAATAATGCATTTTTTGCTTTATCAGTATTTATCTTTGCTGCATTATTAGCTATTTCAAAACGTTTTTCAAGAGTAGGATAAGTATCTCCTGTTCTTGTTAGTACAATTTTAATATTAGGAAGCAAATTTTCCAATTCTTCTTTTAACTCTAGTGAAAAAGCTAAAGCTATATCCTTTTCAAGCAGTTTATCTACTCCTACAGCTCCGGGGTCTTTTCCTCCGTGTCCGGGGTCTATAATTATGGTAGATATAGTTTTTTCATTAAATTTATTTACAGCAGGATTAAAAGCCTCTTTTAAATCTTCTACTTTTATGTTCAAATTACTTAATTTTATCTTATCATTATTTTGTGCATAAAGTAAATGACAAGTATTAAACAAAGCTAATACAATAATGAAAAATAATGTTATTCTTCGTCTTCTTTGATTTCCTCTGAATAACCGCAATCTTCCTTGATACAAATTTTAAACAATCCTTTGTTTTTTATGTTTTTCTCAACCATAAGCCCATTGCATTTAGGACAAGGCTCTTGAATAGGTTTATCCCAACTTACAAAATCGCATTTAGGATAATTGGAACATCCGTAAAATTCTCTGCCTCTTTTGGATCTCTTTAAAGTAATATCTCCTGTGCATTTAGGACATACTCCGAAAGATATTCCTTTGGTATTTTTGCATTCAGGAAAACCTGAACATGCAATAAAATATCCGTATCTTCCAAGCCTTTTTATCATCTTCTTGCCGCATTTCTCGCATATAAAATCTGTTTCTTCATTGAAAAAGTCTTTCATATTATTTATATTTTCAGCGGCTGTTTTCAATGTATCCAAAAAATTAGGATAGAACTCTATCAATATATTATTCCATTCTATATTATCGTCTTCTATTTTATCAAGTTTACTCTCCATATCAGCTGTAAAGTTAATATTTACTAATTCAGGGAAATTTTCGCTGATAAGTTCATTAACAAGCTTTCCTAACTCGGTAGGTACTAGCTGTTTTCCTTTTCTCTGTACATAATGCCTTGATATTATAGTTTTAATAGTAGGTGCATAAGTAGAAGGTCTTCCTATTCCCGATTCTTCGAGTATTTTAACAAGCGAAGCATCTGTATATCTTGGAGGCGGTGCTGTAAAATGCTGCTGCGGATTATTTTCTACAAATTCGCATATATCATCTTTTGATAAATTAGGCATTTTTGAAGCCTTTTCCTTATCTTCTTTATCTATTGTAAGAACTTTCATAAATCCGTCGAATTCTATTTTTGAAGAAGAAAGAGAAAATTCGCACTCTCCTGCAGTTATTATAGCCCTTGTATTTTTCATTTTAGCAGGAAGCATTTGAGATGATACAAATCTCTCCCATATAAGTTTATACAGTTTATATTGATCTGTTTTTAAATATTCTTTTATGCTGTCAGGAGTTAAAAATACATTGGTAGGTCTTATAGCCTCGTGTGCGTCCTGAGCATTCTTTTTTACTGAATATGCAGGAGGTTCAGGAGGCAGATAATTATTTCCATATTCTTTTTCTATAAATTCTCTTGCCTGTTCCTGTGCAACAGGTGATATTCTTACACTATCGGTACGCATATATGTTATTAAACCTGTAGCCTCTCCCGCTATATCCACACCTTCATAAAGAGACTGAGCAACCTGCATAGTTTTTGAAGCACTGTATCCTAATGCACTGCTTGCTGCCTGCTGAAGTTTGCTTGTAGTATATGGTGCTGTAGGATTTCTTAATCTGTCTTTTATTTCTATATTAGTAACTATATATGTTTTGTCTTTTAGATGCTCCATTATATCTTCAGTATCTTGTTTTGTTTTTAAGTCAGGCTTTTCCCCTTTATATTTTTGAAGTTCTGCCAAAAATTCTTTATTTTTATGCTTTAAAAATACACCGAAAGTCCAATATTCTACAGGAATAAAAGTCTCAATTTCACCTTCTCTATTGCATATAATAAGCAAAGCAACATTCTGTACTCTGCCTGCAGAAAGTCCTCTTTTAATTTTTTCCCAAAGAAGAGGGCTTAAATTATAGCCAATAAGTCTGTCTAATACCCTTCTTGCCTTTTGAGCATTTACTTTTGAAATATCTATATCTCTAGGCTTATCAATAGCCTCTTTTAATGCATCTTTTGTTATCTCGTGAAAAACTATTCTTTTTATAGGTACGGCAGAATTCACCCCTCTGATTTTATTTCCTATATGCCAAGCAATGCTTTCTCCCTCTCTGTCATCATCCGCTGCAAGCAGTACTTCCTGTGCTTTTTTAGCTTCTTTTTTCAAGTCATTTAATATTTTAGCCCTTCCTCTTATAGTAATATATTCAGGCTCAAATCCATTATCAACATCTATAGCTAGTCTGCTTCTAGGCAAATCTATTAAATGCCCCATTGATGACATTACTATATAATCAGAGCCTAAATATCTATTAATTGTTTTGGCTTTTGCAGGAGACTCTACTATAACAAGTTTTTTCTTTTTGGATTCTTTTTTAGTTTTTTTCTTATCTGTTTTTTTTACTTTTTCTTCTGCTGTCTTGGGCATAGTTAAATCTCCTTTAATATTATAAAAGTTATATATTATTATTTTATTATTTTTCTATAGTATAATATTTTCCTGATAATTGTTTTATAATACCTTTTATCTCCAACTGCATTAATATAGAAGCTGCTGACTGTACTTTTATATTGCTTTCTTCTGCAATTTGATCGATATGTATTTTATCTGTCTGCTTTATTATATTGTAAAGCAGTTTTTCATCTTTTTCTAAATTTAATTCCATACTGCTTTTTTTAGTTTTATTAATCTTTTTTTCTTTTTTTGCTGTTTCTGAAGCATTATTATTTTTTATTTTTTCTGTATTTTTTGTATATATAATATCTTTTTTTGAAGTTTTAGCTTCTATATCTCCGCCTTCAAAATATTTTAATTTCATTTTTACATAATCATCATCATTAGAGAATATAGAATCAAAATCTTCTAATATATCTATAAAATTATAAGCTATTTTAGCACCGTCTTTATATAATTTATGATTTCCGAAATAACAGCTTTTTTTCTCATCATAAGGGGCAATATAAACATCCCTTCCCTGATTAAGAGCATAATCAACGGTAATCAAAGCACCCGACTTACTTGCTGCCTCTACCATAACAACAGCATACGAAAGCCCTGATATTATTCTGTTTCTTCTAGGAAAGTTCATTCTGTCAGGCTTTCTTCCTACTTCAAATTCGCTTACTATAATACCTTTTTCTGATAATTTATTATATATCTGCAAATTCTCAGAAGGATAAACATTATCTATACCATTTCCTAAAACGGCTGCTGTATTAGTATTTGAAGATATTGCTCCGAAATGTGCTTCTCTATCCACTCCTTTAGCCATTCCTGATACAACCGTTATATTCATAGATGATAATTTACTTGCAAGCTCAAAAGAATATTTTCGGCTTTCATTGGAAGGCTCTCTTGTGCCTACTATTGCTATGGAATTTCTTCTAAGCTTTTTTAAATCGCCCTTATAATAAAGTATATACGGAGGATTATCTATTTGCTTTAAATTAAAAGGATATTCTTCATCAAATAAACTGAGTATGCCTATACCATAATTATTTGATTTTTCTACTATTGCTTCGGCTTTATCCAATATTTCGTTTTTATAAAAATTTCCTATTTGAGATTTAAATTTTTTCTCTAGTAATTTTTTTATATTCTCTTCTTTATCCTCAAAAATATTTTCTACAGATTCATAATGATTAATAAGCTCGGATATTCTTTTATCTCCTACTTTATCAATTTGATTCAAGGCTATCAAATAAGTCTTTATACTGCAATTTTTACTCAATTTTGCTGTCCTATAATTTGATTAATATTATTCAAAACAGTTTGTTTTAAATTATTTTCAACAGGCATATTGAGTATTTTTCTATATGCTGCTACTGCTTCATTATAATTTCTTCTGCTGTACTGTATTCTGGCTAATAAAAATAAATAATCTGCATTATTAGGATTTATTTCAACAGCTTTTTTAATATTTTCAAAAGCTTCTTCATAATTATCCTGATGTACTCCTTTTAATGATGCTAAAGCGGCATAATAGTTTGCATTATTAGAATCTTTACTTATTGCAAACACTATATTATTTTCTGCTCTTTTTATAAAATTAGTCTTTTGTTCATAAGTATCAGCACTCTCTGATAAATTCATATAAGATATTCCAAGTCCGTATCTTAAATAAGGGCTGTTCGGCAGTATTTTTAAAGCCTCTGTAAAATATTTAGCTGAATATGCATACTGCTGTTTTGCCAAGCTTCTTTCTGCTAATACTCTGTAAACTGCAGCAAGTCTGTCCTGAGCATATATTTTCTGATTTATAATACTATTGTATGTAGAAGTTATTTCAAGCAAAGCCTTATCATCATCTTCATTTTTACCTTTTTCATATAAATTATAGGCTTTATTTAAATTAAACCTGTTCGTAAATACTTGCTTATCGCAGGATAAAGCAGATAAAAAACAAATTATTAATATAAAATATTTAAAAATCTCTTTCATTTAATTTTTTCCTAATTTTCCTTATCTCTACTATAATAATATAAAATATAATAGAAAAAGTAAAGAAAATTATTAGTATAATAGTATATAATTAATAAAAATATACTGTATTCTATATAGTAAAGTTATTTTAATCAATAATCAATAATTAAAAAAATATTATTTTAGGAATATAATATCAGTTTTTGTTTTATCTTTATCTATATTATTAAATACTTTCTGAAACATATATTTATAATTATTTAACTGATATTGATATTTATTTATATTATATTCGCTTTGTTCTGAAGTTTTATAATCCAATATAAAATATTCATTATTTTTATTTTTTGTTATGATGTCAATTTTTCCTGTTATCATTTTTTTATCATCATAATGCTGAAATGTATGCTCTCTTGATACTATTTCTTCTTCTCCAAGCAGTATATTTTGTATATGTTTATTTTCAAACAGCTTTTTAAATGCCGTATTTAAACTTTCTATTAACTGTTCTTTATTATAATGATTATTGCTTTTTATAATATATGATTTTATTTTTTCTAAATATTTATCATTTTCTTTTTTGTATTTATCAAAGTCAAAATATTCAAGCATATTATGTATAATTATACCTATGTCTTTATACGATATAAACTCTATATCTTCGCTGTATTCATCATCATCTGTATTTTTTATATCATTTTCAAGTTTGGATATTTTTCTATCAAGAATATCTGATATATTAATATAATTTTTATTTAATGAATTATTATTTAGAGAAGGATTAATATTTTTTATTATTTTATTTTCACTTTCTTTTTTATTTTCTTTATTAAGAGTATTTATTTTTTGCTTTACTGTCTGGGCATTTTTTATATTTATTTCATTTTCAGGCTTTATAGAGAGCCCGTATAAATATGTATCTATAAATTCATTTTCTATATTATTAATTTTAATTAAGCCTTTAGTATTTTCGCTTGTTATATCATCTTTATAATTTTTTACTGTATTTTTGAAATATGTATTTAAATATGCTCTGTAGGTTTCTCCTTTTAAATGCTCGCCTGAAAGTATTAAATTATTAGAGGCTCTTGTTAATGCCACATATAATAATCTTTTTTTCTCTGAAATTTCGCTTTTTTTATTAATGTCTGCATTTGATTTAGAAAAATCTATATTATAATATCTGTTTTTTACAGGAAGCCTTATAAAAGATGAATCTTCTATAAAATCAAAATCAGACAAATATGACCTTATATAACTTCCCATCCCTGCTGCAAATACATTATTAAATTCCAGCCCCTTAGATTTATGTATTGTCATTATTTTTACAGATTCTACTGATAATTTAGGTATAGCAGAATAGGGTTCATTATCATTTGTATTTTTTAAATTAAGTACAAAATCATATATATTATTTCCTGTATGATTTTCAAAGTCATTGGCTATAGATTTTAATTTTTCTATATTAGCATAAGAGATTTCTGCATCATTCATAGTCATCAAATAATTATAAAAATTAGTATCAATGCATATAGTTTCTATTATTTCAGAGGCATTCATCATTGGTATTTTGCTTTCTATATTATTTAGAGTTTCTTTAGCTTTTTTTAATTGATTATAATAATTTTTAGATTTTGCTATCTCTTCTATTTTACTGTAATTATCTTCGCTGTATTTCATTTTTGGGAAATAATCTTTTATATCCAAGCCTTTTATATATAAGCTGAATAGAAAGTCAGATAAATTATTAATATCAATATCAAATAATTCGCTTCTAAGAATTTCAGGAAGTTTAGCATGATCTCTTAATATTAAATACTCCAAAAATGTTTTTATTAATACTATTTCTTCTCTTGAGTAGAATTTGTTTCCGCCGTCTATATAGTATGGTATTTTATAATCGGATAATGCTTTTAAATATTTGTCTAATCTGTTAAATGTCTGAAGCAGTATAACTGTATTTTTATAATCATCGCTGTAATTATTTTTTATATATTCAGCTATAGCATAAGCCTCTAATTCTGTTTTATCATCTGCATACAAATGAATATTCTCATTTTCTATATTATTATTAAATATTAATAAAGATGCGGCTTTATCATTAGTTTTTTTATTATAATCTAAATCATCTTCATCTTTATAATTTATATTATCATCAATAAATACAGTGTTTTTAAAAAAATCATTAAAAAAATCTATTAACATAGAATTGCTTCTATAATTATCTTTTAAATATCTGACATAATTGCTGAAATTTTTTTGAATATCTGTAAATGCATTTAAATTTGCATTTCTGAATCTGTATATAGATTGTTTTCTGTCTCCTACTATCATCAGTTTCTTATCTGTTTTGCTTTTATCTGTAATATTTCTATTTCCAAATACTATTAAATTTATGAAGTCAAATTGAAGAATGCTTGTATCCTGTGCTTCATCTAATATTAATACAGATATATTATCTCTAATTTCTTTTGATATATCATTATTTTCTAATGCCTCTATTGCCTTATACATCATATCTTCATAAGAGTATATGCCTATATTCGATTTTACTTTTTCTATATGATTATATGTTTCTTTTATAAAGTTTATCACATCTTTATAATTTTCTTCATTGTATAGTATATTAACATAATTAAGCATATCAGTGCAGAATATTTTTAAATCATTTAATAATGCTCTAAACTCATTATGCTTAGTATTTCCCAATTTTGCATCAGATACATCATATAAAGCAGTTCTTATATATTCATAATCTTCTGCTTTTAATTCTTTTATCTTATCTTTATTTTTTATCAAATCAATTTTTTTTATAAGAACAGATATTTTATTTTTACATTCGTTTATATATTTTCCGCTTTTTAAATTATCATTTATGAGTTCTATGCTGTAATTATATATATTATTATATGCATTATCATATTCTTTATTATCTATTTTAGTCAGTTCTAATGCTTTTTCTTCAAATTTATCTATATTTTCAAGTCTGGGCTTTATTTTTAGCAGAAAATGCATTATTTTATTTGCGAATTGATTTTTTATTTCTTCTGTGGATATTCTATATAATGAGCGTATAGTTTTCGTATATTCTGCCTTTCTTAAAACATTTAAAATTTCACTTCTTAATGTTTCCTGAATATCAATGCTATCTTCCAATATTGATATATTATGAGGTATAGAAAGATGCATTGCATTTTCCATTGCTATTGAATTTGCTAATGCATTTATAGTTGAAATTTTTGCACTTGTAATAATATCTCTATAAACATTCTGCCAATATTTTTGTTCTTTTATAGATTCTTCATTATTTGTTTTTTTTATATTATCTATTTTATCTCTTATTTTTGCTCTTATTCTAAAAAGCATTTCATTAGCAGCAGCCTTTGTAAAAGTAATAACCGCTATATTTGATACTTTTTCTCTATTTTCTAATAGCCTTAAATATATTTCTGTTATTGTGCTTGTTTTTCCTGTTCCTGCAGATGCATTAACGAAACATAAGCCGTTATCTTCAAAACATTTTATTATATCTTTTTGTTTATCATTTAAATCGAATGCCATATTCCTATGATAACATAAATACATAATAATTCAAATTAAAATACTTGAAAAATATATTTATATTATTATAATGAATTAATTAACATTATATTTTTTTATTTTGGAGGTTTTATGAATAAAAATAATATAGGCTATATCTTTTTTGTAGCTTTTATATTTTTGTCTATTTTTATAATGTATAAATTATTAAAGCCATTCGGTATGATAATATTTTTTGCCGTTGTCTTTTATGTGGTATTAAATCCTCTTTTTATAAAGGCTATGGGAAAAAGCTATAAAAAAACTGATAAACTTTCTATTATAAAGAAAAATACTTTAGCACTTCTTTTTTCTCTTATATCTTTAATTATATTTTTAGTGCCTACTAGTATATTAGTTTATACTATAATAGTTCAGCTTATAGATATTTCTAATATAGGTATTAAATATTTTATGAATTTAGATGTTAATAAAGTTCTAAATAATTCTAATATAAATAATTTTCTTAAATCTCTTCCGATAGATATTTCTATGGAAACTATATTAAAAGGAATACAGGATACTTCGCTTTCAAATTTAACTTTTATAAGTTCATATTTAACTCAGAATGTAGCAAGTTTATTAAAAAGTACAGGCGGATTTGTAAGTTCATTTATATTTATGATGTTTTCTTTGTTTTTTTTCTTTATAGACGGAGAATATTTATCAGCACAGGTTAGAACATTGATTCCTATAGACGGCAAGTATATTGATAGAATGGTTAAGCAGGTTTCTGAGGGTATAAAAGGCATAGTGTTTGGAAATTTATTTACGGGAATATTTCAGGGTTTTTGTGCTTTTATAGTGTATAGTGTATTTGGCGTTTCTAATTCATTTACTTTTGCATTTCTTACTATAATAGCTTCTTTTATGCCTATAATAGGTACTACTATAATATGGATTCCTTTAGGCATATTATTTTTAATAAACGGAGCAATTGTTAAATCTTTAATATTTATTGTTTGTGCTTGGTTTTTTATTACTATACCTGATAATTTTGTACGCCCTTTGCTTCTTGGAAATAGAATAGAGCTTCATCCTTTATTTATTTTCTTTTCAATACTTGGAGGCGTTTTATTCTTCGGACTTTCCGGAATAATATTAGGACCTTTGAGTTTTATACTATTCTTTGAAATTATGAAAATATATAATGAAGAGCGTTTATTGGAAGCAAAAAAAGAAAGAATCTCAAAAAAGCGAAGATTATCATAATTATAAATTGTTATAAATAATTATTAAGAGTTTTGTTTATGATGAAAATATTAATTATAGGAATGAATTATATAGGAGATACAATATTTATTACTCCGCTTATAAGGGCAGTTAAAAAACATTATAATAATTGTATTATTGATATTGTAAATGGTATAAGGGGAATAGATATATTAAAAGAAAATCCTTATATAAATAATATAATAGTCAGAGATGATAATGTATTAGAATATATAAAAAGTAAGAATTATGATATAGGCATTACAGCAACGACAGCATTTTACGGAGCTTCTCTTTTATATAAAGCAAAAATACCTATAAGGGCTGGAGTAAACAGCGAGCTTAGAGGATTTTTGCTTAATAAAAAAACTTCTTGGAAGAAACATAAAAGGCATATAGTAGATACTATTCTTTCTGTACTAAAACCTATAAATATAGCAACTGACGGAATAAACACCGAAATTTTTTTAAGCGAAAAAGAAAATGAATTCGGTTTTAATAAAATGAGAGATTATAAAAATGCCCTGCTTGTTCACGGCGGCGCCACTAGGATAAGTAAAAGATATGGCATATATAATTTTTCTAAACTCATAGATATGTTTTATAAAGAAAAGCAGATTCCTATAATATTGATAGGTTCTAAAGATGATTTAGATTTTTCTGATGAAATGAAAAAAAGATTGGGAAATGTAATAGCCGATGATTTTACGAATAAATTGAATATTAGAGAACTTATATCTGTAATAAAGCATTCTTATGCATTGATTGGCGGAGATAGTGCACCTTTGCATATAGCTAATGCCTGCGGTATATATTCAATAGGAATATTCGGAGATACTCTGCCTTTGATTTATGGAGCTAGGGGAGATAAAGCTATTAATATAGAGGCTAGAAAAAAATATTGTAATGCATTAAAAAGTTTTCACTGCGAGTATATTAAAAGAGGCTGCAAAACTATTGACTGCCTAAAAAAACTTGAACCTAAAGAGATACTGCCTTATATTTTATCTGTTTATTAAGTATATTGAAAAGTATTTTATTATTTATTATAAAATAAATTAAAAACAATAAAATATACTAATATATAATTATTAAAGAATGAGTTATGAATAAAGTAAAAATAAAATATATTTTTTATTCGTATTTCTTTACTCCTTTTATAAGGCTTTTTTTCATATCCGAAGTAAATACATTAATTTTATCAGCATTAGGTTTTAAAATTATTATTTCATTTTTTTCATACATTCTTTTTGCGTATGATGAGTCCTCTGAATATTCTATACTAGACTGACATTGCAGAATTTCATTATCATTAAAATGCAGTAAATAATTAGTATATCTTCCAAGAAAAGTTTTAGATATAATTTTTGCTTTTATGCCTTCTTCATTTTCAGTATTCAAAAAAAACTCTTCAGGTCTTATCGCTGCAATAACTTCATCTTTGTCTTTAACATCTAATAAATTATCCATTTTAAGTTTATATCCGCATCTAAATAAAAGATATGCATCATTTCCTTCTTTTTCTATACTTGCATAAAATAAATTTGAATGCCCTATAAAAGCAGCGACAAAAGCATTATAAGGTCTTGTATAAATACTGACAGGGCTTCCAATTTGCTGTATAACTCCATTTTTCATTACAGCTATTCTGTCAGATACAGCAAGAGCTTCTTCCTGATCATGAGTAACATATATAGTTGTGATGCCCACTTGTCTTTGTATATCTTTTACTGCAATTCTCATTTCTATTCTTAATTTAGCGTCCAAGTTAGAAAGAGGCTCGTCCATTAATAGAACATTCGGAGTTATAACTATTGCCCTTGCTAAAGCCACTCTCTGCTGCTGTCCTCCCGATAATCTTTCAGGAAGTCTGTCTTGATATTCTTCTATTTTTACTATCTGAAGTATTTCATCTACTTTTTTCTTTATAGATTCTTTATTTTCTTTTCTGAGCTTAAGCCCATATTCAATATTCTCTCTGACAGTCATATGCGGAAATATAGCATAATTTTGAAACACCATACCAATATTTCTTTTATGAGCTGGAATATCATTGATTATATTATCATCAAATTTTATTACTCCGCCTTCTATTGTATTAAAACCTGCAATCATACGAAGGAGAGTTGTTTTGCCGCATCCTGATGGTCCTAGCAGGGTAAAAAATTCTCCGTTTTTTATATCCAATGAAAGGTTAGGTATTATCGTAATTTTATCATAACTTTTTACTGCATTTTCAATAGATATAGATACACTCATTTTTATTCTCTCTCTAATTTATTTATTAAATATTATTTATTCTGTTTATATAGATTTAATTATATATTAATAAAAATATATTTAAGTTTATTTCAGCTAATTTTGTTTATTTTTATTAACTTCAGTTTTATCATCTGTAATAATTTAATAATTTATGCATATTCAAGTGTAGAGATTGAGGCGAGTATTTATTACAGATATTATATTTAATTTATAATCTGCTTTTTTAAAGCATTATAGTTTTTTATAAAATTATTCCTTTTTAATTTTTATTTAGTAAATATTATTTATTATATATATTATAATAAATAATTGATTTATTGTAAATATAATATACCATTAAATAGCTGTAATTTTCTTTTTCTATTTATTAAAACAATATTAATTTTTAAAATAATATTAATTTTTAAAATAATATTAATTTTTAAAATAATATTAATTTTTATAGAGGACTTCAATGTTAAATATTTTATTAGTTATAATAGGCTCTATTGCTTATGGTTTTCTTCCGATTTTTGTAAAGAATATCATTCCTTATAATTATTCATCTGTTTCTATAGTTTTTTACAGATATTTTCTTACAGCAATTTTTTTATTTATGATTATTCTTATTACTAGAAAAAGTTTTAAGATAACAAAAAGACAGTTTATAGAACTATTAATATTCAGCGTAATAGGGCTTGGACTTACATTTTTCTTTTTATCAAAATCATTATTGTATATATCAGCAGGCTTAAGCAATATGATACATTTCGGCTATCCTGTTATAGTTCTGCTTGTTATGATATTTATGTTTAAAGAAAAAGCCAATATATTAAAGGTTATTTCTATTATCTTTGCTGTTTCTGGAATAATACTTCTTACGCAGTCTGCAGAAGCACAATCATTTTTGGGTATTATATATGCTCTTATAACAACAGTAACTTATGGAAGCTATATAATTGCTAATAAAAGATGCAGCTTTTCTGAAATTGATACTATGGTTTCTCTTTTTTATATGTCTTTATTTGTATCTGCAGTTTTTTTTATAGCTGGAATACTTACAGGTTCTTTACAGATTCTTAATGATTTATATGTATTTGGAAATTTTATTATTATATCTTTAGTATGTACAATATTTTCATTGGGGCTTTTGCTTTACGGAGTAAAAAAATTAGGTTCTTCTCTTGCTTCCATACTTAATATGTTCGAGCCTGCCTCTACAGCAGCAGCTTCTGTTTTTATATATAACGAAAAACTTACTACTAATATTATTATAGGTTCTATTTTTATAATACTATCTACTATAATTATGGTGATAGGCAGTAAAAAATAATACAGTTTTTTTGTTTTTTTGTATAATAAAATAACAAAATATATTTTTACCTATTGACAATTATTATATAAATGTTAGAATATACAAACACTTTGTAAGTGTACATTAATTTCTGTTATACAAAGGAGAGAATTTATGAAATTAACAGAATTGGATATTGAAGAGGGTTTTATTGTTGATAAAGTGTCTACTGACGGAGAGATAAGACAAAGAATTATAGAAATGGGATTTACTCCCGGTGCCAAAGGCTGGATAGTTAGAAAAGCCCCTCTTGGAGATCCTATACAAGTGCATATTATGGATTATGAAATTTCTTTAAGAAAATCTGAGGCTAACGGCATAGAAGTAGCTAAATCAAATGCAGATATAAAAAAAGACAGAGTATTAAAGCATATAGAGCATAAAGATGTAAAAGAGGGAGATGACACTTTAATAGAAAGTAAAAGTGATATAGCTAAGAAAATAAAAGTTCCGTCTAATAATACTAAATTTAAAATAGCTATTGCAGGAAACCCAAATTCAGGAAAAACAACTATATTTAATGCTTTAACAGGTGCTAATTATAAAGTTGCGAATTATCCCGGTGTAACAGTGGAAAAAAGACAGGCTAATATGCTTTATAATGGTTATACTTATGATTTAATAGATTTGCCAGGTGTGTATAGTTTAAGTGCCTATTCTCAAGATGAGTTAGTGGCATGCGATGTTCTTCTTAATGAAAAGCCTGATTTTATAATTAATGTTATAGATTCTACAAATTTAGAGAGAAATCTTTATCTTACATTGCAGTTAGTAGAATTAGGCATACCTATAGTATGCGTGCTTAATATGTATGAGTATGCTGAAAAAAATGGAATTAAAATAGATGAAAAAAAGTTAACAGAGCTTTTCAAATTTCCTGTAATGAAAGTTCATGGAAATAAATATGAAAGCGTTATTATGATATTAGATAAAATAGAAGATATGTATACTTCAGGAAATAAACTTCATAAATATTCTGCTATAACATACGGAGAAGAGGTAGAGAATTCTATAAAAAATATTTCAGATACTATGCATGGAGATATAAGCGATATTCATAAAAGATGGCTTGCTATAAAAACTTTGGAAAAAGATGAAAGAGCAATTCATTCTATAAGAAGAGAATGTAATAACGGCGGAGAAGTAATAGAGGTTCTCAATAAAGAAATAATCAAATTAGAATCCTCTATGAATGCAAAAACAGATTCTATAATGGCAGATAAAAGATATTCCTATATAAGAGGAGCTTTGCAGGAAGTTGTTCATAAAGATAATATACAGGCATTCAATTTTACAGAGGCTGCCGATGTTATATTCTTGAATAAATGGCTTGGGCTTCCAATATTTTTAATTGTATTATGGATTATATTTAAAGTAACATTTACTTTAGGGGCTTATCCTCAAAGCTGGCTTGAAATGGGTGTAGGAGCATTATCGGATTTTGCAGGCAGTATGCTTCCTCAAGGCAGCTTAATACAGTCTGTTGTTGTTGATGGTATTATAGGAGGCGTCGGAGCAGTATTATCATTTCTTCCTCTTGTATTGATACTATTTACAGGTATTTCATTTTTAGAAGATTGCGGGTATATGGCAAGGGCTGCTTTTTTAATGGACAAGATAATGCATAAATTAGGTTTGCATGGGCAGTCATTTATACCTCTTTTCTTGGGATTCGGCTGTACTATTCCTGCGGTTATGGCAGCAAGAACATTAAGAAGCAAAAAAGATAGGGTAGTAACAGTTTTGATAACTACATTTATGAGCTGCGGTGCTAGGCTTCCTGTTTATATATTATTTATAGGTGCTTTCTTTACACCTAAAATGGCTGCTTCTGTAATGTTTAGTATATATATGATAGGAGTTTTGATGTCATTTATAATGGCATTTATATTTAGAAAAGCTTTTTTCAAAGGAGAAGAAACTCCTTTTGTAATGGAGCTTCCGCCTTACAGAATACCAAGAGTTAAGACTGTATTAAGACATATGTTTGACAGAGGCTGGATGTATGTAAAAAAAGCCGGTACTTATGTATTTGCTGCATCAATAATAATTTGGGCTTTAATGACTTTTCCTCAATATACTCCTACTAAAGAGGATAATGCAAGACTTATGCAGGAAGCTAGGATATCAGTGCTTAGTCAGGGTTTGAATGCTGATGATGAAGATATTATAGCTTCTGAGTATGATAGATTAGCTGCTTCTGAAGGACTTAAAAAAAGTTATGCAGGCAAAATAGGCACATTTATAGAACCTGCATTAAAGCCTTTAGGATTTGATTGGAGAATAGGCATAGGGCTTATTGCAGGAGGTGCTGCTAAAGAAGTGTTAGTTTCTACTATAGCACAGATTAAATCAATAGAAGACGGAGATGAAGTTGTACTTACAGAATCATTGCAGAATGACCCCGTATTTAATCCTATAGTAGCTTATTCATTACTTCTTTTTGTGCTGCTTTATTTTCCCTGTTTTGCTGCTATAGGTGTTATAGGTTCTGAAATAGGAAATAAATGGATTCCATTTTTGATATTATACACATTATTAGTTGCTTGGATAGTAAGTTTTATATTTTATCAGACTGCAGGAAGGATAGCAGGTATCATATAGTTTTTTAATATAGTGTTTAGCTCAAGGCTTTATTTAATAAAAGTCTTGGGCATTATTATTTTATTATGTATTATATATTATAAATAAAAACTTTTAATAAACTCCAAAATGTATTTACATAAGTATATATCGTTTGTATCATTTAAAATAATTATTCAAATGCATTCTTAAAATTAACATTAATATACACATTATTATATTGAATTTTATGATTTTTTTATAATAATGATAATTTTTTTTAAAAAAGTTATAAAAAGTTAAATATATATTGTTTATTTCCTTTAATAAATGGCTTATTTTAAAAAAATAATTTGTTTAACTAGGCTTATACTATAATTTATTAAGGAAATGCGTATGTATAATGATTTTTATAATGATAATATTAGTAATGCCTTAGAAAATATTAATAAAAATATTAATTCAGATATCGTAAATGAGAAGCATATATTAGCCTCTATTATATCAAACGGTATATCTTTAGAAAAAGCAAATACTATAGTAGAAAAGCTTTATTATAATTTTTATAATCTGCATAATATAGTTAATGCTTCAGAAAAAGAACTGTCTAAAGTTAAAGGTCTTAATTCAAAAAAGATTAATTTAATAAGAAGTATTCCTTCTATTTTGGAATATTATTTATTAAGCAGTTTAAAAATAGCTTCTCCTCATATCAAGAAAAAAGATTTAATCAATTATCTTATAATAAGTTTGGGAAAACTTAAATTTGAGGCATTTTCTGTTATTTGTTTGGATATAAATAAAAGGTTTATATCTTCTGAACAAATATTCAGAGGTACTATAGATTCGGCTACAATATATCCTAGAGATTTAGTAGAAAAATCATTGTCGGTCGGTGCAAGCTATGTTATAATATCCCATAATCACCCCTCAGGCATATCAAAGCCGTCCAAAGAAGATATTAAAATTACAGAGGTTTTGTATAAAGCATTTAAAATGGTTGATATAGAAATGCTTGATCATATTATAGTTGCAGGTAATTCTTCTTATAGTTTTAAAGAAGACAGTATGTTTGAAAAATACAGACATAATGCGGAGGTTTAAATATGCTTACTACTAATTTGAAGAAGCCTTTTTATAATAATATAGTCAGCGACAGCAAAGAAGAAAATAATTCTAATAAGGATATATTAAATAATAATGAGCTTATCTCTTCCGTTGGAAAAAATATACGAAATATAAGAAAATTGCAGACAAAAACTATATCTGAAATAGCAGAAATGTCAGGAATATCTGCAAAGTATTTACAAAGTGTTGAAGTTGGTAAGAAAAATATATCAATCATAAATTTAAATAAAATAGCAAATGCTTTAAATGTGCCTATAGCCATATTATTTGGTTATGATCAAATAGAAAAAACTAGAAAACTTTTATGCATAGCAAATAAACTTAGAAATTATTCTTCATTACAATTATCAAATATAGATGCTATAATAAAAGATTTAAAAAATATTTTAGATTGATTTATTTTGCCGCTGTAATATAATACTTATAAAACATATATTTTTGTAATTTCTTATAGTTTTTTTTATTATTCCGATAATTTAAAAATAGATTTATTTTACAAAAATAGTTAATTTTAGTTGTTATTAACATATATTATTTTAGGAGAGGTGTTTATATGGCAACAAGCGAAGCTTTTCTTGATGAAGTATATAAAAATGCAGTAGAGGCAGAAGTAAATAAAAGGAGTACAACTCTTTCTAATTTGGCAGATAATGCCAGAGATTATCAAAGAGAAATTTCTGCTTATGAAGATTTGAAAGTAAGATTAGATACTCTTTCAACTGCTTCAAAAGAACTTTATGGTTTTCGTTCTCCATTTAGAAAGTTTGTAGGAATAGGGGAAGGCATACCTGATTATTTTACTGTAACTGCAAACAGACTTGCCAATACTACTACATACGATATAGCCATTAAAGATATAGCAGCCAGCCAGAAATTCTCTTCAAAAGCATTTAATATGGCGGATACTTTGCCTGCAGGAAAAATAGTTCTTAAAATAGGCAGCGAAGAAACAGCTGTAGATTTTGCAGGCGGAAGTTTAGTAAATTTTCAAAAATCTTTAGATAAAGCTTTCGGAAAAAAAATTAAAACTACAATAACTCAAAAATCTAGAAATTTACAGGTTCTTACAATAGATTTAGTTACAACAGGCTCAAAAAACATAGTTGAAGTTGTAAGCGATGATGCCGGTATATTAAAAGAACTTAATATGTTTACAAGAAGACCTTACAGACATTTAGGACATATATTCAATGAACAGCTTTTAAATAAATGGGAAGATGAATCTGATAATCTTACCACAAATTATATGGTAAAGAATGATTTTATAGTGTTAAAAGGCGAGAATAAATTATCTCTTCCTTTGCATAGAGAGGCTGAAGCTAATGAAAATATCACTTTATCAATAACAGCTAGAGTTTCAGATAGTTTAGACGAAGAAGAAGCTCCTATCATGCCGCCTACATCTGATTTATCTATTCCGGATACAGGATTAACTTTTGATAAAGTAGATAGTGTAATATATAAGGATGTAGAATTATACGGGGAGGGCTTATCGCCTGCTGATAGTTCCAGAACTTTTGAGGATATAAAGAAATATAAAGAGGCATTAGAGGCAGAACGCAAAGCTAAAGAGGGTATTGAAGCTGAGGCTCCTGAACCAATAGATGCTGCAGGCTTTAATTCTGAAATAATAGGGGTAAAATATATTAATAAGGCTGGAGATGAGGCAGAAAAATTCTTTGCATTACCTACAATAAGTTCATCTTGGCAGAGGCTTAATATACCAATAGGCGGACAATTTGAGGCAGAAGATGTTATTACTGAAGTTGTTCTTATAAATAAAAATGCAGGATACAATATATTTTATAAAGACTTGCTTATTGAAGATATGGGCAAGGAGGAAGATGCTCCTAATTATTTAGTATCTGAGGCATCTGATGCAAGGGCTTCTATAGATGGGGTTGATGTACTAAGCGAGAGCAATGAATTTGATAATGTGGTTAATGGGCTTAATATTGTTGCTAAAAAAGTTACTCCTGATGCATTTGCTACTACTATTGAAGTTGATAAAGAAGGGGTGGTTAATTCAATAGCCAATTTTATAAGAGCTTATAATGAAATTATTGATTTATTAAATGATACTACTCAAAGACCTTTAAGCAGAGATATAAGAGAAGGGCTTGATAGTATGAATAGAACAGATTTAGATGATTTGGCTACTACTTTGGGCATAGAATATAATACAGAGATGTCTGATTCTGCTTTAAGAAAGAAACTTTATTATGTAGGAGTATTCAGCGGAAACACTCTTGTAAATACTATATCTCAAAGGGTAAGAATGATAGTTGCCGATGCTTATGAAACAGAATACGGAGAAGAGCTTGCACTTCTTGACCAAATAGGAATTAACAGAGGAAATGCAGGAGAAGATTGGTCTAAAGTTAAAAAAGGATTTCTTCAGGTAGATGAAGAGAAATTTATGAATAAAATAGATACTCATATGGACGGTATAGAAGAATTATTTTCAAATGATACAACAGGAGATGATATTCCAGATACAGGAGTAGCTTATACTATGAGTGATTTTATAACTCCTTATTCTCAGACAAGAGGAATAGTTGAAAATAGCATTACTATGACTAAAAGCCGTTTAGATGCTAACAAAAAAAGAATGGATGCAGAAAAAGATAGAATAGAAGAATACAGACAGCAAAGACTTGCTTCATATTATAAAATGCAGTCGCAATTGCAGCAGGCTGAGAGAGAAAGAAAAAGACTAGAATCTTCATTAAATAAAAATAATAATGGAAATTAATTATTGATTATAAATAATCAAGTATATTCTATAAAATACAAAAGACTCTGTTATTATATGACAGAGTTTTTTTATTTATAAATATATCAAAAACTTATAGCTTATTTTTATTTTATAAAAACTCTGTAAAATATATAAGATTTATACACTAAAAACGCTTAATTAATCCATTTCAGGTTTTTACTAATAAAATAATTATGATAAAAAATTTAATTAATAAAACAATATATTATTTATTAATTATTATACATAAGTTCTTTTTTAGTTAAAACTTGTCTTAAACCGTCTTTAGCCTGCTGATCATTTCCATTATAGCTTAATGCATTTCTATAGCTTTCTTCAGCATTATCAAGTTCATTAATTCTATAATAACATTTAGCCAAAGCCAAATTAATATCAAACATATCCCTTTTAGAATTTGCCAAATTCAAAGCCTCATTATAAGCATATATCGCATCATTGTATTGAAGTCTTCTATATGAGAATGCACCATAAAGCATATAGTTTTCAACACTAGGCGACATCTCCACTAACTGAGCATAATATGATGTAGCATCATTATATGAACGAATTTCTTCCATCATAGTAGCTAATGTTATCCAAGCATTTTCTCTTACTAAAGTAGTATTATTCTCATCATTTGCCGCTATAAGCAAAGATTCTTTTGATTTTGCATAATCTTTTGTTTTATAGTATATCATTCCAGCTCTGTATATACTTTCTCTGTCTTTAGGGTATTTAGAAAGAGTATGATTATAATAATTTAAAGCTTCATTATTATTTCCTATATTTTCATAATAAACAGCAAGTGTTCTGCTTGGAAAGGCATTTCCAATATCTTCTGCAATGGATTCTTTCAATAATTTTATTCCCTTATCAGAATTGCCGTAATATAATTCCAATTCTCCTAATCTAGGCATAAATATAGCATTATTAGTTTCTATTTTATATATTTCCTGATAATATCTAAGAGACGGTAAAAAATCTTTTTGTCTGTATGTTATATCTCCAAGTCTTTCTAATGCTGTTTTATATAAATCATCTTTATTATTTGCCATTATAATTTTTTTATAATTAGCTTCTGCCTCTTTAAGCATACTTCCTTTATAGTATGCATTAGCAAGAAGTCCTGTAGCAAAATATGTATTCGTATAATCTTTCATTCTTGTAAGTCTCAAATAATATTTAACCGCCCTGTCATACATATTTTCTTTTTCATATAATTCGCCTAATTCTAGTATAGTGTCTGCATCATTAGGATTTTGTTCTAATATCTGTTCATATACTTTTTTTATTCCGTCATAATCTTCAACTTGCTCATATATTTTTACAAGTTTTTTTATGGAATCAGGCTTTGTATCAGAGTTTACTAAACTTTTCAAATACATTTCTATAGCACTGTCTGTATCTCCTGATATAACATATATATCTCCGAGTATAGTAGAAGCCTTATCAGCATATTCGCTTTTACTTCTTCTCACTAATTTACTTAAAGTATCATAAGCTATGCTTTGAAAACCCTCATTAAGTGCTATTAATCCTGTATAAAATAGAGCCTCATCATTTTCTTCCAATTTTAAAACTCTTTCATAATATCCTTTAGCCAAACGAGGCAGATTTCTATCCATATAAAATCTTCCTAAAGTAAGAAGGCTGGGTATATAATTGCTGTTTATAGATAATGAAGTTTCTAATGAAGTTAATGCCTCATCATACATTTCTTTTTCTAAATATGAAATACCTAAATTATGTTTTAACTGTTCATCTAAATATAATGAATTTGTCATAGTATTAAATATTTTTATTGCTGAGTCATATTCTTCTGTGGCATTATATATTTGTCCTAAAAGTATATTTGCTTCATATTCTTTTTTAGGGTCTATTGTATCTCTTACTTCCTTTTTTAAAATAGATTTAGCTTTATTATAATCTTTATTTTTATAATATTCTTTTGCTAAAGTATAATCATCTGCAATTTTATAATTTAATTTTACTTTACCATGTATTATTGCTACATTCAATGATATTATAGCAATCAAGCCTAATGCCCCTATAGATAATATAAAAACTATCATTTGAATATTTTTATATTTATTTAATTTTTTATTGTATATCTTTTTCCTGTATGCCATCTAAAATCCCATTTATAAATTTATAAGAATCTTTATCGCTAAAAATTTTTGAAATTTCTACAGCTTCATCTATTACTACAGATTTAGGTATATCTTTCAAAAATATTAATGAATATATAGACATTCTAATAATTGATTTATCTAAATATTGTATTCTTTTTATATCCCAATTATTAGAATATTTTTCTATTAAATTATCTATTCTTTCTAAATTATTTATAGTTCCTTCTACTAAAGTTTTAGTAAATGAAAATATATTTTCAGGTATTTTCTTATCATAATCAAAGTTTAAAATTTCATTTATAGTTTCTTTTCTATAATTAATTTCATAAGAGTATAAAGACATAACAGCATATATTCTTGCCTGTCTTCTTGACCCATAAGATGATAAATCCATATCTTTAATATCTTCTTTGTTTTTTGATTTTATTATCACCTTTTTTTTAACAGCTTTTCTAGGTACAGCTTCAATATTTTCAGTTTCATTGCTATTATTTATACTATTTTCTTCAGACATATATAAAACTCATTATTTAATAATTTTTATAATATTATTTTTTATATTTTCGGAATATAAATCATAAAAATAATTTTGATATTATGATTATTATATATAAAAATATAGTATTTTAGTCTGTAATAATTATAATAATTTCAGCTATTTACAATTAATATAATTTTTATATAATATAAATACAGTTTTAATTTAAGGTTTATATTATGAGCAAAGTTGCTGTAATAAGATGCATGAATTATAATTTAGAGGAAGTAAAATCATCTATTAAAAGGGCTATAGATTTGCTTGGAGGAATAGATTTATTTGTTAAAGAAAATGATAAGGTATTGCTTAAGCCCAATTTGCTGGCTGCTGAAACTGCCGACAGATCTGTAACAACTCACCCTGTGGTATTTGAAGCAGTTGTATCTATACTTCAGGAAAAAAATGCATTAGTTTCTTACGGCGATTCTCCTGGAATAGGTAAGGGAAGCAGTGTTGCATTGAAAGCTGGAATAGATGAAGTTGCTAATAGAATGAATGTTAAATATGCTGATTTTGAAGAGCCTATAGGAGTTTCTTATGAGAAAGGCATACAGGAGAAAAGCTTCACAATATCAAAGCCTATACAGGAAGCTGATGTTATAATAAGTCTTCCTAAATTAAAATCGCATGCACTTACAACTATGACAGGGGCTGTAAAAAATCAGTTCGGATGCATACCTGGTTTTAGAAAGGCTGAGTATCATTTGAAGCTTCCTGATTTTGAAGATTTTTCTACTATGCTTCTTGATTTAAATAAACTTATTAATCCTAAGCTTTATATAATGGACGCTGTACTTGCTATGGAAGGAAACGGACCTAGAAACGGAACTCCTAAAAAAGTTAATGCTTTAATAGTATCAGCAGATGCTGTTGCTTTAGATTATGCTGCTTCTCAGATAATATCATTTGATTATAATACAATACCTACTTTAAAAATGGGATTTAAATACGGCTTTTCAAACAAAAATGATATTGAAATATTAGGCGATGGTATAGAAAGTGTAAAGACAGCAGATTTTAAAAAGCCCCATAAAGGTGTCGGCATAGGAAGAAGTTTAATGAAATTAAGTAAATTTCCTCTTATTAAAAGACTTTTTTCTTTTATTATACCGAAGCCTGTTATAGAAAAAAATAAATGTGTAAAATGCGGGGTTTGTGTAAATGTATGTCCTGTAACACCTTTGGCACTTAATTTTGATAAAAAAGGTAAGGATTATCCGCCTGAGTATTATTATAAAAGCTGCATATCTTGCTACTGCTGTCAGGAATTATGTCCTCATAAAGCTATAGTGTTAAAAAGAAAATTTTAGATAATACATATAATCATAAATTCATTTTAATTAAATATCAATTTGCATATTAATAAATTTTTTTTTATCTCTATTACTTATTTACTTATTTATTATATAAGTGCTTAATTTATAATTGCCTTAATCTGAAAGAAACCTCAATGATAAGTAGCCTATTTAAAAGAACAATTGCAAAAAATTAAGAAACTAATAGAAATACATAGAATATACAATCAGTTATTTTATATAAGTATATTATAAAGCTAAAATTATTTTAAGAGTTTAAAATCAAAAGATATATATTCAGATTTTACTGCTGTTATAAGTATTAATATTTTAGATTTTAATTTTATTATATCTTGTATTTTATAAAAGAGTTAGAAACTAATTATATTATATTAAAAAACTAAACACTAGATTTTAAATAGCAAAATTAAAGTAAGTCTGATATATAAAAAAGGACAATACCTTATAAAAGATACCGCCCTTAATTATTTATTGTTTTAATGCTGTTTATATTTTATTTAGCCTCAATTATAACTTTATGCTGTCCGTCATAACCGAATATTTCAGGATTATACATCTCTTCAGCTTTAGTAGCAGGAAGCAGATATTCACCAGGCGTAACCGCACGAACTACATATTTGTATATATGCTCTCCTTCGCTAAGCATATCTGCAAATAATAATACTTTATCATTATAGTTTTCAGTATGATTAAATCCTCCCCACCACCAAGCAGGTTTTCCTGACTCGCCTGTTAATTCTTTAACTTCGCTGCTCTCTGTATCGAAACCTGCATTCAATATTCTCATACCTGCTGCAATAGGAGTATCAACTACAACAAAATGTCTTTCAAAAGGAGCTGTAATTTTCACAACTACAACATATTCCTCACCCTGCCTGAACTTATCTTTAGTAATATCTAATACTCTGCCGTCTTTAGTTTGATACTGTCTTTCTACTTTTATTCCCATATCTCTATTAACTGCTAAATCACGAGGTGCATAAGTAAGTTTAATACCATAATAAAGTCTGCCTTCTCCGTTTCTTCTAATATTGGCTAAAGTATTTTTAGTATTTGAATTACTTAATCTTTCATTCATAAACTCATCTAATGCATATTTTTTTGTTAAGCTAGGCTGAGTTCTTGAATTAAATGTTTCTTCAAGTAAAGTTTTACCCTGATATATTAACTCTGCTTTGAAATTAGGATTAATATTTTCATACTTTTTATAATATATGTTCATAGCAGCAAATACTGATACATTATCCTGAGTATTTAAATATCTGCCGTTTTTTCTTGACTGAATTAGCCAGCGAACTACTTTCTCATTAACTGCATTGTCATAGCCTGTTTCTATTAAAGTATATAAAGCAGCAGATGTATCTCTAACAGATGAAGAATGTATCCAATAAAGATTAGCATATCTTTCTTCAAGTTCATAATGTGCAGTATTAGGGTCTTCTTTTATGGTATTGAGTATATACTGCCTCACAGTATTTAATGCATTATTATCATATTTGTTATAATACATAGCTCTCATTAATTGAACCTGTCCGTATAAAGGTATATTATTAACTTTAGGATATATTCTGTCTATTATAGCTTTCACATCATTAGCATTGTATCCGCCTTCAGAAAGAACGGCAGCAATATAGGCTATAGAAGATAAATTTATATATTCATCATTCCAGAATCTAGGTTTTTCAGAATCTCCGCTTTTAGCATAATTATTTATGTATTCTAATGCCAATTTCAGAGAGTTTTCATCAACTGTATAGCCTTCTTTTTTAGCCTTAATCATAGCTTCAGCAGCATAAGCGGTAAGCCAAGTAGACACCCAAGTTTTGCTAGTCCAGTAGGAGAATCCTCCGTCAGCACTTTGATATGTAGGCATAGTTTTTAAGAAATCCTCTACAGTTTTATCTAATTCTTCTTCAGCTATATCAGTAAGCTTCATATCTACTAATAATCTTTTGCTTGTTATTATAGGATACACTCTTGATAACTGCTGTTCCAAACAAAGATAAGGATAATTGATAAGATAATTTATTCCTCCTGTAAGCTCGCTGAATGCACTAGGAGACATATAAACTTCTAAATCCCCAGCACCGCTATAGGCTTCTGCTGTATTAGGAATTTTAAGCATTAAGTCTGTGTTATTATTTGTAGTGCTTGAGAATAATGCAGCAGATTCTGTAGTCATAGGAACATTAACTTTAAAAGTTTTTTCTACAGCATCACTATACTCTCCGCCTTTAGCAAATATTGTAACTTTAGCTTCCCCTCTGTTTGTAGCTATAATATCAAATCTTATATCAGCATTTCCGCCTTTAGGAACATTTATTTTCTGCATATCATTTTCTATCATAGCATTAGAAGCAGCAGCCTGAACTTCTATTTCTAAATCTTTATCTGAATAATTGTATATTATACCTCCAGCTTTGAATCTGTCTTCAATATATGCAAATTCAGGTATGGTAGCCATAAGCATAATATTTTTCTTAACTACAACGACATCATCAGAAGCACCGAAATAACCGTCTTTATTTATAGCAGAAGCCATTATTCTAAATGATGTAATATTATCAGGCAAATTGAATGTAACTTTAGCTTTGCCGTCAGCATCGGTTTTTACTCTTCCTTGATAGAATGCAGTTGTTAAGAAATTTTTTCTTATACTGAATACATCCATACCCATAGCTTCAGCTTTAGCCATAAGCATATCATTAGCCGTTCTCATACCATCGCCGCCCGGAGTATCGCCTTTCTCACCATAGTTGCGTTGTCCTATCAAATGTATTCTTGTGTCGGCACTTGCTACACTCAAAGGTCTTTGTCCGTAGAAAGTATTAAACCAATTCGGAGTTTTATAGCCTATCAAATTTAATACTCCAACATCAACTACGCTTAGCATAATCTCTGTTTCCATAGGCTTGCTTTCTTTAGTTTCTACATATAAGTCTACTGTCATTTCATCACGCGGTTCTAAGCTGTCAGCAGATTTCGTTATTTTTACATTAAGCTCTTTTTCACGCGGAGATACTGAAAGCCCTGCATAACCGATTTTAAATGACGGTTTTCCTTCATCAGATGCATAATTAGTATATGCTTCATTTTCAACTCTGCCCTTAACAAGCGAAACACCTACATAAATATTAGGTAAATATTCCGGCTGTATAGGTACTTCTATTAAAGCTGTAGAACCATTTATATTAGTAACAAAAGAATCTATTACATATTCTCTTTCAACCGTTACCAAAGCAACAGCACTTTCATAAGGAGATTTTATCATTATTTTAGCTGTTTCATAAGGCTTATATTCTTCTTTTTCTGTTATAAGCTCTAATAAATCATCATCATACATAGCCCAAGGAGCATAGTCATTTCCTATAACATACATATATTCATCTGCAGCAGCCTCTCTATTTTTTGAGTCTTTTGCTCTTGCAGATATCATATAAAGCCCTGAGTCTGCAGGGGTAAAGCTGTATGAGATAGGCTCTTTAGCAGTTGTAATTGTTCTAGTTTCAATAACATCATCAATTTGTTTAGATTCCCATGCAAATCTTCCGCCTGTTATAGCTTTCCTTACAGATTCCCAATGTCTTCTTATAACCTGCACTTCTATTTTTTTACCTTCAAGTCTGTTTCCATCAGGATCAACAGCAATGAACTCTAATTGTGCAGGCTTATCTGTTTCTAAGAAATAACCTTGTCTTTTTACACCTATATAAAAATCGCTTCCATGTACTAATATATTTTTAGTAGTGCTTACTTTTTGAGAATCCTGCCCCAATACAGTTGCTTCTATATTAACATAGGCAGCATGTATTGAACGGCTCGCATCTATCTTAGGCTCATAAGCATATTCGCCGTTTCCATCTAATGAGGCAGTACCGTTTGCTATTGAAGAATAATAATCGCTGTAATATTCATCTTCAAACCATCTTAATTTTGTGAATCTGAATCCTGCATTGTTAGGCGGAATAAAGAAAGTTTCCCTCATAGATATATTATAATCAACTTGATTGGATATCATAGGCTCTCCAAATAAATACCAGCCTGACATTTTTATAGGTATTGTATCGCCTAGATAATAATTTTTATTTTCAGCCCAAAGTCTGCTTTCATATTCTAAAGGCTTGAATTCTTCTACTCTGAAGCTTTGAGATAAACTGTATGAGCTGCTTTCTTGTCTGTCATTATTTGATTCATATTTAAACTCTGCATATACATTGTAATATCCTGTAGGAGCATCAGCAGGAAGAGTAAAATCTATTAAATAAGAACCGTATTCATTTAAAGTTATAGTTCCTTTATATATTTCCTCTCCTCTTGAATTATTAATTATAAATGAACCGTTTTTCAAATCATTAGGTATATTCCAATTTCCGATTTTATTTTCTCTTATAACACCTTTTATATGCACCTCTTCGCCCGGTTTATAAATGCCTCTTTCTGTAAACATTGAGCCGTTATATGTTTTATCAGCAGGAGAATAATCATAATTAATATCCATTCTCCAAGGCGAAACACCTGTACCCCAATCACTATTTATAAATGATATATCATCTCCCTTTGTAACTATAGCCCATTGTCTTGGGGTACTCCATCTGCTCACTCTTTTTATTCCTAAAGCTCTGAAGCCTTTAGTATTTGCTATACCATTTTCATCTGTTACAGCTCTTTCTAATACTCTGTTAAAATCATCTCTTATTTCTACAGATGCACCTTCTATAGGCATTCCTGTTTTTAAATCTGTTACAAATATAGTATTTGAATCTCCTGAGAATTTACCTGTTACGCCCATAGAAGTTATTTGTATTTGAGAAGCTGCAGAATAATTATTTTGACTTTTATATCCTGTTTTGCTTTTAAACTCTATTGATAATAGTCCGTACTGCTTATTATTCATATAATTACTTAAATATAATGCTTCCGTAATATATTTGTTTCTTTCAACATCAGGAGTATATTCTGAAGTATTATTGTACCCGTATAAATTTTTATATTGATTTGTATATCTTATAAATTCAGGACTTTTATCATATCTATATACTTCTTCATTAACAAATAGAAAAGGTATAATATTTTCTTTATCAACATATCTGCTTTGTATATTAATAGTATTAGGGTTCATTACTTGAATTGGAAGTTTTATTCCTTCATAAGATTCAACAACGCCCATTCCCGAAGGTATAGAAACGCTTGGATTATAGTCTGTAACATTTAATGTGATATTCTGCTCCTGACCTAAAGTCTGCCCATAAGAATCTTTTAAACTTCCATTAATTTTTATATTATAAGTAATATTAGGGTTAAATCTTAATCCATAAAGTGAAAAACTTTTAGATGTCCAAGAATCCCATTCAAGGTCTTCTTCTGTAGGAAGCTGAATAGCAGGAGTTATTTCAATATTTCTTATTAAATCTTTCCATTCAACTCTTGTACTGAATTCTATTCTAGGAGCTTCAGGCGAGTATGATGCTGATACTGTCTGCTCATTGCTTCCGCTGAAATAAAAATTGTCATATGTATAGAAAGAAAAACTTTCAGAAGAAACAGTGCCTAGATTTCCATTGACAGCGGCAAGCCCTTCATCTGCGATTACAGATATTCTGTCATTTTTATTTAAAATATTTTTAGGTTTTATAACAATAACCTCTTCTAATTCATATTGATCAATTTCCCATTCTCTCAAATCTGCTGTTTTTGCATATCGCACATCAAAATCTAATTCTCTATTGTTGTTGCTTGATATTAATTTTATTTTATCTTTTGCACTTTGAAGATATATAGGCATATTATAGTAAATTATAATATCAGTATCTATAGAAAGTCCTCTTCTTCCGTCATAAGGAGAACTTTTAAGCATTATAGGTCTTAAAGTATTAAAAGTCCAAGTATAATCATTTTCTAACATTTCCCCTGTTAATTCGCTTTTTATTCCTCTTTTTAATGTTACCTCTATTTCAGTATTATCAGGCAGAGGTTCAGCAGGGTAGAATGCTAAAGTATTAACAGAAATCCATTTATAATTGCCTTTTACATCTATATTAAAACTAAAATATTCATTAGTTATTTCTTTAACAGCCTGCAAAGCAGTCATTTGCTGATTAAAAGTGACTGTTATTGTTTTATAATTTTCTCTTCTTGTATTTTCTCCTATTGGAGTTGTTCTGTCAATAGTTACTGCGGCAAACATACTTGCTCCTGTGAATATAATTATACTTAATGAGATTATCATAATAAAATAAATAGTCTTAAGCTTTCCCATAATATCTCCAATAAATCAAATTTCGATATATTATATCATAAATAATTTTAAAGTAAATTAAGTGAAAAATACCTTATAACAGCATTATTTACTTTAAAGTTTTATGTTTAGAATAATTATAAAACTCAATGAATGTAAAAATGTAAAAAAGTTATATAAAATACAATTTAATATAATGTTTTTAATACAGCTTTGCTTAAATTAGTATATATATTTTTTGCTTTTATATATTTATAAGGGTTATATTTATTAACATAGATTTTTAGAAATATAATATTATAAAATGATTAATTTATTTTCTATAAATTTTTATTATGAATATATAATATATTTGTAAATAACAGCAGTTTTTATTTTGATTTTATTACTATATAATTATCTGTATTTAAGATATAGCTTTTATTAAAAAATATATAGTGAATAATTTTTTATATTTATTAAATAAATTAATTAATATATACTTGAAATAAAATATATTATTTAATATAATATATTTATTAGTAATAAATCGTATTAAGGAGTTTTTATATGTCTGATAAAAGATTAACAACTGAATTTGGGGCTCCTGTTGAAAATAATCAGGATTCTATAACAGCAGGTGCAAGAGGTCCTATGCTTCTTCAAGATGTATGGTTTATGGAAAAGATGGGACATTTTGACAGAGAAGTTATACCAGAAAGAAGAATGCATGCTAAAGGTTCTGGGGCTTATGGTACATTTACAGTTACTCATGATATTACACAATATACTAAGGCAAAAATTTTTTCTGAAGTTGGAAAGAAAACTGATTTATTTATAAGGTTTTCTACAGTAGCGGGTGAAAGAGGGGCAGCTGATGCTGAAAGAGATATTAGAGGTTTTGCTATTAAATTCTATACTGAGGAAGGAAACTGGGATTTAGTGGGAAATAATACTCCTGTATTTTATTTCAGAGATCCTTTAAAATTCCCTGATTTAAATCATGCTGTAAAAAGAGACCCTAAAACTAATATGAGAAGTGCACAAAATAAATGGGATTTCTTAACTTCTTTACCTGAAGCCATTCATCAAATAACTATAGATATGAGCGATAGAGGAATACCTTACAGCTATAGATTTATGCATGGATTTAGCAGTCATGCTTACAGCTTTATAAATAAGGAAAATAAAAGAGTATGGGTAAAATTTCATTTTAAAACTCAGCAGGGAATTAAAAATTTAACAGATGCGGAGGCAGAAGCAATAATAGCAAAGAATAGAGAAAGTTCTCAAAAGGATTTATTTGATGCTATAGAAAGAGGAGATTTTCCAAAATGGGATATGAAAATTCAGATAATGACTGAAGAGCAGGCTAATGCTAGCAAGAGAAATCCTTTCGATTTAACTAAAACTTGGTCTCATAAAGAATATCCTTTAATTGATGTAGGAGTTTTAGAATTAAATAGAAATCCTGAAAACTATTTTGCCGAAGTAGAACAATCAGCATTCAGCCCTTCTACAATAATTCCTGGTATAGGCTTTTCTCCAGACAGAATGCTTCAGGGAAGATTATTTGCTTATACTGATGCTCAAAGATACAGATTAGGGGTTAATTATTCAAGCATACCTGTAAATGCACCTAAGGTTAAAGCTAATACTTATCATAGAGATGGTAATATGAGAGTAGATTCTAATAATGGTTCTAGGGTAGAATATGAGCCGAACTCTCAGGGTGAATGGAAAGAACAAAAAGAGTATGCAGAGCCTCCTTTTAAAATTTACGGCGATGCTTTTAGATATGATTATAGAGAAGATGATGATGATTATTATACAGATACAAGAGCATTATTTAATCTTATGACAGATGATCAGAAAAAAGCATTATTTGAAAATACTGCAAGAGATATGAATGGAGCTTCTGATGAAGTTAAGCTAAGACATATAAAAAATTGTATGAATGTTGATAAAGCTTATGGTCTTGGAGTAGCTAAGGCATTAGGCTTTCAAGAAAAGGATATAAAATAATAATTTTTATTAGCAATAATAATAAATAATTAAAAAAAGCGAGCCGAAGCACATCGATAATTTATTATCGATGTAGTTAAAGCGACGCCAAAGGCGGACTTCGTCGGCGAGCATAGCAATAATAAAAATAATAATTTTAAAGCTTGAAGACTAAATATAAAAATTGCGGACATTCAATAAGTTATTGTTTGTCTGTAATTTTTATTAATAATAAAAAAAGTTTATAGCCAGCAGTAATAAAAATATAGTTTTAAATACTATAAATCTAAATATAAAAATTATGAAAAGTATATTTTAATATATTTAAATAATAAAATATTATAATTATTTTGTTTATTCGCCGCTAATTCTGCTGCATATACCTTCTACTATAATATTATAATCTTTTGTATTTTCTATATTTAAAAGATGTCCTGCATTCTCAGTAATAAATAAATCCTTATCAGGGGCTTTTATTGTCTGATAATATTCTCTTACAATTATAGTAGGAACCTGCCAATCATTAGCACCGCATATAAAAAATATAGGTATATTGAAATTTGAGAACTTGCTTGTATCATAATTTATTAGATAATGTATAAGATTTTTATTCAAATTTAAAGGCTGAAAGTTAAAAGCATCTTTTATAGAATATATAGGACTTTGCTTTATGATTTTACTGAGCTTATCATTACCTTCATAATATCCTGCTAATTTATATTTTATTTGTATTTCCCTGAAATTTTTGAATATATTAAATACATTATCTTTATTTATAATATACGGATAGTTTTTTAGCTTGTTAATTTTTTCTATGTATTTTTTATTATTACTCTTTTGAACAATATCATAACAGTGATCAAATCCTGCTTTTTCTCCCTTTTGAAAACTTATAATCTGCCCCATACCAATATATGCAGATATTAAATTAGGAAATTTCTTTATAAACTCTATTCCCAAAACACTGCCCCAAGAATGCCCTAATAATATAATGTATTTAGAATTATATTTTAACTTAACATAATTAATAGTTTCTTTTAAATCTAGTAATAAATTTTCTGCAGTTATATCTTTTTCTAATGATTTATTTTTTGATTGAGTTTTTCCTGTTCCTCTTTGATCATAATATATTAAATTATAATTTTGGCTTTTTGAATGCATTTTATATAGAAAATATCTTTCAGAATCACCGGGTCCTCCGTGTAAAAATATTAAACTTACATTTGATTTTTTAGGATAATGTATAAAATATTGTTCTATGTTATTTATTTTAACATACTCTTCAAAAAATATGTCCATAATTTCATTCTTCTGCTATTATTTATTAATGTTATGTTTTATAAAATTATTATTAAATATAATTAAATTTTCCATAAGTAATTTTTTTATGAAGATTAATAGCCTCTGAATCTGTAAGATGAGCAACATAATCTTTTACTAATTCTTCATCGCTGTTATAGGGGATATTTGCCTTTTTAAATAAAGTATCTTCCTCTATGATTTCTTTATGCTTTAATAAATATTCAAATATTGTTGATATTATTCTATTAACCCTTTCAACATCTTCTAATATTGCTTTGCTCTCATAAACAGTTTTAAACATAAAAGCCCTTAAATTATTAACAGCATTTAAAACTTTTTTATCAATATCAATTTCCATTTTTTCCATACTTGCTTCTATTACACCCATAATCATAGTATCAGCCCTCTCTCCATAAGTAGTTCCGAGAACATTAACAATATCTTTAGGTAAATCTTCATATTTAAGAAGTCCGTATCTAATAGCATCATCAACATCGTGATTGGCATAAGCTATAGTATCAGATATCCTTACTATCATACCTTCATTAGTAGCAGGTCCTGATGAGCTTGCTATAAGTTTTCCATTTTTTCCTTTTGTATGTTTTATAATGCCGTCTCTTACTTCAAAACTTAAATTAAGTCCTTTGCCTTTTTCAAGATGTTCTACTACTCTTAAAGAATGCGAAGAATGATGAAAACCTTTAAAATATTTTGATATAGCCTTTTCTCCTGCATGTCCGAATGGAGAATGTCCTAAATCATGCCCGAATGCAATAGCTTCTGTTAAATCTTCATTTAGTCTCAATGCCCTTGCTATGCTTCTTGCTATTTGCATAACTTCAAGTGTATGTGTAAGTCTTGTTCTGAAATCTCCTACGGAAAGCATTATAACCTGAGCCTTATCTTTTAATCTTCTAAAATATTCGCTATGTACTATTCTGTCTCTGTCTTGCATATATATTGTTCTTATATCATCTTTTTCTCTCGGATATGCTGTTCCTTTGCTGTCTGATGAAAATGCTGCGGCAGGGGATAAAAAACTTTTCTCTCTGGTTTCTATATCAAGTCTTATAGTTCTCAAAATATATTCCTTCAATATAAAATTAAATACTTATAATATAAAATTAAATATTTAAAAATTATGTTAATAATAAATCAATTAATAAAAAAATACAATTATAATAATTATTTATTAATATATTATATACATAAAAAAATCCTGTATTTAAAAAATATTTTTTAATAAAATACAAGATTTTTTATTTTATATTATTCTACTGTAACACTTTTAGCTAAATTTCTAGGCTTATCAACATTACATCCTCTAATTACAGATGTATGATAAGCTAATAATTGCAATGCTACTATAGAGACTATAGGCATAAACATATCTTCAACTTTAGGCAGATAAATTATTTTTTTGTATGAATCTTTATCTATATCAGCATCTTCTTTAGCAAAAAGTAAAACATCAGCACCCCTTGATATAACTTCTTTTGTATTACTTATCATCTTACTAAGTATCTTTTCCTGTATAGCTAATGCCACTACAGGAGTATTATCTACGATAAGAGATATAGCTCCGTGTTTAAGCTCTCCTCCTGCATAAGCCTCGCAATGAATATAGCTAATCTCTTTCATCTTTAAAGCTCCTTCCATAACTTGATAATAATCTAAATCTCTGCCTATAAAGAATATACTATTAACATCTTTATAATCTAAACATAAACTCTTTATTTCATCATTCATAGAAAGTACTTTATTTACAGAATCAATAGTATTAAGTAAATTTTTTATAAGTATTTTGATATAATCGTTATCCTTAATATTTCTTGCAGATATTATTTTAAAAGCTATTAAATACATTATAGCCATTTGTACAGAATAAGCTTTTGTAGAAGCAACTGATATTTCAGGTCCTGCATAAGTATATATAACATAATCAGCATTTCTTGCTATTGAAGAACTATTTACATTTACTATAGCTAAAGTTTTGTATCCTTTTTCTTTAACTAAATTTAATGCCGCTAAAGTATCGGCAGTTTCTCCTGACTGAGATATGAATATTGAAAGAGTTTTTTCTGTCAGTATTGGATTTTTATATCTAAACTCAGAAGCTATTTCGCATTCTACGGGTATTCTGCAATTATCTTCTATAAGTCTTTTTCCTATCATAGCAGCATGCATAGCAGTACCGCATCCTACTATATATACTCTGTCAAAAAATGTCCAAAAACTTTCATCTTCAATTCCGTCTCTTTCAAAATTAGGAAGCCCATGAACTATTCTAGGCTCTATAGTATCAAGAAGTGCTTTAGGCTGCTCATTAATTTCTTTAAGCATAAAATGATCATATCCGCATTTTTCAGCCTGCTCTATAGTCCAATTTGCTTCAAGTATTTCATAGTCTATTTTTTTCAAATTATTGTCATATATATTTATTTTATCCTTTTCTAAAACTACTATATTTCCGTCATCTATTAAAACATATTTATTTGTATATTTTAATATTGCAGGTATATCAGATGCTAAAAAATTTTCTCCTTTTCCCAAAGCAGCTATTAAAGGAGCTGATTTTCTAACGGCATATAATTTATTAATATCATCTTTGAAAATTATAGCGAATGCGTATGAACCTTCTATAATTTCTAAAGCCTTTTTTATTGCAGTTAAAGGATCTCCTTCGTATAATGAATCTATTAAATTGGCAGCAGCTTCAGTATCAGTTTCTGATAAAAATTTATATCCTTTTTTTATCAAATCATTTTTTATATCTTTATAGTTTTCTATAATACCATTATGTACAAGCGAAAGTCTTTCTGTAAAATGAGGATGAGCATTAATATCTGACGGTGCCCCGTGAGTTGCCCATCTTGTATGTCCTATTCCTATATTTGATATTATATTTTTTTCGTCTTTTAAAATATTCTTCAAATTTTCAAGTTTTCCTTCAGATTTGAATGTGATAATATCATTTTTAGAATCAACTATAGATATACCAGAAGAGTCATATCCCCTGTACTCTAAAGAAGATAATCCATGCATTAATATATCCGAAGCATTATTATCGCCTATATATCCAACTATTCCGCACATATAAAAATCCTTAAAATTCTAGTTTTTTGATAATTATATATAATAAATAAAAAAAAATAAAAAGTCAATACTGTTTAGAGTAATATTTTAAACAAATACTTTACAAAAAGACTTATTTAGTATAGAATTATGTTAATATTTATTATTACGAAATTGCTGAGTAATAAATTTCAAATTGAATAGGGTATTATCATGAAAACTATTAATCTAATACTAGGAAATCATAATCATCAGCCTGTAGGTAATTTTGACTTTGTATTTGAAAGTACATATCAAAAATCTTATAAACCATTTTTAGAAATATTAGAAAAGTATAAAGATATCAAATTTAATTTTCATTATACAGGATGTTTATTAGAATGGATTGAGAAAAATCATCCTGAACATATTTATACTTTAAAAAGACTTGCTGAAGAAAAAAGAATAGAAATACAAAGCGGCGGTTTTTATGAACCTATAATGCCTTCAATACCTGATAAGGATAAAGATATACAAATAAAAAAATTAAATAGATATATAGAAGATAAATTTAATATTACTCCTCAGGGTGCTTGGATTGCCGAGAGAGTTTGGGAGCCTTCATTAGTTAAAAATTTAGCTATGAATGGAATAAAATATATAATGCTTGATGACTCTCAGTTTTTGACTGCAGGGATAGATACTAAAAATATGTTCGGATATTTTATAACTGATAGTGAAAATTACAAATTAAATATATTTCCAATATCTCAGGAGCTTCGTTATTTAGTACCTTTCAGAGAAGCTGAAAAGTCTATTGAATATTTGAAATCAATAGCAACAGAAGAAGGCGATAGGGTTGTGGTTCTTCATGATGACGGAGAAAAATACGGAGATTGGCCTGGAACACAAAAATGGGTTTATGAAGATAAATGGCTTGAAAAGTTTTTTGATGCTCTTACTAGAGAAAAAGATACAATCATTACTACTACATATAGTGAATATATGGAAAAATATTATCCTATATCAAAAATTTATATACCAACAGGTTCTTATGAAGAGATGCTTACTTGGGTGCTTCCTGCCAAAGTTCAAGATGAATTTCACATAAAACAAGAAGAATTAAAAAAATCTCAAGATAATGAGATTATAAGCAGATTTATGAGAGGAGGTTTTTGGAGAAATTTCTTCAGCAAATATTCTGAAAGTAATAGAATGAATAAAAGAATGATATTTGTTTCTAATATGATAGGAGAAATTACTGAATCTAATTATAAAGAAAAGGAAAATGCTTTAGAATATTTACTTAAAGGACAATGTAACTGCCCTTATTGGCATGGTACATTTGGCGGGCTTTATCTCAATAATTTAAGACATGCCACTTATTCAAATTTGATTAAGGCTGCTTCTATATCTTTGGAAAAAATTTACGGAAGAAAATATTTTTTAAGTCATAATTTAGATTTTGATATGGACGGCAGAGATGAGATTATGATTTCCTGTGAAAATTCGGGATTAATTTTCCATACTTTAAGCGGCTCTATAATAGAATGGGATTTGAAAAAAGAAAATCCTATAAATTTAATAGACTGTATTAAAAGAAGAGAGGAGGCTTATCATATAGCTGCTTTAAGAAATTCTAATAATAAAAATGATGATAATGAACATGTATCAATACATGAAATAGGTAAAAAAATTGATGATAATATAGCTAAATATTTGGTATTTGATAAAAATGAAAAAGTATTCGGTGTGGATCATTTCTTAAATAAAATGCCTTCTGCAGAGGAGTTTCAATTATTAAAATATGAAGAAAATGCTGACTTTTATAAATTACATTATGATAATGTAGAAAATCTTATTAATAAAGATTATGCAACAGTATCTTATGAAAAAATTTCTAAAGTTAATGGAAAAGATATTCGTTTGATGAAAAGGTATATAGTAAATAATGACGGAAGTTTTCATATTGAATCTATTATAGAAAATAAATCTAATGAGGATACAGAGTTTGTATATGCCCTAGAAAATAATATAACTTTACTTGCAGGGAATGAACCTGACAGATATTATATAGGAGGCGATAAAAAAATATCTAATAATCTTTCATACTGCGGAGAATATAGCGGTACAGTTTTCGGTATGGCTGATGAGGGATATATAAAGGTTAAAATATTAATGGAAGCAAGCGAAGAAACTGAATTTTTATATATGCCTAATTTTACAATATCTGATGCTGTTGATAAACTTGAAATGAATTATCAGAATTCTACTATAGTATGCTGCAGAAAAACATATTTAAAAGCTAATGAGAAAATAAAATATAAAATAAAAGTAATTGTTAAAGATATTTAAATTTTAAGGGTAATTTTGATGAAACTATTTTGTATTATATCTGATAAGATTGGTGCAGGTAAAACATATATTTCTTCTCATATAGCATCATCTTTAAAAATGCTCAATAAAACAGTATGTTACTACAAGCCTTTTGTTATGGGAGTACGAGGTAATAAATTGTTTGACTGCGAATATGTAAAGAATAAAACTGCTCTAAAAGCTTCAGAAATATTTGTTTCTTATGCCTCTAACGGCAATATATCGCCTTTTCATAGTATCAATACAAAAATAGATGAAAGGGATATTACAGATTTAATATATGAAAATAAAGATATTTATGATTATATGGTGTTTGAATCATTATCTTTATATACTCCTATAAAAGAAAATTATAATTTTATGGATCTGATATTAGATATAGAAAAAGAAAATGAGATTCATATAATACCTATTGTAGAATATGATTCTAATATTATACATTCAGCTTTAGAGCAGACTGAATTATTTCATACCAGAGGCTTTAAAATACCTTTTATCATAATAAATATAAAAAAAGATTTATTTATTTCAAATAATGTTATCAATTATATTAGAAGTCAGGTAGAACCTATAAAAGTTTATATGACAGAATTTGATAATGAAGCAGAAAATAAAAAAATAGAATATATTAAATATCCTGAAATTATTAAAGAATTATTTTAATATATTCATAAAATTTCATAAAAGTATTATCTATATTATCTTCCCAAGTATTATGCGTAAATATAATATGTGCTGTTTCTCTGTATAAATCATCTCTTTGTTTGGAAAGTTCAAGCAGTTTATTTTTATTTTTTGCCAATAATGGTCTTTCTTCAGCATTTATATTCTTGAGTATAATATCAGGATTTCTATCTATAAAAACGGATACTCCTTTACATTTCATAATTTTTCTATTTTTTTCTGCCAATACTATACCTCCTCCCGTAGATATAACAGCATTATTAAAATTACTTAATTCTTCCAATACTTCGCTTTCGATATTTCTAAAATAATTCTCTCCGTTATCCGCAAAAATATTTGTTATATTTTTATTTTCTTTTTTTTCTATATAGGAATCCGTATCATACAAACTATAATTTAACTTTTCAGCAAGCATTTTTGATAAAGCAGTTTTTCCGCAGCCTGGAAGCCCTATTAAGAATATAGTTTTATTATTCATCATAAATTCCTAAAATAATTAAATTCTCAGTACTTTTTTCAAACTCTTCAAATTCTTTTTTATATCTGTCAAAATCGCCTGTCATATCAACATAAAAATAATACTGCCATTTTCTTTCAGTATGAGGGCGGCTAACTATAGAAACCAAATTAAAATTTTTTAATTTATTTAAAGAATATGCCAAACTTCCATTTTTATGCGGAAGCAGAAATCTTATAGTCATTTTATTACCGTTTTTTAAAGCATTATCATAATTCGCTACTATAATAAATCTGGTAGTATTTCCATTTATATTTTCAATATTTTCTTCCAGCATTTCTAAATCATAAAATTTATAAGCATTTTTATTTGAAATAGATGCCGTATTTTTATCATCGCTATTTGAAACTATAAAAGCAGCTTCGGCAGTATTTGATGCTGTAATAGTTTCAAAATTATTTGCTTTTATAAAATTAGAGCATTGCTTCAAAGCCTGATGATGAGATATAACCTTTTTAATATCTTTTATACAGGTATTTTTTTTTGCCATAAGTCCGTATTCTATAGGCAGATAAATTTCCCCTACTATTTTGCAGTTATAATCAGCAAGTATATCCAAAACCTCATTAACCATACCAGTGGAAGAATTTTCTAAAGGCAGAACTCCGTAATAACTCTCCCCATTTCTTATACTTTCAAGTACATCATCAAAATTTTCTTTTTTTATAAGATTGGCATTTTCTCCGAAGAATTTTAATGCAGCTTCATATCCGTTTCCGCCCTCTCTTCCTTGATAAACTATTTTTTCATTATATTTTATATTCTCTTTATTATTATTTTTTTTATTATTATTGTTTTTATTGTCATCGCTTTTGTCAATTAAATATTTCTGCAGCTGTTTTGAAGTGTACATTATCTCGCTGTAAATAGTTGTAATTAATCCTGATAATTCTTTATTTTCAAGTAATTTTATTTTATTTTGTATAACTTCTTTTTCTCTTTTAGGATCAAATATTTGAGCATTGTATTTCTTTTTTGTTTCTCCCACTTTTATGCTTATTTTCATTCTTTCATCTATTAAATTTACTATTTTTTTATCTATTTTGTCAATTTCTTTTCTTAATTCCTGCAGTTCTTCAGCGAGCATAATAATTCCTTTTTTTTAAATTAATATTTTTTTATTATTGCAATTAATATCATACTAATAATAATTAACATTATACTAAATAGATTTCAAATTGTAAAGAATTTTATTTTGATAAGTTATATAAGCTCTAAATTTAATAAAAATTATCACTTCTATATTATGTTATTTAGTATGTGACAGAATTTTAAATATTTTTTATATTGAATTGTTTTTTTATAATTTCCTGATGCTCTAAAGATGTATAGCCTAAAAGCTCAAAAAATAATTTGCTTGGAAAAACTGAATATTCAATATATTTATGATAAGGACGAACTAATTTATAATATTTTTCATCTAATAATTTTGAACGCCCTAATGTCAGCAAAAATACTCCGACATATTCTCCATTTAATTTATCATCATAATCATAATCATCTTCAAAATCATTTACTTTTATTAATGTTTCATTCAAATAATTAAATATTTCATTTTTATAATTTTCTATATTAATAGATAGGCAGTCAGCTATAGAAGATAAAAGAATGCTGTTATTTTCATTTAATATTTTTTTATCATCAAAACTTCTGTATATATTTAAAGTATTTTCTATTATTTCTCTATTAATAATATTTTGTATAGGAATAATAGTATTTTTTATAGGAGCATATATTTCAAATAATAATTTCATTGCATCTACATTATTATTAATAAGAATATTTGTAATAGTTTTTTCATCTTTTTTTATAAGTGATTCTTCTATCATATACCATAAAGGTTTTGAATCAATTATTCTGCATAGAATTTTATTTTTTATATAATCATCATCTATAAGTCTTTTTGCAGCTTCAATATTTAAAGGCATATTAATAGCTTCTATATGATAACTTCCAAGCAAATTAGGAGCTTTATCAACTATTTTTTTTAATACTCTTTTTTGTATATCATTCAAATTATGGTTTACTAATTCTTCTTTTTTATCTTTATATGGAAAAACTCTTATAACAGCTTCTATCAATATATCATTATTATTAACATCATCTTCAATATTAGTATTTGTTTTGATGTCTTCAATGCTTAATAATGTTTCAATATCGCTGGAATATATCCAAGCATATTTTGCAATATTAGAAAAATTATCGTCCCATACCCAATCAACACCTGAACAATTATTTTCAGCTATGTATAAAAGTAAATCTGAAATATCTTTATTAAATATTCCTGTATAAGCTAAACAAATTGCAGCAGAGGCTCTTACTAAAAGAGATTTGCTGCTGTTCATAATATTATAAACTTCTTCAATATGTTTATTAACTTTTAATTTTTTTATGTTATTAATATCGCTAATATTTGGATATTCTTTATAATAGTACTTATTAGAAATTTTATAATTATGCTTTGCAGATGTAAAACCTTGTATTAATAAAGTTGAAGCCTGACGGATATAAGCATTATTTTTATTTCCGTTTTCTAATTTTAAACATTCATCATAAGAAAAATTTAATATTTCATCTAAAGAGTTTGAAATAAAGCATAATAATCTCATAGCCTCAAGTGAATTGCTTTTATTATAATAATCAAGTATTTCATTTTTATATTTTTTAACAGTACCATAATATTTAGTTTTATAAAAGAATGGTGTATTTATAAAATGACTTTCCCCTAATGCTATTCTTGCAAGAAATATACATCCCCATTCTGAAGCATTATTATTAAGCTTAAGTAAATCAGCCAAATAAGGAACAGCCATTTTTGAAGATTTATAAACACTTCCTTGATGAGTAGCAGCAGAGTAAAGTCCGTACACTCCGAAATTAACATCATTATCATCATCGCTTGTTAGAGCTTCTATATAATAAGGTGTTAAATCTGCTTTGCCATAAGCATCATAAACATTGCCCCATTTTTCATCATAAAGTCCTTGAGGAACATATCTATTTTTTCCTGTTAATGGAGGACGTTCTTTTTTATCAGCTTGAAATTTATAATTTTTATCAGTATTTATATAATAATTATCCCATTTTGGAAGTGATTTTATATTCATAATAATTTATGCTCCTTATAAAATTTCATCGCTGCCTTAAATTTTTTATTCGCATTAAATCATTAAACTCAATTAAATCATTATAATACATTAAAATTATAATTCAATCAATACTGTCATCAGGTTTTAAATATGTATGATGATTGTATAAAAAAATACTATAAAGTCAAATATAAAAGTTGTGAGTGCCTGACATTATTAATAATAGCAATACTTATTAAAGCTATAAACAGGAAGTTGCTTGTCAGGGAGTTTATTGCTATCATTAATAAAATAATTAATAATTTGACATTAAATAGAAATTATGATATATATTTGCATCAATTTATAATGTTGCAATGGAGAATAGTATGATAACAGCACAGCACAGCACAGCACAGCACAGCACAGCACAGCACAGCACAGCACAGCATTTTTATTTTAAAAAATCTGCCGTCTGTAAATTTACAAAATCGGAATTAAACTATATAAAAATTACCCTCTTCCTAAAAATAATTTTTGGAGGGTAATAAACAAATATCATATATAAAATACAAAATTATACAAATTATGTCATCTCTCTTAAAGATTATTAATCTATCTTGTACATTATATATCTTAAGTCAGGTATGTAAGCAAGCAATTAAATATTATTTTGTATCTGAATTATAAATAAATAATAAAAAATGTGTATAATTAAAAATAATATATAAAAAGGAGAACCAAATGGAAAAAAAAAATTTTAAACATTATTTGAAGGCGTTAGAAAATGATGATTTTGATACGCTTCAAATCTTAATTATTGATGAGGAGTTGGCAAATAGGCAAGATGAAGATGGCAATACATTGCTTCATCATGCAGCAAGATTAGACAAATACGATGCAGCTGCAATGATAGGCAGTTCTTTTAACCCATTTATACGTAATAATGATGGCAAGACACCTTTCAATGTAGCGTATGAATATGATAATATTGATACGGCTAAGATTATTGATATTATTAGAAATTCTTGGCAGGAGAAACACGGCAAATATAAAGAAGAATATGATGATGACAATGACAAAAGAGAAATTCCTTTTTATTTGACTGGCACTAAAGATTCTATCCTGCAAGGATTTGAAGAAAATAATATTAGTGATGAAAGCTTATTAGATACTACATATAGCAATGGGAGTATCGTATTGAAATCAGTCTTAGAAGCGTGGAAACTTGATTTTATTAATGAAAAAATGCCGCCTGTAGTTGAGATTCTCATAGATAAAGCAGGAGGAGATGTTGAGCAAGTTATAGAAGGATTTAATCATTATATAGAGCTATGTGAAAATGAAATTTGGGACGAGCCCGCAGTTTATACAGGCATAAACGAAGACGGAGAAGAAGACTATCGCTATGAGACTGACCCAGATGAGTGGATAAGAGATATTTTGCCTCTTGACGAGTGGGATGAGCTTAAAGAACAAATGCGAGCCTATGCAGCTAAACAACAATAGCAGCTTTGATGATCTGATAACATATAATAAGCTTGGGCTATGCGGTAAGGAGCTGGAATCCAAAATGCGGGAACTCACAAAACTTAGAGCCATAGAGCTAAAGCGAGATATCGCATTTTGGGACTTTAAAGATTTTAGTTACGCTCAATATAAACAAATACATTGCTATATATTTCAAGATATTTTTGAATGGGCAGGCAAAGATAGATATGAGCTAGGATTTAGCGGTAAATTGAGCAAATATATTATACAGTTTTGCCGCGGAGATGAGCTTGAAAGCTATGCAGATTCTATATTTTCTGCTTCTAGTAAAATCACTCAAACTTATCTTAATAATTTGCATAGTGGGGCTGAATATTCTATAAACATAAGCCGCAAACTTTATAGCAAAAAATTAGCAAATCTTTGGAGTAAACTTAATTTTTTGCATCCATTTCGCGAGGGTAACGGCAGAACTTCAAGGATATTTTTGGAAATGTTTGCCAAATCTTTAAATATCAATTTTGATATAGATAGTATAGACAGAAGAAAGCAAGTTATCGCATTAAATAGAGCAATGAGAGGCATACTACAAAACCTTGAAGAATTAGTTTTTATAAATATTAAGCAAAACTAAAATTAAAAAAGCAGACATATAGGAGAAAAAATGGAAAAAGAATTTAAACCAAAAACTAAAAAAGAATTACAAAAATTAGTAAGAGATGAAAATATCAATCTCGGAAGTATTGATACAAGTTTAATAAC
>NZ_CAJTQJ010000012.1:0-33439 GCF_910578695.1 uncultured Brachyspira sp.
CAACAGTCAACAGTCAACAGTCAACAGTCAACAGTCAACAGTCAACAGTCAACAGCAATAAATTTATTATATTACATAGAAAAAACATACCATTTGTTTATCAAAAATATTATAAACTCTAAAAAGGTTAGTTTTTCGGGAGTATTATAATGTTTTTTGATATACTCTATAATATTTTTATTTATCCCATAGAGTTTATTATAGAAATATTATTTTATTTATTTAATAATGTATTTCAATCTAGTTACGGCATAAGTTTATTTTTACTTAGTTTATGCATCAATTTTTTATCGCTTCCTCTATATAATATAGCAGAATCTTGGCAGGCTAAAGAAAGAGCTATTCAAGATAAAATGAAACCGATGATAGATAATATTAAGGCAGTATATAAAGGAGATCAAAGATATCTTTTGATAAGGACTTGTCAAAGAATAAACGGCTATAAAACTATATATGCTTTTAGAGGTACTTTAGGACTTTTAATACAGATACCTTTTTTTATGGCGGCATATAATTTCGTACATAGCTTAACGGGATTAAGCACTCAGAGTTTTTTATTTATTAAAGACTTATCTCAGCCTGATGCTTTAATAAATATTGGAAATATCAGCATTAATCTGCTTCCTTTTTTAATGACTTTATTTAGTCTGCTTGCTGGATTCGTTTATGCAAGAAAATTAAAGTTTAAAGAAAGTCTGCCTTTATATATAGTGTCATTAATATTTTTAGTTTTATTATATAATTCACCTTCAGGGCTTTTATTTTATTGGACTATTAACTGTTTATTTTCTTTAATAAAAAATCTAATTATAGAATATAAACTTTATAGTATATTTGTAAAAAATAAATATAAATTATTAAAAGCCTATAATATATTTTTTATTACTATTACAGTTTTATTTATATTACTTATTTCTTTAGCTGGCATAGAGAGAAAAGCATATTTATCTGATTTTGAATTTATAAATGACAGATACGGATATTCTTATACTGCTAAAGTAAGATATTATAGTAAAATTTTTATTACTAGTGATATATTTTCGTTCATTGGCAGTAAAGACAAATTTGATGATAAAATAGTTAGTATTGAATATTTTGGCGATAGTTCAATAATATGCACTTTTATTTTAAAAGATAATCTTGAAAATATAAAAGATGATATTATTATATATTATAGGCTTTCTCCTAGAAGTTATTCAATTAATATATATTTATTTTTACTGTTCATAACCATAATAATAAATATGTCAAATATATATAAGTTTATATTTAATAAACATTATTTAATAGAATCTTTTGAAAAAAATAGATTAAGATTGATGATATCTTCTTGTTTAGCAATTACTATTACTTCAGGGCTTTTTATATTATCATCTCTTATATCTAATTCACCGCATGAATTTTCATCTCCTTTTTATTTGATTATAAATGACTTATCTATGAGTATAGGACTATTTTTTTTGTATCCTATGTTTATTTATGTTTTATTTTCAGAAAAAATTAAAAACTATTTGACTTTACTAGCTTTATTTTTTGTTATTTTTGCTATGATAAATACTTTTGTAATGACAGGAAATTATATAAATATAAATAATGAGTTTTTATTTGATAATGCTGATTTACTAAAATTTTCTTTTAAAGAGTTATTACTTAGTTTTTCTTTAACATTTGCAGCTAGTATTATTTTAGTTTTTGTTTTAAGATTTAATAAAAGTATATTTTTTATTAATATAAATTATATCATATTATCCGTTTTATTAATTATTTCTATTTTAAATATTTCAAATATATATAAATATCATATAAAACTTAAATATATAAAAAACAAAAACCAAGTAAAATTATCAAGTTTTAAAATATTTAATTTGTCAAAAACAGGCAGTAATATAATAGTTTTATTTATTGATAAAGCTGTTAATTCTTATTGGCTGCAGGCATTTGAGAAGTTTCCTGAATATAAGGAAGAATTAGACGGATTTATAATATATCCCAATACGGTTTCTTTTAGCCAATCAACTATAACAACAGCTTCTTTATACGGCGGTTATGATTACTTGCCTTATGAATTAAGTACAAATGGCAAATATATTTTAAAAAATAAGCATAGTGAATCTATATTAACAGTACCGTTATCATTAGAAAAATACGGATATAAGTCGGTTTTATTAGAACCTGATGGTGCTAATCTTACAGGTTCAGACTTGAGTATATTTGATAATTATACTAATATTTCAGCATATTTAACAGATTATATTCAAAATTACAGCTTGAACATTTATTTTGGAGGAACAAATATAAATTTTGAAAAAACATTAGAAATAGATCAAAAAAATAAATCTATAAGATTTTCATTATTTAGAATGATGCCTATAAATTTAAGATACAGTTTTTATGATAATACAGGCTGGTTTTTATCTAGCACTTCTTTTTTTAGATTCAATTCAACCATAAGATATTATTCTGTTTTGGATTCTATAACTAATTTTATCAATATTAATGAAAACGGTAATTATTATAATATGATATATAACTTAACTACACATGATCCTTATTATTTCAATTCTGACTTTTTACCTCATTTGATTGTGAAAGATATTGATAATAAGGATTTAAATATGTACGGCAGTGAAGTTAATGCCAGATTTTTTTATGCTAATGTTGCTGCTATTAATTCTTTAATAAAGATTATAAAATATTTAAAATACAATAATATTTATAATAACACTAAAATAATAGTGGTTTCAGATCATGGAGCAGATGTATATAATAATTATTTATATTCTAATAATTTATCTTTTGTAGCTTATATAAATCCAATATTAATGTTTAAAGATTTTAATAGTGAAGGAAATATAAAAATTAACACCAATTTTATGACTATAGCTGATACTCCATATTTAGCAACTAAACATATTGATAATGCAGTAAATCCATTTAACAATAAAATTATAACAAATGATTATAAAAATAATGGAGTTAATATAATAAGTGTTGATTCTTGGAAGGCTGAAGCACAATTAACTAATTCATATAACTTTAATTATTATTATTTTGTTAAAGATAATATATTTGATAAAAACAATTGGAAAAAATTTAAAATTGATTGGAAAAATAAAGAATCAAAACAAGTAGAATTAAAATAAATAAAGTAAGTTTTGAAATAACCGATAATTTTGACGAACAATTTTATATATCGCAAGGAGGCGTAAAATTATGGGAGTTAAGAAGCAATTACTTTTACTGCTTGTTTTATTAGCTGTAAATAGTATATATGTATTTGCAAATCAGAATATTATAAGAGTGCATCTTACAGATGTAAAAGCACCATACACTATTAATATTAAAGGTCCTTATAAAGCATATAATTATAAGTATGAAAGCGAAATTATATCTGCATTAACTAATGAAACTGTAATGGTAGTAGAAAACAGATTAGGCTTAAAGGTTAATGATGTAGGAGTCTATAAAGAAGGAATAGTTTTTGAAACAGAAGACGGATTTGTTTTAAATGGAGTGGAATATTATGGTTCTTTAATGTTTATTCCTTATAATGATACTATGATAGCAGTTAATGAACTTAATATTGAAGACTATGTGAAAGGAGTACTTCCTCATGAAATGTCTCCTGACTGGCCTATGGAAGCATTAAAGGCTCAGGCTGTAGCTGCTAGAACTTATGCAATGTATCATATATTAAAAAATGCTGATAAAGCTCCGTTTGATGTTGATAATACAACTAAATATCAAGTTTATAACGGTAAAGAAAAAATGAATTGGTCTGTAGAACAGGCGGTTGATAGAACTAGATATGAGATAGCAGTTTATAAAGGCAAAGTTATAGCTACATATTTTAGTGCATTATGCAGCGGTCATACCGATAGTGCTGAAAATGTATTCGGTGTTGCTGTTCCTTATTTGGAAGGAGTTTCCTGCCCTTATTGTAATGCACAAATAAAACCTTGGACTAATGCTTTAAGTTATAATGAGCTTAATAATGATTTGGCTAATTATTCTGTGCATGCAAGCGAAAGATCTTCTATAGGTATAAGCACAGACCCTAAATCAGGTAAAGCCACTAATATAAAAATTGACAACAGCGATATTACTTCAAGAGATTTTAGAAGCACTCTTTCTCCTAAAGTAGTACCTTCTCTTAATTTTACTATAAAAAAAGTTGATAACGGCATTATAATTACTGGTAAAGGAAGCGGACATGGAGTAGGTATGTGTCAATGGGGTGCTTATGGTATGGCACAAGTAAAAAAAGATTATAAGGAAATATTAAAGTTCTATTATGACGGAATTGATATTGTTGATTATAATAGAGTAAATAAACAGTTTGAACCAGATGTTTGGGGAAATTAATTTATAATATTAATAAATTAAAGACTTATATTGATTAATCAGTATAAGTCTTTTTTATTGCAGGTTTGAAAAAAATTTATTTCTTAAATATATTATTTATTAATTTTTTACAAACTATAATTTTTTTAAAAATATTATAGTTTATTATAAGTTTAAACTAAAAAAATAATTTAAGTTATTAATAATATAAAATATATTTGCAAAAAATAAAAAAAACAATACAATAATAATTATCATATAAAAACTATTTCGGATTAATTTGTAATGAAAAATAATATTTTTAAGATTTTTAATAAGAGAGTTTTAATTTTTGCTTTTTCTTTTGAAGTTATTGTTATTATTATGACATCGATGTTAGGTGCTGAGGATATATCGCTTGAGAAAAATATTATATCTAAAAATAAAATTAATTATAAAACTGCTTTAGAACTTCATAATAGAAAAAAATATTTAGAGGCTTATAATCAATTTACAAATATAATAAATACAGAAGAAGATATGCTTATAAGAGATTATGCTGTATATTATGCGGCTAAAAGTGCTTTATATGCTAGTATGTATGATGAGGCTGTAGATTTATATTCTTTATTAATAAAAGACTATCCTAGATCATCATTATACCCTTATGCTGAGCAGTACAAGGCACTTGCTGAATTTTATAGAGATGATTATCCTATAAGCAATTTCTTTAACGGCAATACACAAAAATGGATTAAGGAGTTTGTAGGAATAAGGGCTTTAAGAAATACAGATGATACTAATAAAGCCAAAATTATAGCTTATGAGCTTTTAAAAAGATTTGGATTAAGGGAGGCTGCTGTATATTATAATAATAACTTTGAAAATGAAATTTTATCCTTTCCAAATGATTTAAAATTTAAAACGGCTTCTATACTTTATGAGGCTGGATACAGAAAAACATCTTTAAAATATTTCAAAGATTTATATGATAAAAATTCATATAAAGTAAATTCTATATACTATATGGCTAGAATAAATCAGCAGTCTGGAAATAGAACTAATGCAGCTTCTTTATTTGATGAATATTTATCAAATACAAATAATAAATCATATAGAAGATTGGCTCTTTACCATTCGGCAGATAATTATGATAAATTAAAAAATTATGATAAATCTATTGAATTATATAATACCTTTATGAAAGAATATCCTAAAGATGATTATATACCAAGAATATATAATAATTTTGTTAATATTAGCTTAAATAAAAATAATTTAGTTCAGGCAAAAAAATATTTAACAAATGTAATGAATAAATTTCCTAAAAGCTGGCATACAGAACTTGCCTTGAAATCATATTTAAGAAAATCTTTGAAATTAAAAAATAAAACAGAAACATATTTTGCTGTAAAGGCTTTGGAAAAAAGATATCCAAGTTTCCGTCATGATTTTGCATTATCTTGGAATATGTGGACTGCCGAAGAGTTTGGAGATAATGATATAAGAGATAATTATTTAATGAAAACACTCCTTACAAGCAAAAGTCATTATTTTATTAAAGGTGCTTTGAGCCTTGCTGATAAAAGTATGGTGTCTAATGTTGAGCTTAGCAATACTTATCATTTAAATGAAGCTAAAAAATATTATTCAAATAATAATTTTACTAAATCTATGGAGATGCTTAATAAGATACAGTTTTTGAATTATGTTTCTACAGGAAAAGAAGATAATTTGATTAAAGAGGCTAGGGATATGGCTAAAAATATTCTTATGCAAAATAGATTTGTAAAGGATATGTATGCTGACAGAGATGAAAATGATTTATTTAATGAATTATCAATTCAGACTAGAAGAGAAATTAATAAAGCTATAGTTTTATATTATTACGGCGATTATGATAATGCATACACTGAATTTAACAAAATATTTAAAAAGACGCAGGTAACTTATCCTTTATTTTATTTTGCTGAGAAAATATTTAAAGATTCGGGCAATACAAAGAGGCTTATACAAATATCTGCCAATATAGGAAAATATTTCGGATATCCTTATTCTGATAATGTTGATTTGCTTCCCGATGAGTTTAGAAAGAGGGTATATCCTAGATATTTTGATGAATATGTTATACCTGAGGCTAAATATTATAAGATAGAGCCTGCTTTTGTATATGCTATAATGCGAGAGGAAAGCTTATTTGATCCTAAGGCTAGGTCTTGGGTTGGGGCTATGGGACTTATGCAGCTAATGCCTGCAACTGCTGCTGCAGAAAATAAAAAGGCTAGATACAGATATAATCCTTTAGATTTAACTATTCCTAAACAGAATATTAATTTGGGTGTTTCTCATTTGGGCTTTCTTTTCAGCAGTCAGAAAGCAAGTAATTATATACTTGTTGCTGCAAGCTATAATGCAGGTTCAGGAAGAGGCAGAAGATGGAGAGAAGAATACGGCACTAATAATATGTACAGAACGGGCAGATTTATTGATATTGAAGAAACTGAGTATTATGTAGAGAGAGTTATAAAAAGCTATGAATATTACAGCAAATATTATAAAGATTAATTTTTTATAGTTTTTGCCTGCATTATTATAATATTTTAATATAGATATAGCTTTAATTAATAATATAAAGCATATATAAAATTAAATAAATTATTTAACTATTATCATTTTCTTTTGTATATAAAAAATATTTATAAATACTTATAATAGATAAAATTATAAATATAATCCAGCAAATTATTGTGCTGTACAAATATTTCTTTGAAGGAGTAAATTCAAATATTATATTATTATCTCCAGCTTCAACATAAACTCCTCTGAATAAAAGATTGGCATTCAATAATTCTTTTTTCTCTCCGTTTACAGTAACAGTCCAATCAGTATTATAACGTTCTTTGGATATAAGAATTCCATTTTCAGGAGTTTTCACATTGAATACTATTTTTTTATCTGTTTCTTCAAGAAGTTCTGCAATATAAATAGAATTAGGATTATTTAAGCTTATATAATTGCTTGAATTATTTAAAAGCACAGTTTCATAAGCTAAATTAAAATTAGGCATAGTTAATCTTCCAAGTCCGTCATTGAAATCAGATGCATTATAAACATTATTAACAAATTCATATTTATTTCTATAGCCTTTAAGTTCATATAAAACGGCTGCAGAAAATTGATCCTGATACTCTGTTATTTTTATAAGCTCATTTGAAAGTATAGACTGATCCAAATATGTAGGACTTAAAATATACCTTACTCCAAGCAAATCCATAAGTCTAGGCTGATAGCCTGCATAATCATTGATTCTGAATGAAGAAAATACATCTGTAATATCTTTTGATAATCGGCTTGCTGCAGGCGGCTCTGTTAATGGTATATTATAGTAAGGCATTGTATGTGTAGTATATCTGTATAAATAAGGTATTAATATAGGCATTGTTGTTCTATTGCCTTTTTCATTTAATATATGCTCAACTATAGGAGTAGAATTGTACATTTGATTATAATTTGATTTCACTATAAACATATTTCCGCTTTGCGTTAAATCTAAAAATAATACTGCTATGAACATATAAGGAATATATTTATAAAATAGGTTTTCTCTATTTACTATTATTATATATAAAAATACTATAATACTTCCTATTATAAGAAAGCCTATATGTCCTAAGTCGTACACAGAAAATAATATAAATCCTATCAATGGAATTATAAGAATAAATTTATCTTTTATAGTTATATCTTTTAATGAAAGAGCATAATTAATTAAAATCAGTACAGATGAAGATATTAAAGCTAATCTTATAAATGACATAAATATATTTTTGGATATTAATGCTGCATTAGCTTCTTTCCAATCGGAAACAAAATGATTATATATTATTCCATTTGCAAGTATTGTTATTAATGCTGATACAGCAGATGCTATTGCTATTATATACATTATTTTTTTTGCGGCATTTATATATTTATAATCATCTTCTAAATATTTAAGAAGTTTATCCTCTTTCTTTGCTTCAAGTGCTTTGAATATATAATCGCATGCAAATGATGATAGTATTGCAAAAGGTATAGGTATAATCTCTATAAATTTATTAGGATTTCTTGCATCTCTGAATATTGGTATTTGAAATAAAGCTCCGTATATAATAGGGAAATATCTTCCGAAACTTGCTGTTAAGAAAAATAATGCTGTTCCTATCCAAAAATATTTTTCGCTGTATTTTTTTCTGCTTATAAATACTGCAAATATTATAAAAATAAAAGTTATATATCCTATATTAGCAGAAGTGAGAGAGAAATTTGAAGTTTTAGGCTCTCCTTTCATATTAGCTATTCTTCCCCAATAAGGATGAGTTTGGCTTCCTGAGTAGTATCCGAAAAATCCGGGCATAAAAAATCCTAATACTTCTTCAGGCGGATATGACCATCTTGTAGCCCATTCCCATAACTGTTTTTTATCTGTAACCCCAGCTGCTCCCATATCCTGAGTATTTTTTGTTATCATTATTATTTGTAAAGACATTAAAAAAGAAAATACTGCTGTTAATGCGAACTTTACACATAAAATAATAATTTTTTTTATATCTGTTTTTAAGAAGTCTGTTATTTTTTTATCATTTTTTTTATTATAAAGCAGATATAAAAAATAACATGATAAAAATAAAGAGAAATACATAGCAACATCTAAAGCACCGCCTAAAAATGCTGTTCCTAAAAATGCACCTGTAAAAAAGAAATAAATCCATTTTTCAGTATTCATTGCTTTTGAAAGAAAATATAAAACAAATGGAAAATAACAGTAAGTCTCAAATTTTCCTAAATGTCCGGGCAGTATTAATGTTATTATTGAATTAGAAAACATCAAGGCAGTAGCTCCGAATAGAGATGCTTTTACTGATAATTTTTTTTCTCTCAAAAATAAAAATAAGCCGTATCCCATTACAGTAATATGAAACATTATGCTAATCTGAGGATATATATCATTAGGAAGCAATGCTATAAGCAAAGATTTAGGATGAATTGGTACTGCTGAAGAAGATGCTGTAGTAAAATATGCATTATTCCAAAAATATAAATTTCCGCTGAATATTGCATCTTTAATATTTTTTATATCCCAAAGTATAACATCGCCCATTTGAAGATAAGAAAATGTTAAATTGCTATAGAAAAATAGTGTAGAAAGCAATGCAAATATGATAGGGTATATTATTTCTTTTTTTAATGATTTCATTATTTATTATTCCTCATTTATTAATAAAAGTAAGTCATTAAGCTTTTAATTATAAAAAATTTAGATATTAAATAATATATAAAAGATAATGTATTGTCAAGAAGTTTTGTATTAAAATATATATATTGTTAGCTTATTAATAATAAACAAAAAGTTAAGCATAAAAAATATAAACTTTTTTACATTTTATTGTATTTTATATAGCTAATATGCATAGTATAGAGTTTAAGCATTAAAACTTAGCATTAGAAGCATAAAATTAAAATAAATAGTAATAAAAGTAAAATAGAAAAAATAAAATGAAGCTGATAAAATATTATTCTTTACTTTATCAGCTTTTTTATTTGTAATAATTATTATTTTGAACAGAATGTTATTCTTTGATTTAAATATTTTTTATTTTGTATTTCATCTGCAAAAGCTGCAGCATAATCTGCATAACTAATTGAGCTTTCGCCTTTGGAATTAAATAATAACTCATCATATCCGATATTATATTCGCCCGTTTTCTTTGCGTCTGCTTGAAAATCTGCAGAAGGAGATATATAAGTCCATAGAACATCTTTTTTATTTTTTAATATATCAAATGCTTTTTGCATACTTTTTGCAAGAGGCTTAAATATATCTGGAAAAGTTTCGCTTTCCATCAATTGCTTTTTTGAGTCTATATATAAACTTCCTGCTCCTCCTACTAGCATTAATCTTATATTTGTGTTTTCAAGTATATTGCATAAATGTTCCATAGCTAATGAATGCTTATCAAGTTCTTTTTCTTCCCATACTCCGAATGCACTTACTACAGTATCAAATTCTTTCAAATCATCTTTAGTTAAATCAAATAAGTCTTTTTCTATAACTTTGACTTTTGAGTTATTTATTTTTGTTTTATCTCTGACTATAGCTGTAACATCTAAGCCCCTTTCTAATGCCTCATTCATAATTAATTTTCCGGCTTTGCCGTTTGCTCCTATTACTGCAATTTTCATTTTAATTCTCCTTTTTTATAAAATCTTATCTTTAATTAAAGTATTGTAATAATTATTATTACAATTATAATAACATATTTTAATGTAATGTCAAGTATTACAATTAAATTTTTTAATTTTTTATATATAAAATTATCTTATGAACTTAAAATACAAAAAGTACTATTTAGATTAATAAAAATATGTTTTTTATTTGCATTAAGATATTAAATGTATTATAATTTTTAATATTTATTTAGGATAATTCAATGAAAATTAGTTCAAGATTTACGATAGCAGTTCATACATTGCTTTGCATATTACAATTCAAAGATGAAAAAATCACATCAAATTTTATATCAAAGAGCGTCAATGTTAATCCTGTAATAATAAGAAATATTTTAATACAGCTTCAAAGAGCAGATATCATTACAGTGAAAAGAGGAACAGGCGGTATTTCATTAAATAGAAAAATAGAAAATATAAATCTGCTTGATATATTTGATGCAGTAGAAAGTTTAGACGATGATAAGCTTTTTAGCTTTCATAATAATCCGAATAAAAAATGTCCTGTTGGAAGCAGAATTAATGATTTGCTTGAGCCTAAACTAGATGACGTACAAAATGCTATGGAAAAAGAGCTTAAAAAAACTAGTTTAAAGGATATTTATAAAAAATTAAAAGATGGCGTATACAAATAAAATATATGAACTAGTTTATTGACATAATATATTTATTTAGTATAATTTAGATTATGAGTAAGTATATTTTAATACATAAAATAATTAATGCAGCAATATTCATGCTTTTTCCTATAGCAGCATTTTATATTATAGAGCATGATAATATAAAAACAGGAATTTATGAATTTATATTTATTACAGTTAATATTATAGAAATATTATTATTTGTTTCTTTTATAATTATATCTTCATTATGCGAATGGGGTACAAGAAAGCAGCATGCATTTGTGAAGGCAGGTATTTCATTTATTGTATATTTGGCAATTATTATAATAACTGTTATTGCTATTTTTAAATAAAAAAATATATAAATATTCATAATTCTTTATTATTTTTCATAAATCGGGGCTTTTATGCTATTGACATATATAATTTATGTATTTCTAATGTATTTATTTTATCCTATTATATTTATAGCTTTTTCTATAATGATGATATTTAATAAGCCCATTCGTAAAGGAGCTTTATCTAGGCTTGGTTTTATATATCCGAAAGAAAATAATAAAAATGCTGTTTGGATACATGCAGTTAGTGTAGGGGAGATAACAGCAGTTAAAGAAATAGTTTTTACTTTGATAGAAAGAGGTTATAGCGTTTATTTATCAACAACAACTGTTGGAGGATATGATATAGCAAGAAAAAATTACGGAGATAAAGTACAGCTTTTTTATTTAACTTTAGATTATCCTAATATGCTCAATAAACTCATAAATCTGATTTCTCCTGAATATGTAATGATAGCAGAAATTGAAATATGGCCTGCATTTATATATTTGCTTCATAAGAAACTTATACCCTTATATATGATTAACGGCAGAATAGGAAAAAAAGAAATAAAAGGATATAAAAATTTTAAATTCTTTTTTAAGCCTTATTTTAATATGTATACAAAAATATTAGCACAAAGCAGCATAGATAAAGAAAATATGATTAGCATAGGAATGCCTGAATCTCTTATTACAGTTACTGGAAATTTAAAATATGATATAAATTATTTTGTAGATGAAAAAAAGATAGATGATATTGAAAATACAATACCTGTAAATAAATTTGTAATAACTGCAGGAAGTACTCATCAGGGAGAAGAAGAACTTATATTAAAGGCTTTAAATAATCTTAAAATTAAAGTATATATTGTTATAGTGCCTAGAGATATAACAAGAGGAGAAGATATACAAAAACTTGCAAATAAATTGGGGTATGATTTGCCTCTTTATACAGATTATGATAAAAAATCAGAAGACGGCATTATTATTAATACAATAGGAGAGCTTTTAAATTGGTATAAGCTTTCTGATTTAGTTATAATGGGCGGTACTTTTATGGGTAATATGGGCGGGCATAATATATTAGAAGCAATTTATTTTGAGAAACTTGTTATAGTAGGAAAATATATGTATAATTTTATAGAGATATATGAGTATATGAAAGAAGCTGTTCTTACTTGCGATGATAAAAAAAATCTTTCAGATATTATACAAAAAGCATATCAAGATGAAGAGCTTAGAAATACATTATCCAAAAAAGCATACAATTTACTAATACAAAATAACGGAGCTTCTAAAAGAACTATTGATATTATAAATAAATATCAAGGCATAATATAATAATATTAGCTTTTATATGCAAAATATATTTATGAAATTAATTTGATATTATTTTTTGTATAAATTTATGAATTCGCTTGCAGCATATAATGAACCTATTACTAGTGCAGGCTTATTAATTGATTTTATATATTCAGCAGCATCTTTAAAGTTTGGTATATGCTTTATATTATTATTATTTTCTTTTTTTAAATATTCATAAGTTTTATAACTGTCAGTTTCTTTATAGGTTATAGTATCAGGAGAGCTTAAAATAATATATGAATTATAGTTTTGTAAAATACCTCCCATACCTTTTATATCTTTCTGACTTAAAGGAGCAAATAATATTACTATATCATCATACCATTTATATATAGTTTCTAATACTCTTTCTAATGATTTTGCATTATGAGCACCGTCTATTATTATATCAGGATTTTTCTGCATAAATGTAAGGCGTGCATTTATATGAAAATCTTTTAATGAATTTATTGCTTTATTAATATTTTTTTCTTTATTATTATTTAAAATTAATGTTAATGCTTTGAAAGACAGAGAAATATTTTCTGCCTGATGTTCTCCTAATAGCGATGTTGAAAAATTATATTCTTTATCTTTTTCTTTATATATAAAATCTAATTTTTCACTGCTGTTTAATATTATATCAGCATCAAAATCTTTTTTAAATATATATAACTTACATTTATTTTCCTCTGAAATATCTTTTATTATTTTAATAGAGTTTTCTTCCTGACAAGCTGATATTACAATAGTATTCGGTTTTACTATGCCTGCTTTCTGCATTGTTATCTCTTCTATTGTATATCCTAATATTTCCATATGATCATAAGATATAGATGTTAAAATGCTTATATCAGATTCTACTATATTCGTACAATCCAATTTTCCGCCTATTCCAACTTCGATGCATGCATAATCTACTGCATTTAAATAAAAATAATATAATCCTATTATAGTAAATATTTCAAACACAGTAATATAATTATATATTTCATTATTATCTATAATATTTTTTATTTTTTCTGTTATGCTTATAAAATCTTCTTCGCTTATCCATTCATCATTTACAGACATTCTTTCTCTTTCATTTATTATATGAGGGGATGTAAATGAAGCTGTTTTATATCCTATAGATGAAAGCATTTTTGACAAAGTTAAAGTAACAGAACCTTTTCCCTTTGTTCCTGTTATATGTATTACTTTAAATGTCTGCTTATATCCTAATATTTTTAGTATTTCCTTTACATTATTTATATGATTCAAATTTTTTTTATGCAAAGTTTTTTTTCCCATAAAGGAGTATATATAATTTAATGCTTCATTTATATTATTCATTTATAATTATCCGAAATATAATGCTTCAAAAAAATGATTTATAAAAAATAAGACCGTTATAAAAATAACGGTCTTTTTATTATTGGGATTTTAAAATCTTTTTTTTCTATCATATTTTCTTTCTTTTCTGCTATGATGTTCTTCTTCAACATAATCAGCAGGCTTTTCAAGTAAAACTTTTCTGCTTAGAGAATATTTACCGCCTTTAATATCTATAATTTTTACTTTTACTTCATCGCCTATTTTTAAAACCTCTTCTACATTCATAACATGTTTATAAGCAAGTTCTGATATATGACAAAGCCCTTCTACACCCGGAAGTATTTCAATGAAAGCCCCAAAATCTTTGATATCTTTTACAATGCCGTTATAAATTTCTCCAACTTCAGGATCTTTAACATAAGAATTGATGAGTTTTATAGTTTTATCCAATGCAGAAGTATCGGGAGAGAATATATTTACTATTCCGCTGTCTTGTATTTCTACATCGCTTCCCGTTTCTTCTATAATAGCTTTTATATTTTTTCCTCCAGGTCCTATTAATACCCTTATTTTTTCAGGATTAACTTCCATAGTTTTATATTTAGGAGCAAAATCAGAAATCTCTCCTGCATTAGATATAGCAGCCTCAATTTTATCAAGTATAAAATATCTGGCTTTTTTAGCCTGTTCTAATGCCTCTTTTAATATTTGAGCAGAAATTCCTGTAAGTTTAATATCCAATTGAAAAGCTGTAATACCTTTGCGTGTTCCAGCCACCTTAAAATCCATATCTCCTAAATGATCTTCTACGCCCTGTATATCTGTAAGTATTTTATATCCGTCTTTATAAGTAGCAAGCCCCATAGCAATACCTGCAACACTTGCACTTAAAGGAACGCCTGCCGAAAGAAGCGACATTGTAGAAGCACATATAGTAGCCATTGATGAAGAACCATTGCTTTCCAATATTTCAGCAACTACCCTTATTGTGTAGGGGAATTTTTCTTTTGCAGGAAGAACTGCATTAAATGAACGTTCTGCTAAATTTCCATGTCCTATTTCTCTTCTTCCGGGAGCTCCGTAGCGTCCTACCTCTCCTACAGAAAAAGGAGGAAAGTTATAATGAAGCATAAAAGTTTTGTTTTCTTTGCCGTATATATCGTCCATTAACTGAGCATCTTTTTCGCTTCCTAATGTAACTATAGATAAGCATTGAGTTTGCCCTCTGGTGAAAAGCCCTGAACCATGAACACGAGGGATAAGATTTGTCATAGTAGTTATAGGACGAATCTCGTCTAATGCCCTTCCGTCAGGACGCATCTCTTTTTCTACTATAGCCTCTCTTACGATTTCTTCTTCTATAGAATGACAAATACCTTTTACTTGAGATACTAATTTTTCATCTTCTGTTTTTGTTTTTATATATTCTTCTATTTCATTGAAAGCATTATCCATACTCTCATTTCTTTTAGTTTTATCAGGATTATAATTAGCTGCTTCTATCTTTTCTCTGCCGTATTCATTAACCATTTTTATTAAATCTTTATCATATTCAAATAATTCCTGTTCTATTTTTTGAGTACCGCAAAGATTAGCCATTTCATTTTGCATATCAATATACTTCTGCATCTCTTTATGAGCAAGCTCTATAGCACCAATAAATACTTCTTCAGAAACTTCTTTAGCCTCTCCTTCAATCATCAAAATAGCATCTTTACTTCCAGCTATTATTATATCCAATTCGCTTGAAGCAAGCTCGCTTTTTTTTGGATTGACAATATATTCTCCGTTTTTATATCCTATTCTTACAGCTGCAGCAGGACCTGAAAAAGGTATCCAAGAAATTGTAAGGGCGGCAGATGAAGCTATTAATGCCAAAGCATCGGTAGGCATATCAGTATCTACAGAAAGTACAGTAGGTATTATTTGAACTTCATTTCTAAAACCTTCAGGAAAAAGAGGTCTTAAAGGTCTGTCTATTATACGGGATATTAATATTTCCTTATCTCTAGGCTTAGCTTCTCTTTTGAAAAAACCGCCGGGTATTTTACCGCCTGCATAATATTTTTCATTATAATTTACTGTCAAAGGGAAAAAGTCAGATTCTAAATTTGGTTTCTTAGCTGCTACAACAGTTGCTAAAATAGTTGTGTTTCCAAGTCTCAAAGTTACAGAACCATGAGATTGTTTAGCTAAAAGTCCTGTTTCTAAAATTAACTCCTCTCCACAAAATACGCTTTTAACTGCGATCATATTTTACTCCTTTAAGTACAAAACACCGAGAGGGTATTAAAATTAAATATAAACTTTATATTATTTTCTTAATTTTAATCTTTGTATTAGTTTTTTATAAGCTTCTATATCAGTTTTTCTTAAATAATTAAGAAGTTTTCTTCTTTTAGCAACCATTTTAAGAAGTCCCATTCTTGAATGATTATCCTTTGTATGAGTTTGGAAATGTCCTTTTAAATAAGTTATGCGGTTAGTTAAAAGTGCTACTTGTACTTCAGTAGAACCTGTATCCTTTTCATTTTTACCAAATTCTTTTATTATTTTTGCTTTTTCGTCTGCTGTGATAGACATGTTTTTGTTCTCCTTTTGAAATATTTTCTTATCTTTTTTTCATCATTTTCTAGTAATTTTTTTACTTCATCTATAGAATTAACCTTTATATTATCTCTGACATATTTGAGCAATACAACGGTGATTTTTTTACCGTATATCATTTTTGAGAAATCTAATATATGGCTTTCTACTCTAAGCTCTTTATTAATATTGCTTACACCTATAAATGTAAGTGCCTGATAGGTGATATTTCCGCTGCCTATTTTTACTGTGGAGCTGTATACTCCCATTTTTGGTATAAAAATATTTTTAGGCATTTCTAAATTAGCAGTAGGGTATCCTATTTTTCTTCCTAAAGCATTTCCGTGAACTACCAAACCGTTTATAGAATATTCTCTTCCAAGCATTTTATTTACGCTAGTCATATCCCCATTGGAGAGACATTCTCTAATATTTGAACTTGAAATTTTATCATTTTTATATTTAAGAAATTTAATGAAACTTACTCCAACTTTGCATTCTTTTGAGTATTTCTTTAAAAAATCACTGTCGCCCATTCTGTCTTTTCCGAAAGCAAAGTCGCTGCCTACCGCAATATGTTTCATACGATAATATTCTATAAGCTTATCAAAGAACTCTTTAGCATCCATTTTATAAAATTCTGGTAAAAAGTCAATAACAATTATATAATTAATACCAAGAGATTTGATGAAGGTATTATTATCTTCTGTATTATATATTGATAAATTCTTCTTTTTAATAACTAATGCTATAGAAATTAAATTATTCTTTTTAGCATAATCAACCGTATATTTAATAAGTTTCTGATGACCTCTATGTACGCTGTCAAATTTTCCTATTGTTACTATACTGTCTTTTTTTAAATCTATCTTGCAAAAATCATTTATAATTTGATTCATTTTAGTATTCTTTTTCCATTTCCTTAATTATTCATTATCTTTTTATCGTTATTTAATACTTTTTTTAATATTAATGATACTATTATAATAATTAATGACATTATAAATGTATATAAATTCATAGTCCAATAGTTTACATTTCGTATTATTAATTCCAATAAATTATAATGTTTTATATTTACAGCAAATATTATTTTTATTATTCCATATAATAAAAGTGCATTGAGTATATTATGATATATATACTGTCTTGAATTTAATGATAATCCAAGCATATAAAGAGCGAAAAATAAAAGCCACATATTAACAAATAATAAAGCAATAGCAAATATGGGAATATCAGCTAAAGTTATTATTTTTAATGATGCTGTTACAATTGGAAATATTTCAAAGCTGAATATTATATCAGTGATGAAATTTGATATATAGCTGATAAAAGAATCCCTTTCAAATAAACTTGATTTTTTTTGTACTTTAGAAACTCCGTATATTTCTGTAACTTCATGCAAAGATATCTCTTTATCCGTAATATATGTATAATCTGCTATATATAATTTTCCTAAAGCTGAAGGATCTATTAATATAACATTTTTATATGTATTGTCTAAAAGTTTATATCCTACTTTTATTAAATAATTATCTATTTTTGTAAAATATTTTCCGCTTTCATCTATATACATAGAAGTTTTATCATCAAGTTCATTTCTCAAATAGTCTATATTTTTATCAAATACTACTATATATGCAGGATATAATGTTACAAAAAATGCTAATATTCCTATAGTAATTATTATAGATAAATGACCTACAAATTTATTCATAGAGCCTATTAATATTAATGATGAGATTGATGCTGCTATGATTACAGCAAATAAATAATGATCCATCAGTTTTTTTATTAAAATAAAATTAATATTCTGATGTATATTATTTGTGTCTAATATTTTAGATAAATATATTCCGTAATATATTATAAAAAATACTGCAAAGAAAAGTATAAGATTTATAATGTTTTTAACAATTTTCATATTTATATATTATATCTATGATAAGAAAAATTCAAGCATAAAAATAAAATTAAGCTGATTTAATATCAGTTAATATTCCAAAATTATAAAAAGCACTGCTAATATCATTAAAAGATTCTAAATAATTTGATAATTCCATAATATTATAGTCGTTTTTTACTGCTCCATTCATATTTATAAGAACTAAATCTCCATTCTTATTTTGTAATTCTTTTTTCAATTCTATAAAATAATCCCATATATCTTTTTCTATAAAAAGACATTTTGATAAATCTAGTATAATGCTATTTATATTTTTTATTGAAAATTCAGATATTAATTCTTTTAACTGAGGAATATATTCATTATACATATTGTTATATAGTGACACAATAACAATAGAATTATTTTTAATAATATAGCCGCTTTCAAATGATTCATTTATCATACTTATACTTTAACAAATTTTTATTTTTTAGTCAATGAATTTATTTTTATCATCTGATTTTTTTATAATATTATTTTTTAATAATCTAAAATATTTATTATATGAATTATATTTTAATTGATAATCAAAATATAAATTTGCATAAATATTTTTTATTATACATTTTTAATATACTTGTTATTAATAATATTTAATATATAATACCTATGAAAATAATTCAGTTAAAAAAAATTAATATTTAAGGAAATAAAAATATGGCTTTATCTATAGGAATAGTAGGACTTCCGAATGTAGGAAAATCTACACTTTTTAATGCTCTTACAAATGCTCATGCTGATGCGGCTAACTATCCGTTTTGTACTATAGATAAAAATGAAGCTGCTGCTGTGATAAAAGATGAGAGAGTTGATAAATTAGCGGCGCTTTTCAAATCAAAAAAGAAAGTTTATAATACAACAACATTTGTAGATATTGCTGGACTTGTAAAGGGTGCTTCAAAAGGCGAGGGACTTGGAAACAAATTTCTTTCTCATATTAGGGAAGTTAATGCCGTTTTACATGTTGTACGAGTGTTTGAAGACGGCAATATCACTCATATAGGAGAAGTTGATCCTTTAAGAGATTTGGATATTATATTAACAGAACTTATGCTTGCAGATATAGAAACTATTAATAGCAGAATGGAAAAACAGAAAAAATCGGCTAAAGGTGCTAAAGTAAAATCTGCTGAAGAAGAAATTGCATTATTAGAGAAAATACTGCCTGAACTTAATAATTTCAAGCCTGTATTTAGTTTAGATTTAACTGATTCAGAAAAAGAAATATTAAAACCTCTGTTTTTATTAACATCAAAAAGTATGATGATAGGTGCTAATTTATCAGAAAATGAGCTTGCCAATCCCGAAAAAAATTCTAATTATATAATATTACAAAATTATGCTAAAGAAAGAAATATAGAATTAATACCTTTCAGTGCCAAAATAGAAGCTGATTTGCAGGATTTGGAAGAAGATGAGAAATTAAGCTATTTAGAAGATTTAGGCGTTAAAGAATCAGGTGCTGCAAGACTTACAAAGGCTGGGCATAGATTATTAAAGCTTTTAACTTTTCTTACTTCAGGAGAAGATGAAACAAGAGCTTGGACTGTTAGAGAAAATGCTTATGCTCCTGAGGCTGCTGGCGTTATACACAGCGATTTTGAAAGAGGCTTTATAAGTGCCGAAGTTATTAACTGCGATAAACTTTTGGAGCTTGGAAGTTTTGTTAAAGCCAGAGAGGCTGGTGCTATAAGACTTGAGGGAAAACAGTATATTATGCAGGAAGGCGATGTTGTAACATTTAGATTTAATGTTTAATTTATAATTATATAATAATAAAAATAATAAATAAAAAAACTGAATTATGAATATAAATTTTGAGATAAAATATATAAAACTTTTTACATTATCTGCCTGCATAGGTGCTGTTGTAGGTTTTATTGTTGCAATATATAGGATTATACTATATAAGTTAAGCATAAATATATTTTATATATCTAATTTTGTTTTTGATAAATGGTATTATCCTATACTTCTTTTTATATTTCTTATAGGTATGGGCTGTCTTATAGGATATATCCTTATACATTATCCTAGAATAAGAGGTGCAGGAGTTCCTCAGATAAAATATTACATATCGCTTCATGAACCTAAAAATATTCTTCTTGAAATTTTATTTAAACTTTTTGGAAGTATGATATCTTTTGCAAGCGGTATTTCTCTAGGCAGAGCAGGTCCTTCAATGCATATAGGTATGCTTGTGGGGCTTTTTTTTCATAAATATTTTTCAAAGTTGTCAAAATATAGAAGATATCTGCTTGTATCAGGGGCATGTGCTGGAATGACTGCTGCATTCAGTGCACCTTTTACAGGAATTGCTTTTTCTTTTGAAGAGCTTGGAGAAAATAAGAATCATATAGTTTTTGTATGCATAGTTTTTTCTTCTATAGCCTCTATACTTGTAATAGAAAATATAGTGGGGCAGGGTTTTATACTCAATTTTAACTTGCCTAAAATTCTTGAGGTAAGGCATTATATATCGCTTATTCCTTTCGGTATAATATGCGGCATACTTGCTTCTATATTAAATTATCTTATGAATTTTTTCTCTAAGATGTATCAGAAAATTAATAATGATATAATTCGCCCTGTACCTGCATTTTTACTTGCAGGTTTAATGATAATGTTTTTTCCTTATGTGCTTGGAAGCGGAGACTTGCTTATAGGAAGTATAGTAAGAGATAAGTTTTCTGTATCTATGCTCTTTATATTGATATTTGTCAAATTATTTTATACTTCTGTATGTGCCACATCAGGAGCAGTAGGAGGAATATTCTTTCCTACATTTATATTAGGTGCTTCAATAGGTTCTTTATATGATATATTTCTTCTCAAATATTTTCCAGATTATGCTGTATATGGGGACTTATTTATACTTTTAGGAATAACTTCTCTTATGTCTGGAATAACTAGAACTCCTATAATGGTATGCATACTTATATTAGAAATATCAAATTCAATTTCTAATTTTTCAGCTTTGGTAATAGTAGCTATTATATCATATATGGTTGCTAAAGTATTGGGCGTAACTTCTATATATGATTATAAAGATTAAATAATATTACTGATATATTATTTTTTATTTGGAAAAATTACGCCTTTTTTTAGTATAATATTTGCATATATTTCAAGTTCGCTTGTAGCTATAATAGCATAAACATTTCTGCATCTCTCATAATATGCAAATCTTTCTAAATATTCATAATTAACTTTTTGATATTTTGCTATAATATCTTTGTATTTAGCCCATACTTCAGGTTCTCTTCCAAAATCAGCATTAGGCTGCATTAATACAACAGGGCTTTCTACAAAAGTATCTAAAGGAAATAATGGCATAATTGCTTTTAAAATTGTAGGTATATCTATACCGTCAAGCCTTATTATTTTTTTTGCATTATAATCATTGGAAGGAAAATTACCGTCAGCAAATAATATTTCGCTTCCATGTCCCATTTCGCATAATATTTTTAATAGTTCAGGTGAAACAGCAGGATCTATTCCTTTTAACATATTTAAAGTCCTCAAATAAAATTTTAATAAAAATCCCATTTAACATTTTATATATTAAATGGGATTAAAAAAGATTGTATATTCTTATCTAGTCACTTTTCCAAATAAAGGTCCGAAATGTCTGCATGCTCTGAAATCAGCACTTTCCAAGTCTTTTGTCCCGAATGATTTCCAAGCTTTAGGTCTGAATATTCTATCTTCGCTTATATTATGCATGCTTACAGGTATACGAAGCATAGAAGCTAAAGTAATTAAATCAGCACCTATATGTCCATAGGCAGCAGCACAATGATTAGCACCCCAATCATTCATTACAGAATAAACATCTTTAAAAGAATCTTTTCCTGTAAGTATAGGGGCAAACCAAGTTGTGGGCCATGTAGAGTCTGTTCTTTTGTTAATAGTATCAAATATACTACTATCAATATTAACAGCATAACCTTCGGCTATTTGAAGTACAGGACCATAACCTTTAACTAAGTTAAGTCTTATTATAGTCATTGGCATTTCGCCTTTAGTTAAGAAGGTAGATGAGAATCCGCCCCCTCTAAAATATTCTCTGTTTGCAGGAGAAAAACGAGCTGCATCAAGACATTTTTTAGCTTCTTCTTCAGTGATATTCCAATATTCTTTTAAAGCAGGTTTTCCATTAACTTTTTGTTCTCCAGTCCAGTCTAAAGATGCGGCGCCTGAATTGATTAAGTGAATTATACCGTTTTTAGCTTTTCCTGTAAGTTCTTTTCCCGTAACTCTTTTAACTGCTTCAGGACTCCAATAGGTTCTAACATCTGCAAATAACTGAGATTTATTTGTTAATAAATGAGCAAAAAGCATAGAAATACCATTCAAAGAATCATTTTCGGTAGCAACAACATAAGGCTCTCTTATGCCATTCCAATCGAAAGATGAATTAAGAATAGCTTCAGCAAAGTCGCCGTTAGGCATAAAATCAGTCCAATGTCTTTGTCCTTGAAAACCGCCGACTATAGCATTATGACCCTGAGCTTCTTCTATATATCCCATTTCTGCTAATTTACTATTTCCTGTCATCAAATCACGCATAATCATAGCCATTTTTATGGAAACAGACCATTCTTTTTCTTTCTCTTCATCAGAAGCTTTTATTTTATTATTATCAGAACCGAATTTGCATTGCTTAGCCCATTCCCATGCTTTTTTGAATTCTTCTTTATCATAGATTTCTAATTCTAATCTCCTTTTAATTTCACTCATATCTACAAATTCAGTTCTCATTCCCAAATAGTCAAGTAAGAATTCAGCATCAACCATAGAACCCATAATACCCATAGCAACATATCCCATACTTATATATGATTGATCTTTCATAGCAGCAGCGGCAAGTCCTGCTTTTACAAATCTTAATATTTTTTCTTTTACATCATCAGGAATATTTTCATCGCCTGCATCCTGAACATCTTTGCCGTATATGGAGAATATAGGAAGCCCTAATTGAGTATGACAAGCATCAGCAGCAGCTAAATAAACAGCACCAGGTCTTTCTGTGCCGTTAAAACCCCAAATAGCTTTAGGTATTGACTGAGTCATATCAATAGTTTCAGAGCCATAGCACCAGCAGGGCGTAACAGTAAGAGTTAATCTGACATTATTTTCATCAAATTTTTTCTGACATCTGGCAGCTTCGGCAACGCCGCCTATAGTTGTATCAGAAATTATGCATTCAGCTTTTTCACCGCTTGGATGCCTTATATTATCTTCTATAAGTTTTGCAGCTATTTTTGCCATATTCATAGTGGTTTCTTCAAGAGATTCTCTAACTCCGTTTCTTCTTCCATCTATAACAGGTCTTATACCTATTTTAGGTAAATTGTTTTGCATTCTAAACATAATAGCAGTTAATTCTCCTTTTTTAATAAAATTATTCGTATAATAGTTTAGCTATTTCAGGATCATCTATATTTGTTTTATCATACCATTTAGCACCTGTATCTATATTTTGAACAGCTTCTCCTTTGGATGCTTTATAAGCTAAAGTAACAGCCTGAAAACCAATACTATAAGGATCCTGAGTTACAGAACCTTTTATTACTGAACTTCTTATAGCATCTAACTGAGGCTTTCCAGAGTCAAATCCCATAGCTATTAAATCGCCTCCGTCCTGAGCATCTCCTACTATAGTATTAGCAGCACCAGCCTCAGCACTTTTATATACTACTAAGAAACCTCTAGCCATAGCTTCATTAGATAAATATATACCTAAACAATTTCTTCCCCTTAAAGCATTAACTTCATTAGCTATATCAGCTTCATTCTGAGTAGTAGGAACTATAACTTGCAAAGTATATTTTCCTAAAGTAGCAGAATCGCCGTCAGCTAATTCTGTAAATCTTTTTACAAAACCTTCAGCTCTTCCTATACCTGTATCAGAGTTGTCTAACTGAAGTACTGCAATCTTAGCTTTATTATCAGTAGTGAAAGCAGCCATTCTAGTTTTTAATTCTTCAAACATTTTTTCAGCAACTATAGCAGCAGCGGCTCTGTTGTCTGTGGAAGCAGTAGCAAGTACAGCATTTTGAGCCTGATCAGGCAATATACCAGAATCAAAACCGATTAAAGGAATATTTTTCTCTTTTATTCTTTTAATTTGTTCCGTAAAATCTCCTGTTACTGCAGCAAATGCTATTGCATCAGGATTTTTATTAATTTCGCTGTCTAATAAATCCTGCTGTATTTTTGAGTCAGATTCTGTTTCAGGTCCTACAAAATTAATTTTTACTCCGTTTTGTTTTGCGGCATCTTCGGCTCCGTTTCTAACGGTTACCCAAAACTTATGCTGAAATCCTTTACAAACAACAGCTATATATGGTTCTTTGTTTGAACAGCTTGACAATAAACCTGCTAATGCTATTAGTAATAAAATTTTTTTCATTTTAGTACTCCTTATTTTTTATTTAGTTTTTTCTTTTCTAATATTAAAGAATTAATATTAGCTTTAGCTTCAGATATTTCTTTAGAATAATCTTTACTTCTGTCTGATAATAAACAGTCTATTTTTATTCTAAATGATTCAATTTCTTCTTCTAGCTGTTCTAATCTCTCTTTTTTTATATCAGCTTTTTTTACTTTATTAGACATTTTTATTCTATAAACATCTATTAATACAGCTATAATAACCACTATACCTATAGTGAAGTATTGGAAAAACTGCTCAACTCCTACAGATGGAAGCCCCACTTTAAGTACAGACATTATATATACGCCTATTATAGTACCTACTATAGAACCAACACCGCCTGAAAGTGATGTACCCCCTATAACTACAGCAGCAATTGCATCAAATTCATAACCTTGACCTGCTCCGGGACTTATGCTTGAATAACTAGCAGCAAATGTTAATCCTCCTATACCGCAGAAGAATCCTGATATTGTATAAGCTATTATTTTCCATTTATTAGTTTTTATACCAGAAAGTCTTGCAGCTTCTTCATTACTTCCTAAAGCAAATATATATCTTCCTACTATTGTCTTAGTTAATACAAATATAGATATTATAGTAAATACAGCAAGCATTATAAAACCTGATGGAAAATTTGACTGCGTAGCATTAAATAATACTCTAAACCAGCCATATTGAGGATCTGTTATAGTAGGGTAGTATATAGTTTGAGATTTTGAAATAATACCAGATAAGCCTTTAGTAACCATCAGCATACCTAATGTTGCTATGAATGGAGGCAAGTAAAAATATGAAATTAAAAATCCGTTTATGAAGCCTCCAAATGTAGCTGCTGATATCACTATAATGATTACAGCCCACATAGGAACTTTAAAATTAGTTATAAGTACTCCTCCTACCATTGCGGCAAATAGAGAAAGAGAACCTATTGATAAATCTATGCCCCCTGTTATTATAACAAAAGTTACTCCTATAGCCAAAAAACCTATGAAATAAGAATTCCTTAATATTAATGAGAATGTATCAAATGTGAAGAAATTTCTTCCTGCTAAACAAAAAAATATATATAGTATTAGAAGTGCTGCGACAGTTAAAAATTTCTGAAGTCCGTTTTTTTTGATATATACAAATAAATTTCTCAAACTTCTTCTTAACTTTGCTTTAATACATAGCTTTCCAGTAAAAGTGTTAGTTTCAGTATTATACATATACATCTCCGATTATTATTTTTTTTTATATGATATTATTTTTATCTCATAACAGCATATTTCATAATATCATCTTGAGTAGTTCCTTTAATATCTAATTCTCCTGTTTTTTTGCCTTCTGACATAATTAAAATTCTATCGCTCATTCTTAGTATTTCAACTAAATCCGATGAAATCATTATTATAGATTTTCCCATAGATACTAATTTTTCCATAAGATTATAAATTTCGCTTCTTGCTCCTACATCTATTCCTCTTGTAGGCTCATCAAATATTAATATTTTACATTCTTTTATAAGCCAATTTGCTATTACAACTTTCTGCTGATTGCCTCCTGATAAATTTTTTACTAATTGATTTACTGAAGGAGTTTTTATATTTAAAGATTTTATTTCTTCTTCTGATATATTTTTCACTTTTGTATTTTGAATCATAAGCATATTTGAAAATTTATCATAATTACCCATCATCATATTTTCAAATACAGGAAGCCCTAATGCTAAACCGTATCTTTTTCTATCTTCAGAAAGATAACCTATACCGCTTTTTATAGCATCAACAGGCGATTTAATTGATACCTCTTTCCCTTCAACAAATATTTTTCCGCTTTCAAATTTATCAGCTCCGAAAATAGCTCTTGCCGTTTCTGTTCTTCCAGCTCCCATAAGTCCTGCAAATCCTAAAATCTCTCCGTATTTTAATGAAAAACTTACATCTTTTACTAAACCTGATACTGATAAATTTTCAACTCTTAAAATCTCTTTGGCATCTTTTGATACTTTACTTTCTGTTTTAGGTGTTTCATATATGATGCGTCCAACCATTAAATTTACTATTTCATCTTTATTTGTTTCTTTAGTTATTTTTGTGTCTATATATTCGCCGTCTCTCATTACAGTTATTCTGTCTGACAATATAAATAACTCATCTAATCTATGAGAAATATATACTATAGATACGCCTGACATCTGTAAGTCTTTAATTATTCTAAAAAGTTCTTTTGTTTCTGATTCTGTTAAAGCGGCTGTAGGTTCATCTAATATTAATATTTTAGAATTATGAGTTAATGCTTTTGCTATTTCTACCAGCTGCTGTTTTCCTACCGTAAGAGAACTTATTTTTGAAGCAGGATTTATGTCTACATTCATTCCTTTGAATATTTTATCAGCTCTTTTTATCATTAATTTATCATCTATAAATCCTAATTTATTTAAAGGTTCATGTCCTATAAATATATTCTGTGCTGCAGTTAAATGATTCATCAAATTTAATTCCTGATGTACTATTGATATTCCATTTTCTTCAGCTTCTTTAGGCGATGATACTTCTAAAGGTTTTCCAAAATATTCTATTGTTCCTGCATCTTTTTTATATATGCCTGATAAAATTTTCATAAGTGTAGATTTACCGGCACCATTTTCTCCAATTAAGGCTAATATCTCTCCTTTTTTTAAATAGAAATTGAAGTTTTTTAAGGCATAAACACCTTTGAACCTTTTTTCTATACCTGTCATTTTTAAAATTATATTATCATTCATAAAATACTTAAATTAAAATTTTTTATTATAATTATATTTTAGTCAAAAAATAAATAATAATCAATATTTTATTTTATTTTTTTAAAAAAAGTGAAAATAAAAATTATTTTTATAAAAAAATGATAAATATTATAAAAAAATAATAATTTTTTATTGAATAGAAAGTAAAAATTGATTATATTATTTTTATGATTAATAATAAATTTTATTCTATAGCATGTGATTTCGGTTCATCAGGAGGCAAGATTTTTTTATCAAAATTTGAAAATTATAGAATGACTCTTGATGAAGTGCATAGATTTTCTTTAATTCCTATAAAAATTAATAATTATTATTATACAGATTTCATTTATATGTATAATGAGCTTTTGAAAGGAATAAAAAAAGTTATTGATATGGGTATTCAGCCTTCATCTTTAGGTATTAATTCTTGGGGTGTAGATTATGCTTATATAGATAAAAATGGCGAATTGCTTTCAAATCCTATAAATTACAGAGATACAAGAACTATGAATACAATAAAAAAACTTGAGAAAATAGGTTTGGGGGCTAGAGAATTATATAATATAACTGGTATATCATCTATGCCTTTCAATACTATAATGCAAATCTATGAAGATATAGAAAGCAGAATAGATATTATTAATAATGCTGAAGCTTTATTATTTATTCCTGATTTATTCGGATATTTTTTAACAGGGAATATTTCAAGCGAATTTACAATAGCATCAACTTCTCAGCTTATTGATATAAGAAAAAAAGATTGGTCTGAAGATATTTTAGAGAAAATAAATTTTGATATTAATAAACTTCCTGCTTTAGCTGAAGCAGGCACAAAGAAAGGCTTATTAAAACAGGAAATAGCAAATTACTTAGGATGCAAACCTTTTGATATTATAGCTGCCGCATCTCATGATACTGCTTCTGCTGTATTATCTGCACCTATTTTAGATGATAATACAGTCTATTTGTCTTCAGGTTCATGGTCATTGCTTGGAGCAGAATTAAAAGAACCTATAATAACTGAAGAATCTTTTGAAAATGGCTTTACAAATGAAATGGGTTATAATAATACTATAAGATTTTTGGAAAATATTAACGGACTTTGGATTATACAGCTGCTTCAGAAGAAATATCAAATTTCATTTAATGATATAGAAAAACTTGCAAGAGATAATATTAAAGATGAGCATAGAATAGATATTAATGATAATAGATTTTATAATCCTAAAGACATAGAAGAGGAAATATTAAATTATTTTAAAAATACAGATCAGTCTAATTTAGAAAATGATTCTAAAGGCATCATAATAGCATCAGTATATAATTCTTTGGCAGAGAGTTATGCTGAATATATTAAAAAACTTAAAAAAATTCTAAAAAAAGATATTAATAGATTATGCATTGTAGGAGGCGGAAGCAGAGATAAATTAATATGCTCTCTTACCAAAGAAAAAACTGATTTAAAAATTTCAATAGGTCCTATTGAATGTACTGCTGCAGGAAATATACTTGTTCAATTTAAATCTTTAGGTATTGTGAATGATACTAAAGAAATGAGAAAACTTATTATAAATAGTTTTGAAATAAAAGAAATATAAGATATAATACAGCATATATTTTATTATTCAAGGAGAAAATATGTCTAAAAGTAATAAAAAAGATTTGGCTAAAAATATAATAGATGCTTGTTTAAATATGAGAAAAGATGGGGTTAATCAGGGTACAGCTGGTAATATAAGCATAAGATATAAAGACGGTATGCTTATTACCCCTTCAGGTATGCCTTATGAGATTATGACTGCAGATGATATAGTTTTTGTTGATGGAGATGGAAATTATGAGAAAGATAAAATACCTTCAAGCGAATGGAGATTTCATTTATCTATTTTAAAAGATAATCCTGATTTTAATGCTGTTATACATAATCATGCTATTTATTCTTCTATGGTATCTATTTTAAATATAGATTGTATACCTGCTATTCATTATATGGTAGGTGTTGCAGGAGGAAATAAAATTCCTTGTGCTGAATATGCTACTTATGGAACGCAGGAATTATGCGATAATATTTCTAAAGTTATGAAAGGCTATAAAGCCTGCATATTAAAAAATCATGGACTGCTTGCTGCTGATGAAACTTTAGAAAAGGCTTATCATGTTATGATGGAAGTTGAGAATTTGGCTAGACTTTATATTGGCGTTAGAAATATCGGAGATTATTCTGTTTTATCTGATAGCGAAATGGAAATTATTTTAGATAAATTCAAAAATTACGGATTGAATGTTGAGCATAAAACAAAATCTAAAAAATGAAATAAATCTTCTTAAAATAAATATATTATATAATATAAAAAATAAAAACTTAAATAAGAAGATAAAAATTTGATAGATTTTACGGCATTTTATGTATACAGGCGGAAATCCTAGAGATGTAACATTAGATGATATATTGACTTAAAATAATTATATATTCTTAAATTTATTAAAGGCTGTTTATTAAAAAATAGGCAGCCGATTTTTTTATTAATATTTTGATTCTTATAATTTTTTTTCACTGCCTTTTAAATGAAATTCTGCAGAATAATTACATATTTGTTTATGCGTATTAAATGTTTTTTGTTCTAATAATATCTTTGCTGCATTAAGTCCTATATCAAATGCAGGAAATACTACTTCAGAAATATTATTATTTTCATAGAAAGAGCATAAGTTTGCAAGTTTATCAAATGTAATTATTGATACATCATTTGGTATAGATAACTGCAGTTCTTTTAGGGCTTTTAATATTCCTATGGCTAATATTTGATTGGCTGCTAAAATGGAATCAAATGCAATTTTTTCTTTAACTAATTTTTTTATTATATCATAACCGCTTTCGCTATTATTAAAATCACCATAATATACTCTGTTTATACCATTATCTAAATTATGATTTTTTATGCTTTCTAAAAAACCTTTTTTTCTTTCTTGGGCATTACTTAAATTTAAACTTCCTGTTATAATTATTGGATTTTTTGCCCCGCCTTCTATAAGCAAATCAGCAGATTTTTTAGAGGCATTAAAATTATCAGACAAATTTTTTATATATATATCTTCAAATTCTAAATCTCTATCAACTAATGATATGATATTACTGTTTTTATTATAAGGAAGTTTATCTCTTTTAGCGGAAGCAGGAACCCATATTATGCCCAAACTCTTATCGCCTTTTATTCTAGAAAATATTTTTTCTTCCTCTTCTATAGATTCGCTTGTAAGATATATTTCAAAAGGAATATTATTTTTTTGTACTATGGATACTATGCCGTTGAATAAATCCAAATAAAATGTATTGCTTAAATCTGGTATGATAAGCATTATTCTTTTTATGCATTTCATATCAAAGTCTTTATCTAAGCCCTTATTTTTTAAAATATCATTAATTTTTTTTCTAGTAGATTCCTTTACAGAATTTGGGTCTTTAAGCATTCTAGAAATAGTGGCAGGAGATACTCCGCTTATTTTGGATAATTCTCTTATTTTCAATTTGTATTTCCTTAAATTATATGTTTTATTATTATAATAAATTTAAGAAATATTCTATATTATTAGATAAAAAAATCAATCTAAATTATTAGATAAAATAATCAATCTAAAAAAATAATTATTAGAAAAATATTGATGTTTTTATTAAAAAATCATAATTATTTAGTTAATTGATAATTTTTAACAAATTTGATTTACATAAAACTTTTTATATTCCAAGCTATGAGAAAGTGCAGCTATTGAATATTTTAATGAAGTTTGTATAGGGCATTAAATATTACTAGTGCAGAATATTATTTATACTTTATCGAAAGTTAAAAAAATATACTTTATTATGAAATTTTATATAAAATAAATTATATATCCTAAAAAATTATTAATAATATATGCATTTACTTAATAATATAACAATAAGTGCATAATAATTGAATAAAAGTAATAATATTACTAAATACAGTATTGTAAAAAATAATATATGTAATATAATGTATTCAATATTTTTTATATTAATTATTTGTATATATGATTTTTCAAGGAGATTTTTATAATGAAAGATAAAACTTTTTTGATGATACCAGGACCTACACCAGTACCCGAATCAGCATTAATAGAAATGGCAAAACATCCTATGGCGCATAGAAGTAAGGAATTTTCAAATATAATAAAAGAAGTTTATGAAGATTTAAAATATGTGTTTCAAACTAACAATGATGTATTTTTATTTACGGCAAGCGGAACAGGTGCTATGTGTGCAGCTTTAGAAAATCTTATCAATGAGGGTGATAAAGTATTATGCTTATCTATAGGAAATTTCGGTTCAAGATGGGCGAAAATTGCTGCAAGCAGGGGTGCTGTTATTACAAAAATAGAAGCTGAAGCAGGACAAATTATAAAGCCTGAAGTACTTGAAGAAGCTTTGAGTAAAGATAAGGATATAAAAATAGTAACTCTCACTCATAGCGAAACTTCAACAGGTGCTGCTAATGATGTAAAAACTTTATGTTCTATTATCAAAAAATACGGTGCTGTATCTGTAGTTGATGGCATAACAAGTTTATGTGCTATGGAGTTTAAAACAGATGAATGGAATATTGATGTTGCTATTTCTGGTTCTCAAAAAGGATTTATGATTGCACCTGGTCTTTCATTTTTAACTGCAAGCAAAGATGCTTTTAAAATGCATGAGAAATGTAAATATCCTAGCTTTTATTTTAATTGGACAGAACATAAAAAGTCATTATCAAAAGATACTACTCCTTTCACTCCTGCAGTTAATCTTATTACTTCTTTACATACAGCTTTAAAGATGATAAAGGAAGAAGGCATTGAAAATGTTAATAAGAGACATAAAAAACTTTCTCTTGCTTTAAGAAATGCTGTAAGAACTATAGGATTAAAACTTTTAGTAGAAGATGATAATAATGCAAGCCATGCTATAACTTCTATACTTCCTCCTGACGGAATAAGCGTTCCAGATATAAGAAAAACTTTGAAAGATGATTATGATATAATAGTTGCTAATGGACAGGGAAATTTAGAAAATAAAATATTTAGAATAGGCAGTCTTGGATTCGTATCTGAAAGAGATTTAATAATGGCTATGGGAGCATTGGAAGCAAGTCTTTTAAAATTAGGTTATAAATTTGAATTAGGAAGCGGAGTTAAAAAACTAATAGAAGAATTAAATAAATAGTTTTTATAAGACTAAATATAAAAATTATGAGTCTCTTTTAAATTTATTTGAAAGAGATTGTAATCGAACGATTTTTATTAGCAATAACAAAGATAAACTAGCAGCTAATAACTTTAGTTATTAGCTAATTTATGCGAGTTTATCGATAGCAATAATAAGCGAGAAAAATCCGCCTCGATAATTCATTATCGAGGGTCTTATAGGATTTTTCGAGTATAGCAATAATAAGCGAGAAAAATCCGCCTCGATAATTCATTATCGAGGGTCTTATAGGATTTTTCGAGTATAGCAATAAT
>NZ_CAJTQJ010000012.1:33535-55810 GCF_910578695.1 uncultured Brachyspira sp.
AAAAATCCGCCTCGATAATTCATTATCGAGGGTCTTATAGGATTTTTCGAGTATAGCAAAAATAGGAGACAAAAATGAAGGTTTTAATAACTGATAAAATAAATGAATGTGTTAAGGATATAATAGGAGATGTTTCTGAAGCTGTATTTCTTCCTACAATGAGCGAAGATGAATTAGTAAAAGTTATTGGAGAATACGATGCCTTAATGGTGAGAAGTCAAACCAAAGTAACAAGAAAAATTATAGAGGCTGGAAAGAATTTAAAAATAATAGGACGTGCAGGAGTAGGGGTTGATAATATAGATGTTGAATCTGCTACAGAAAAAGGCATAATAGTAGTAAATTCTCCTGACGGAAATACTATTGCTGCATCAGAACATACTATTGCTTTAATGCTTGCTGTATCAAGAAATATAATTCCTGCTGCTGTATCAACTAAAGATGCTAAATGGAATAGAGATAAATTTACAGGAAATGAACTTTTAGGAAAAACTTTAGGTGTTATGGGATTTGGAAGAATAGGAAGAAAGGTTGTGCATATTGCTTTAGCTATAGGAATGAAAGTAATAGTTTATGATCCTTTTTCTTCTGAAGATATAGTGCATAAAACAGGTGCTGTATATGAAACTTCTTTAGATGATTTTCTTCCTAAGCTTGATTATTTATCTCTTCATATACCTAAAACTCCTGAAACTAATAATATTATAAATAAAGATAATTTATGCAAGATGAAAAATACTGCTATTATTATCAACTGTTCAAGAGGCGGACTTGTCAATGAAGAAGATTTAAAAAATGCATTAGAAAACGGCACTATAGCAGCAGCTGCAGTAGATGTTTTTGTAAATGAGCCTAAAATAGAAACTTGTCCTTTAACAGAATATAAAAAAGATAATTTAATACTTACTCCTCATCTTGGAGCTAGTACAAAAGAGGCTCAAATAAATGTTGCTTTAGATGTTGCTAAACAGATAAAATTAGTATTATCAGGAGGATATACTGAATCTGCAGTTAATATACCTTCTCTTAATCCTGAGAAATTAGAGCCTGTTAAAGATTATATGAAGATAGCAGAGAATGCGGGCGAAATGATAATGCAGCTTTCAAATGGAAAAATAAAATCTCTTGAAATAACAGCTCAAGGAGATTTAATTAATTTGGATATTCAGCCGCTTGAAGTTGCTGTATTGAAAGGGGTATTATCCTATATGTTCCAAGATGTTAATTATGTTAATGCTCCTTATCTTGCAAAGCAAAGAGGAATAGAAGTAAAAACTGTAAAATCTGAAGCTCCTTCTGCTTTTACAGGAATACTTAAAGTAAAATTAACAACTGATAAAGATACCACAAATGTATCAGTATCATTAATAGCAAAAAATATTGCCAGAATAGTTAAGCTTAATGATTATGATGTTATAATAAAGCCTCAGCCTCATATACTAATAGTACCTCATATAAATCAGCCTTCTATGATAGCTAAAGTTGCTGCTGTGCTTTCAGGAGAGAGTATTAATATCGCTTCAATGAGTGTATCTGAAAACATTAGAGGAAGCAATATGTCTATAATGGCTATAAATGTTGATAAAGTTATAGGAAATGATGTTATAACAAAAATTTCTAATATAGAGGGAGTACATGATCCTAAATATATAAGGCTTACAGCAGAGTATACTTTATAAGGGATGAATAAAATGAAATTAGCAGTTTTTGATTTTGATTCTACTTTAATGGACGGCGAAACTTTGGATATTATTGCAAAAGAAACTGATTTTTCAAAAGAGATTTCTGAGATTACAGCTAAGGGAATGAGCGGAGAATTAGATTTTTTTGAAAGTTTGCAAAGCAGGGTAGGTTTGCTTAAAGGAATAAAATTAGAAACTGTTAATGAGATTTGTAATAATCTTCCTATAATGAACGGAGCGAAAGAGACAATTAAAGAACTTCATAAAAGAGGATATAAATGCGTATGTTTTTCAGGAGGATTTAAAAATGCTACTGTGCCATTTGCTGAGAAATTAAATTTAGATGCTGAGTTTTCAAATATATTTCATTCAAAAGATAATATTCTTACAGGAAAAGTAGGCGGCGAGATGATGTTTTCTGACAGCAAGGGAAATATGCTTTTAACTTTACAAAGACTTTTAAATATTGATTATAATGATACCTTAGTTGTAGGCGATGGTGCTAATGATCTTAGTATGTTTAAATATGCTAAAAATAAGGCGGCTTTTTGTGCAAAAGAAGTTTTAAAAAAAGAGGCTAATATTATAATAGAAAAAAAAGATTTGAGGCTTATATTAGATAAAGTGTAAAAATATTAAATCGTAAAATGCTTTTTATTTTTTCTGAAAAAAACTATTAAAAAACTCTTAAAAACAAAGAAGATTTAATATCCTCTTTGTTTTATTTTTATATTATCTTTTATCCATACTTACAAACTCCTGAGGATCTATAACATTTTTATATGCAGGTCTTATTATTCTTCTTTCATCAAAATTAAGTTCTTCTATTCTATGAGCACACCATCCTACTATTCTTGACATAGCAAATAAAGGAGTATAAATTTCTTTAGGTATTCCAAGTATATCGTATATAAATCCGGAGTAAAGATCCACATTAGCACAAACTCTCTTTTTATCGCCTTTTACTTTTATGAAGCATTCTACTGCTCTTTCTTCTATAAGCTCCAAAAATTGAAGTTCGCGTTCTTTTTTCTTTTCTTTTGCAAGCTGATGGGCTAAATCTTTTAATATAACTGCTCTAGGGTCAGATAATGTATAAACAGCATGCCCCATACCATAAATTAATCCGCTGTTATCATAAGCTTCTTTATTGAGCATTTTTATCAGATAATTATCTATTTCATCTTTATCTTCCCAATTATCTATTGCAGATTTCAAATGAATAAACATATCCATTACTTTAGCATTAGCACCTCCATGCAAATCTCCTTTAAGAGAGCCTATGCCAGCTGAAATACTTGAATATGTGTCGGTTCTTGATGAGCTTGTAACTCTCACTGTAAATGTAGAGTTATTACCTCCTCCATGATCTGCATGAAGTATTAAAAGTAAATCCAGCATTCTAGCTTCTAAAGGCGTGAACTCCTGCTTTAACATATATAAAAAATTTTCAGCTATAGAATATTTTGGTTTAGGAAGAGTTATAGTTAAATATTTTTGATTTACGCTGTATTTGTACATATTATAAGCATAGGCAATAACAGCTGGAAACCTTGCTATTAATTGTATAGATTGAAGCATTAAATTATCTAATGATAAATCTTCAGGATTAGGGTCGTGAATATACATTTCAAGTACGCTTCTTGATAGAATATTCATAATATTTTGTCCTTCCAAATCTATTATATTCATAATAGTTTTTTTATCTAAATACATATTTTCAGATATAAGTTCTTTAAATGAATTTAATCTTTCGCTATCAGGGAGTTTTCCAGAAAGAAGAAGATAGCAAACCTCTTCATACCCAAATCTTTTATTTGTTAATATATCGCCTGCTATATCATTTATACTATATCCTCTATAATATAATTTTCCGTCTATAGGATATACATTTCCGTTTTCATCTTTTTCATATCCCACAACATCGCCTACATTTGTAAGCCCTACAAGTACTCCTGTTCCGTCTTCATTTCTAAGTCCTTTTTTTACATTATATTTTTGAAAAAGTTCGCTTTCTATTTTTATACGCTTGCTGGAGTGATCATATAGTTTATAAAGTAGATATTCTTTTTTCATAATAAACTCCTTTAAAATTTATTTTATTATAAAAATCATTATGACTTATATCAGAGAAATAATTTTCTCCCCAAAATTTTTAGTCCCTAATGCTTTGCCGTTATCCATAAAATTTGCTAAATCTTCAGTAGCATATCCGCTTTCAAATGATTTTTCTAATGCATTTATTATTAATTGGGCTGCTTCATTCATATTAATATATTCTAATGCCATAACAGAAGATAGTATTAATGAAGAGGGATTAGCTTTATTTTTTCCTGCTATATCAGGTGCTGTTCCGTGAGTAGCTTCAAAAATGGCATGTCCTGTTTCATAATTAATATTTCCTCCCGGTGCTATTCCGATTCCTCCAACCATAGCTGCAAGCTGGTCAGATATATAATCGCCATTCAAATTTAATGTTGCTATTACAGAATAATCTTCGGGCTTTAATAATGTGTTTTGTAAGAATGCATCTGCTATATTATCTTTTATTATAACTTTTCCTTTTTCTTTTGCCTCTTTTAATTTTTCTTTGGCTTTATCCTCACCGAACTCTTTTTTTATTTCAGCATATTCTTCCATAGTAAAAGTTTTATCTGCAAACTCTTTTCTTGCAAGTTCATATCCGTATTTTTTGAATCCGCCTTCAGTGAATTTCATTATATTTCCTTTATGCACCAAAGTAACAGACGGAAGTTTATTTTCAACAGCATATTCAATAGCAGAGGCTATCAGTCTTTTAGAACCTTCTTCAGAAACAGGTTTTACACCAAAAGATGAAGTTTTTGGAAATCTTACTTTTGATATTCCCATTTCATTTTTTAAAAAATTATAGAATTTATCAGCTTCTTCTGTACCTGTTTTCCATTCTATTCCTGCATATATATCCTCAGTATTTTCTCTAAATACAATCATATTTACTTTATTAGGTTCTTTTATAGGTGAAGAAGTACCTTTAAACCACCTTATAGGTCTTAAGCATACATAAAGATCTAATGTTTGGCGAAGTGCAACATTTAAAGAACGCATACCTTCTCCTACAGGAGTAGTTAAAGGTCCTTTAATTCCTATAAAATATTCTTCAAAAATTTTAATAGTTTCATCTGGTAAAGGAGTACCTAACTCTTTCTGAGCCTTATCTCCTGCAAGCACCTCAAGCCATTCTATAGATTTTTCTCCGTTATATGCTTTTTTTACAGCTTCATTTACTATCATTTGAGATATTTGCGTAATTTCTGTGCCTACTCCGTCTCCTTCTATAAAAGGTATTGTAATTTTATTTGGTATTATTAATTTACCGTTTTTCATTTCTATTTTGCTCATAATCATTCCTCTTAATTAATTATAATTCCAGCAATTAAATCTGCTGAACAATTTTTATTGCTATTTTTATATATTTTTTTATTATTTTGCATATATTAAAAAATCTTATATATAAAACTGCTTCTAACAGTATAGATTTTTTAATTTTAATTTTTTTCAAATAATTTTTATATTAAGCATTTTTTATATTTGAAATAAACATCATTTTTTATTGTCAGCGATGAATATGCAGCTAACATCTTTATTTATTATATTTACTATTGCCAATAAAATTATACTGCCGCTATTAAGCTATAGAAAATAATTTTTATCAAAAACTCAGTATTAGCCTTTAATTAAAGTATTCAAAGCACTTCCATTTTTAAACCATTCAATCTGTGCTTCATTATAAGTATGTACAGCTTCAAAATTATCTTCATTTCCATTTTGATGAATTACTCTAATAGTGAGATTCTGCTTAGGTTTAAAATTATCAAGTCCTAATATAGTTATTTTATCTTTTTCTTCTATTTTATCATAATCATCTTTATTTTTAAAAGTCAAAGCAAGAATACCTTGTTTTTTTAGATTTGTTTCATGTATTCTAGCAAAACTTTTAGCAAGCACTGCTTTTACATTTAAAAATCTAGGCTCCATAGCAGCATGTTCCCTGCTTGACCCTTCTCCATAATTTTCTTCAGATACCACTATAGAAGATATATTTTTCTGCTTATATTCTTTTGCTGTTTTTGAAACTTCTTCATAATTATTATTTAATTGATTAAATACTGAATTAGTTTTATTATTAAAGAAATTAACAGCCCCCATAAGCATATTGTCCGAAATATTTTCTAAATGTCCTCTGAATTTAAGCCAAGTTCCTGCCATAGATATATGATCAGTGGTGCATTTGCCTTTAACTTTTATAAGCAAAGGCATATTATTAAAATCATTAATATTAAATTTATCAAATGGTTTTAATAACTGAAGCCTTTTAGAATCCTTATCTATTGTTATTTCTACATTGCTGTCAGGAGAACTCTGCCTTTTTTTGTTTTCTTTGCTTAATCCATTTTTAGGCAAGGCTATTCCTGTAGGAGCATCTAATTTCACTTCTTTGCCTTGTTCATTTGTAAGAGTATCTTTTAACGGATTAAATTTTAAATCTCCTGCTATGCTTAAAGCCATAACAATTTCAGGAGAGGCAATAAAAGCATGCGTATTAGGGTTTCCGTCTGCTCTTTTAGCAAAATTTCTATTGAATGATGTTACTATAGAATTTGCCCTTGTATTATCCGCCTCCTCTCTATTCCATTGCCCTATACAAGGTCCGCATGCATTTGTCATTATTACAGCACCAATTTTTTTGAAATCATCTATATAGCCGTCTCTTAATGCAGCATTATAAGAAGCTTCAGAACCCGGATTAATTATTATTTTTGATTTTACTTTTAATTTTTTTTCTATTACCTGACGGGCAAGAGATGCAGCCTTACTTAAATCATAATATGAAGAATTGGTGCATGAGCCTATTAGCCCAACTTCCATAACAGAAGGATATTTATTTTCTTCTGTTTTTTTAGCGAATTCGCTTATAGTACATGCAGCATCCGGCGTAAATGGTCCGTTTAAGTATGGTTCTAACTGAGACAAATTAATTTCTATTATCTTATCATAATATTTCTCAGGATTTTTATATACTTCATCATCTGCTTTTAAATTATTTATATTTTCATCAGCAAATTTAGTAATTTCTTCTCTTCCTGTAGCAATTAAATATTCCTTTATATTATTATCATAAGGAAATATTGAAGAAGTAGCACCCACTTCAGCACCCATATTACAAATAGAAGCTTTTCCAGCAGCTGATAGGGTAAAGGCTCCTTCTCCGAAATATTCTATAATGGAGTTAGTTCCTCCTTTTACTGTTAAAATTCCTGCTAATTTTAATATAACATCTTTTGCACTAGCCCAGCCATTTAAAGAACCTGTTAATTTTACTCCTATTATATCAGGTATTTTTAACTCCCATTCCATACCTGTCATAACATCAACAGCATCAGCACCGCCCACACCTATAGCAAGCATTCCAAGTCCTCCTGCATTAGGAGTATGAGAATCTGTGCCTATCATCATACCTGCAGGAAATGCATAATTTTCTAATACTATTTGATGTATTATTCCAGAGCCTGCCTCCCAAAATCCAAGTCCGTATTTTTTAGCTATGCTTTGTAAAAAATTATAAACTTCTTTATTTGTATTAAGAGCATTTTTTAAATCTTCTTCAGCACCTTTGCAAGCTTCTATTAAATGATCGCAATGTATCGTTGTTGGTACTGCTGAAGAAGTTTTTCCTGCATTCATAAATTGAAGCAATGCCATTTGTGCTGTAGCGTCCTGCATTGCTACTCTGTCTGGTCTGAAATCAGCATAGTCTTCAGATCTTTTAAAATCTTTTATATCGCTTTCCTTATATAAATGAGCATACAATATCTTTTCAGATAATGTTAAGGCTCTGTTTAATTTTATTTTTATATTATTAATTTTATTTGAATAATTTTTATAAAAATTTCTTATCATTTCAATATCATATATTTCCATAGCTATAATCCCCTAACATTATATTTATATAAAGTAATACTATATAGCAATATTTATTTTTTATCAATAGCTTTATATTTTTTATTATTATTGATAATAAGTATAGTATTAAAAAAATATTATAAAGTTTATTAATTGTGACTATTGCAGTAATGCAGTAAATATAACTGCATATATATAAACAAGCAATAATTTATATTATAATTAAAATATAATTTATTTGTATTTACAAAAAATATAAACTGCTTTATTATATAGAATATACAATAAAAATTTATTAATATAAGGTTTGTTTATGGTTTCAATTATAGAAGAGTTTAGAAAATTTATTATGCGTGGAAATGTATTAGATATGGCAGTAGGTATAATAATTGGTTCTTCATTTACAAGTATAGTAAATTCTTTTGTACAGGATATATTAATGCCTCCTATAGGCTTACTATTAAGCGGCATAGATTTTTCTGATATATTTATAGTTATTAAAAAAGGAGTAGAAAATGCAGGTCCTTATAATTCTATTGAGGCTGCCAAAAATGCAGGTGCTATAGTAATAAGCGTCGGTGTTTTTCTCAATACTATAATAAGTTTTCTTATTACAGCAATGTCAATATTTATAATAATAAAAATTTTAAATAAAATGCAGGAAAAAATTATTCAAAAAGACGAAGATAAGGATAAAAGTAAAACTAATAAAATTTGTCCTTACTGCTGTTCTTCAATTAATATAAATGCAGTTAAATGTCCTAATTGTACTTCAGATTTAACTGATGAATAATTTATATATATTTATTTTTTAATTATATAAATTATATAACAGAGATTATATACTAATAGTTAGTCTATATTCAAATCTATAACTATATCTATTTCAGTTATTGAACAGTTTAATTTCTTTGCTATTTCTTCTTTGCTTAAACCTTCTTTATAAAGTTTAATTATATCATCATTTTTATTATAACTTTTTATAGAGTTTTCTAACGGTTCATTTATCAATGCTATAGTTTTATCTTCTATAGGTTTATCATATATAGCCATATTTGTTTTTATAGTTTTATCTAATTTGCTTCTCAGTTTTTCTATGACTTCTTTTTTTGCTTCATCATCTATTGCTTTTACTGCTGTATCTATATTACTGCTTTTTTGGGTTTTGATTTTTGTTTTATTATTATTATCTATACTGTTTTTTTCTATTTTTTCATCAGGTTTTATATTATCTTTTATATTATTTTCTATATTATTATCTTCAACTCTTATATCTAATTTTTTATTTTCATTTGTATATAATTTTCCTTCACTAATATTATGTTCAATATTATCTTCTGGAGTAATAGCTTCAGGTTTTTCTGTAATTTCTGTATTACTTATTTTTTTGCTTTGAAAACAATTTAATTCTTTTATCAGTCTGTTTGCTCTTACTATAGAATCTTCCAATATTGATATTCTTGATAATGCTATATTATTAAATTCTTTAACTAAAGATTCTATTTCTTCTCTGGCTTTAGACATAGTTTCTTTTTCTAATCTTTCTCTAGCCTTTGAAACTATATAAATATAAAAAAGAGGCAAGGCAACTGCTAATATAATTATGTTTATTATTATACTTATTAAAATCTGCATATTAAAATCTGTAATAGTAAAATTGATTATAAATTATCCTAAAAGATCTATTCTTGAACCTTTAGTCTGTTCTGATGCAGAAACTTCTTCTATTTCTATAGTATTATCAAGCTCATTATTATCAATATTGTCTGTCATTTTCTTTTTATTTTTCTTTCTATATGACATATATCCTTGATCTTTAGGTTTCTGTTCATCTTTTCTTTCTTTTATTTTAGTTTCATCAGAAATATTTTCGGATTTTACAACAGTTGAATCTTTTATATAAGAATCTCTATGTATATCTCTGTCTTCTGACTGCATAGCTATAGTTTTTGCAGCCATTTTGGTATGTTCCATTCTGCCAATATGAGATTGCTGCATATATAATTGCTGTAAATCTAAAGGTGCTATAGGCATTATTTTTTAATCTCCGTATATTATGCCTTAAATTTATATCCTATTATTTAATATATACTTTTTTAATATTATTTCAAGTAAAAAAATAAATATATACATTATATATAACAATTTTTATTTGTTCCAATAAAATGATTTTTATTATTTTTTATAAATAGAATATGCATAACTAATAACAGCACTGGCTGCAGATACATTTAAAGAATCAAAATCATTTACAGCATTTATAATGATGCTTCCGTCTGAGTTTTTTTTCAAAATATCTCTGACGCCGCTATGCTCATTACCCAATATAATAGCAGTAGGAAAATCAAATTTAAAATCCTCTAATGAAATTTCTCCCTTTTCGCTTGCATAATATATCCAAAAACCTTTATCTTTCATCAAATCTACAACTCTATTTAAATTAGTTTCTATAGATATAGGCAAATGATATGCAGCACCTGATGATATTTCATAAACTTTTTCATTAATAGGGGCAGAATTGTCTTTAGGTATTATAATTCCTGCAGCATCAAAAAAATAAGCATTTCTAATAATAGCTCCTAAATTATGAACATCTGTTATAGAGTCAAGTATAAATATTAAAGGATTTTGTTTTTTTTCTAGTGCCTTTTCTATAAAGCTGTCTATTCCTATTTCAGCATTTTCTTTTATATCGGCGGCTATTGAATATACTTTTCCTATAATTTTTTCCATTTCATTTTTATCAGTATTTTTTATATTTACTTTATTTCTTTCAGCTAATTTAATAATATCTTTTTCCCTTTTTGAAATCGGAAATTTTATATATAAAGTTTTAACTAAATCTTTTGAAATAGCTTCAACTATAGAATTTTTATTTGTTATAAACATTATTTATTTTCCTAAATTTTAATTTTTTTATTTCTGTTAGTAATAAACTTGCATATAATTAGCTTATAGATTTAAAATTACTTTTTAATAATTACTGCCGTTTTTTTTAATATCATACTTTTATAATTTTACTTCATTTTATTAAATAAAGCATCTATTTTATTTTTATAAACTTCAATAACATTATCTCTTTTTATTTTTAAAGACTGAGTTAAAAGATTATTTTCTATAGTAAACTCTTCATCTGTAATTATAATTTTTGATATAGTTTCATAAGGCTTAAATCCGTTTTTATAATTAATAAGATTACTCAAATCCTCTTTTATTAATTTATAAACTTCCTTTGAAGAGGCTAGAGTTTTTTCATCATAAGATATTTTATGTCTGTTAAAATAATCTTTTATATTTTCTTTATCTATTACTACAATAGCTCCAATAGAAGATTTATCCTGTCCTATAAGCATAATCTGAGAAATATAAACTGATTCCATTGCTTTATTTTCTATAGGCTGAGGCTCTACATTCTCTCCTGTAAGAAGTACTATAGTTTCTTTAGCTCTTCCTGTTAAAACTATTTCTCCCTGCTGAGTATAAGTTCCTAAATCTCCTGAATTAAAATATCCGTCAATTTTTGACTGCTCTGTTAATTGAATATCTTTATAATACTCTTTAAATACATTAGGTCCTTTGATATAGCAAACTCCCATAACTCCGTCTTCGCATATATTTCCGTCTTTATCTCTGATTTCTATATTTACTTCAGGTATAGGACTTCCGCATGTTCCTCTGTAATTTTTATAAGGAGATCTTAATGTAACAACAGGAGAAGTTTCTGTTATGCCCCAGCCTACAATTAAATTTATGCCTACAGCCTCTACAAAATCTTCTATATACATAGGCAAAGCTCCGCCTCCTGATATAGTAAGACGCATTTTTCCTCCTGTCAGCTCTTGTATTTTACTATAAACCATTTTTTGAGCCATTTTATGATAAATAGGATCAAATACACCTATACTGTATTCAGGTTTTTTATTATCTCTGTTTTCATCTCCTATTAAGTATACTAAATCATTTTGAAATCTCAAACTTCTTATATATCTCATAGATCTTTTTATTAAAAATTTAGCAAGATTTTTAGCTAATATGCTTTTTTTATCTATATTTTTCATAACGGTATTGTATATGTTAACCCAAATAGCTGGTACAGAAATAAATATATCAGGCTTTTCTTCTGTAAAATCATTTTTTAAATATCTTTTATTAGTTATTGCTGTAAAGCATCCTGTTATTGCTGTTACATAAGATATTGTTCTTTCGTATATATGCCAAATTGGAAGTATGGTAAGAAGTTTTTCTCCGGGCTGAAGATTTATTATATCAGGAAGTACTCTGATATTATGAAGTATATTTCCATGCGTAAGTATAACTCCTTTAGGTTTTCCAGTAGTTCCTGAGGTGTATATTATAGTTGCTGTACTGTCATTTGTTAATTTAGATGCTTTTTTTACTGCAAACTGTTCATCTCCTTTTAAAGTTTCTTCTCCGAGTTCTATAAACTTATCGAAAGAATATATATTATTATCAGGATCATGTTTAGAACTGTCAAGAAAAATTATAAGAGATAAGTTTTTAATATTTTTTTCTATCTTTTTAAATACATATTCATTTTCTACAAGAACAGCTTCGGATTCGCTATGTTCTATTATGTAATTTAATTCATCAGAAGTTGAGTCTATGCCTCTAGGAACATCAGCACAGCCTAATGCTAAAAGAGCCATATCGCATATAAACCATTCTATTCTATTTTCAGAAAATATAGCAGCATGTTTTTTTTCTAATCCCTTAATTTCAAATGCTTTAGCAGCAGCATTTATTTTATCATAAAGTTTTTTATATGTTATTGTAATTTTCTCTTCATTATTATTTCTATATCTATAAGCAGGATTTTGAGGCAAGTTTTCAACTGTTTCAAAAAAAGTACTAGGTATGGATGTATAATTTCTCATAATATCTCCGAATGAATATAAAAAATGATTAATTCTAACTATTTTAGAATATAGTTAATTATAACTATAATACATATTGAAAATATTACAAGCGATTTGCTATATATTTTATTACATTTTCGCTATATGATTGTACTGTAAAAGTATCTAATATATTTTTTGATGCAGAAACTATACTGCTTTTTATATTTTTATCTTTATACACAAGCATCATAGAATCAGATATTTGTTCTATATTATTCATATCGCAGCTTATAGAATAATTCTTTACTGCTTCATAAACTCCTGATTTATCCGAAATTATAGATATACATTGAGAGTATAATGCTTCTATAACGGTAAGTCCGAAAGGCTCATTAACAGCAGGCATTATCAAAGCATAGCTTCTATTTAATAATTGATTTTTTTCCTCTTCAGATACAAAGCCTTTAAATATTATATTATTTTCCAAATTCATATCTTTTACAATGTGTTTTAAATATTTTTCATATCTTCCTTTTCCTGCTATTATAAATTTTAATTCTTTATCTTCTATTTTTTCAAGAAATAATTTAAAAGCATTAAAAGCATTTTCTAAATTTTTAGGCTTTTCTATCCTTCCTATATATAAAAAATAAGAGCCTTCATTTATTTCTGCAATTGTATTTGTATTAGTAATGCATGGATATATTATTTCGGCATCTCTATTATAAACTCTTTTTACAGCTTCTTTAGTTCTGATACTATTTGACATTATATAATCTACTTTATTAATTGCCGATTTGTCTAAATGCATAGTATATCTTGCAATTATATCCCAAGTTTTTTGAAGTTTTTTATAGCTTTCATCATCATATCCGTAAAGCCTTATACTAGGTTCATGACAATACCAAAAACTTTTAGGTAATTTTATATTATTTTTTTCAGCATATTTAAATGCAAGTCCGTAAAATATTGCTGCTGGAAAATTATGTATTAATACAGCATCATAATTTTTTAATTCATAAGCTAAAAATTTAGCTGTTTTATTAAAAATAAAAGGATTTAGCTTTATATCTGTTTTTATCTGCTTTATATAGTTTGGGGCATCATTCCTTAATCTATAAGTATAAATTGCAATTTCTATATTCAAACTAAAGCAGTATTTAGAAAATGCTAGTATAACATTTTCTGCTCCGCCTTTATATCCGAAAGTAGGGTGTATTATTGCTATTTTTTTTATATATTCAAGATAATTATTCATTTAATAAATAATAATATATTTTTTATAATCTTACAAGTTAAAAATGATTTTAATATTTTTTATAACAATTTATAATTTATGCATTCAAAAGAAAATAATAATTAAAAAAGCGATAATCAAAAAAAATAATAAATAAAAAAAAGCAGACTATATATTATATAATCTGCTGTTTTATTAAAAATTTTCAAATAATTTAATATTTAACAAAAAATTATTCCTCTGTAGGAAGAATCCTAGTACCATTAGATAGTTTTAATATATAAACATCAGCATCTCTTCTAGTTCTTTCTTTATAATGAGAATATAAATTTTCTATAACATTTTCAACTTCAGTTTTTTTGAGGAATAATAAAACTCCTCCTCCAAAACCTGTTCCTATCATTCTGGCACCTAAAACACCATCCATATTCATAGATTCTTCAACTAATATATCTAATTCTGCAGTTGAAACTTCATATAATTTGCTCAAACCGTCATGAGTTTTAAGTATTAAATTAGATAAATCTTTAACAGAACCTTTCTTTATAGCTTTAACCGCCTGATTAACTCTATCCTGTTCTGATGAAACATATAAAGCCCGTCTTTGTTCTTTATTCTGCAAATTTTCTTTGATAAAATCAGCATCTTTAGACTTCAAATCAGATAATGATTTCAAATTATTTTTTTTCTCTTTAAGTTTTTTTAAAGCATTTTCACATTCTCTTTTTCTGGCATTATATTCACTATCGCTTGAAGTTCTTTTCTTATTGCTATTAACAACAGCCATACAATAATCGCCTAAATTAAAATCAAAATATTCATATTTAAGTGTTTTTATATTAAATAAAAATAAAGTATTTTCCTTAGACATAAATATAGTAACATGATCGCTTAAAGATGTTCTATGAGAAGCATATTTTATTTCGCCTTCATAAGATAATTTAGCCATTTCAATAGGTTCTACATCTTTAATATTATTTATATCCAAAGCGGCAAATGTAAGGCATGCACATAATGAACTGGACGAAGCCAAAGAAGTATTAAAAGGCAAATCTGTATATACAAATATATCCATACCATGTATTTTATATTCTTTCTCTAAAAGCACAGAATAAACACCCTTAAAATAAACAGCCCATTCATCTTCTTTATTTTTTTCTAAATCATCTAATGTAAATGATTTTCTGGCTTTAAAGGAATGAGCATATATATTAACTTTATTATCAGGTCTTTTTCTAGCTACTATATAAGTTCCTCTATCAACAGCACAAGTTATTGTATCTCCGCCCGAATAATCTATAAGCTCCCCTATAACTGTAACTCTTCCCGGAGCAAAATAAAGTTTCGTCTCTCCTTTATGTCCGAAAACTTCTCTGAATCTTGCCGATATTTTTAAATGTAATCTAGGTATCATACTAATCTCTCAAAAATTATCTGTTATAAATATCATAAAATGAAAAAAAATCAATAGTATAAACTGCTGTAATCATAAAAAAATAATATTTTTATATTATATATTTATAAATCGTAAATTTTCTACAAAACTAAAATAAAATAATTTTTTAAATATTGATTTTGATATAAAATAATAATATAATATTAAAAAATATGTTTAGGCAGATTATAATTTTATGGATAAAACTTTATATAATAATTATATAAGTATTTTAAAAGAAGAATTGGTACCTGCATTAGGCTGTACAGAGCCTATAGCAATAGCTTTTGCAGGTGCTAAAATAAGAGAAGTAATTGGAGATATACCTGATTATATAATTGTCAAATGCAGCGGAAATATTATAAAAAATGTAAAAGGAGTAACTGTACCAAATTCAGGCGGACTAAAAGGTATAAATATAGCGGCTACTTTAGGATTAATCGGAGGAGATGCAAGTAAAAATCTTGAAGTTTTATCTACTGTAAAAGAAGAGGATATACAAAAAACTAAGGAGCTTATAAATAAAAACTTCTGCCAATGTGATTTAATAGAAGGTTCTGAAAATTTGCATATTATAATAGAAGCTAAGCATAAAGATTCATCGGCATTAGTTGAAATAAAAAATTCGCATACCAATATCACAAAAATAATTAAAAATGGGGAAGAATTATTTAAATCTAATAACTCTTCATATAAGAAAGATGATGATATAAGAGAGTCTTTAAATATAAAAGATATATTAAACTTTGCAAATCAAGTTAAAATAGAAGATATTAAAGATACTATTGATATGCAGATAGAATTAAATACTAGTATTTCAAGAGAAGGCATAAAAAACGATTACGGCACATCAATAGGAAAAACAATATTAAAATATTATGGAGATGATATAAGAAATAGGGCAAAGGCTTATGCAGCTGCCGGTTCTGATGCCAGAATGGGAGGATGTGCTATGCCTGTAGTAACTAATTCAGGAAGCGGAAATCAGGGAATAACTGTTTCAATACCTGTTATAGAATATGCTTATGATATGAAAGCATCTGAAGAAAAATTATACAGAGCATTAGTGCTTTCAAATTTGATAGCTATACTTCAGAAAAAGCATATAGGTAAATTATCAGCATTCTGCGGTGTTGTTTGTGCTGCTACAGGAGCGGCTTCAGCTATAGCATATTTGCATAACGGAGAATATAAAATAATCTGTGATACTATAACAAATACATTATGCACTATAGGCGGTATGGTTTGCGACGGAGCTAAGTCTTCATGTGCTTCAAAGATTGCAGAGGCTGTTGACTGCGGAATATTGGCATTTAATTTAGCAAGGGACGGAAAAGTATTCAAATCAGGGGATGGGCTTGTAAAAGATGATATAGAGGCAACAATAGACTGTATAGGAAGAATGGCTAAAGAAGGTATGAAAGGCACTGATAATGAAATACTTAATATAATGATAGATAAATAATTTTTATTATTGCTAATCAAAATTATATATTAATAATTTTATTAAATAATATAATATATTTTATTAATATTATCATAACTATCATATTTTTGCAATATGCAGTAAAAGATGAAGCTCTTAAAATAATTTTTTTATTTATAACTATTTTTTATTTATAACTAACTAAATAAATATTATTATTAAGTATAACTGCAATTATTATAAACATAAATATTATTAAAATTCTATTATAGCATTAAACAGCTGTTTATCTCTCCATTTTATAAACTCATCAAAGTCTGTAATATTATATTTCAAAACAGCTTTATAATATTCTATACCCATTATTTTAATATTATTAGGAGTTTGATATTTTAGTTTTAATATTATATTTCTTTTTTCTTCAGTAAGCATACTTATTATATCATCATTAGCTTTTTCAAAATATCCGTCATAATAAGAGCCTTCTAATATATGAATAATATCAATCTGCCAAACTTCATTATCATTTTTATCATCTTTATAAAATAAATGCCATTCTATACAATGCTCATCTGTTAATATTAAATTGCTGTATGTTAATTTTTGTATTTTTATATTAGATGCTATTTTTGATACTGCTGAAAAACTTTTTTCTATATTTAATTCAGATGTATAAATATGAAAATCAATATCCCTGTTTTTCATTAGAAGTCCCATTTTTAGAGAACCTACTAAATTGATTCTTGCCCCAATACTTTTAAAATTATTTTCAATATCAAGTTCTTTTATGATGCTAAAAGCTTTTTTCTGATTTTTATTAGAAAGCTCTATAATTTCATTAATATCATTATTCATTATTGAATTATCCTAGAAAGTATTATATTTTTAATAAGTTTTTAAACTACTTGATATACTATTTTTCATATTTAAAATTTAACATTTTAAATATATTTTACAATATAAAATAATAATTTATTATTATTGCTATCGATAAACTCGCTTTAAATTAACTTATAACTTCCTTCGTCAGTTATAAGTTGCTTGTTTATCTCTTTATTTACTAATAAAAAACTTGTTCGTTAATTATTCCCTGACATTCGCAAAATGGCAGAGTGTCAAAGCTCATAATTTTTATTAGCAATAGAAAGTTTATCTCTAACAACAATATTAAAAAATATTTAGTATCTCCAAATGCCCCAAACATCTAATCCGCCGCCGAATGCATTTTTTATTTCAAAATTGCTGCTTTTTCTCATTAACCCTTGACCTTCAGCATATCCCGTCAAACCAAATGTGAGATTTTCAACTAAAGTAACTTGAAGTTCGCCTTCTACACCATAATGTAAATTGTATTCTCCGTCAGTTTTGTATATTTGACCTTCAAACATAATTCTAGGCTTTATATAAGTGTATATAGCTCCTAACTTAGCTTCAAATTTGGCAGGAAGCAATACATAAAAATACATACTGTCAGTAGATCTTACGCCTTCATCATCATATAAATAGTTAAGTAAAGCATCATCAGCATATCCCGCATCTATAGTAGCCCATCTTGCACCTATACCATAATAGAAAGCTAATTTTACAGGCAGGCTTATCTGCAGAGGATAATTGTCAAATCTAGTAAGCATTATATTTCCGTATAAAGAGCCTCCTATTACCATAGGTGCTGTTTTTGTTCCGCTTACTTGATTTGTAATAGTTGAAAGCTGTATGCCGTAATGAAGAGATATTGTAAACTCATCTAATAATCCGCCTCTAAACATAAATGAGAATTTAGGAGTTGTACTTAATGTTACTTTTCCTCCGTAAGATGAAGGATCTCCGAAAGAAAATGAAAACGGCAGAGATAAGCGGTATTTTTGATTAGCAAATCCGAATGAAAATGAATGGCTATGAGCAATAGGACTGTCTTCAATACTATATAAATTAAATTGATATCCGAAGCCAAATATTCCGTAGCTTAATCCTACAAAAGCTTTTGGAAGAAATGCAAATTGCCTTTTACCATCAGCATTTGTTGCAGAATTATCAAATATATGAGATAAATCTAATATTGATACTCCTAATTTGAAAGGTGTATTATGATTTATAAGAGGAGCAAAGTCATATATTGTACTTACTCTGTCGGACCCGAATCTTGTTGAGGTTATTCCTTCTATTAGGTTATGCATATTATCTTTATCTACTATATCATCTATTGCAAAAACAAGGGAATTTAACAACAGCAGCATAAGGAATATTATTTTTTTCATTTTTTCTCCGATTAATTATAGTTATAATACAAAACAGATATTATTTAATAATGTAATAGCAATTATATATTTTTTATATAATTATCGTAATAGTTTATAATAGAAATCTTATTTTTTCAAGTGCATATTTTTTACATTAACTAAATGGTATTTTCTTCCGATAAATTGAGATGCGGACTAAAAAATGATAAAAGATTTTTTTTATTTTATAGTGATTATTCTATCTAAAACTATAATAGATTTATTCAGATTATTCGGAACTATTATAATATTCGGATTTATCTTATATGCATTATCTTCTATTACAAGAAGAATATTTGCAAAAACTTTAGGTTCAAAAACAGAAGTTTATATTACAGGCTGGATAGGAACGCCTATACATGAATTATCTCATGCATTATTCTGCCTGCTTTTCAGACATAAAATTAATGATATAAAATTATTTAGTGCCAAATCGGATACTATAGGGTATGTTCTTCATAGCTATGATTCAAGAAGCTGGTATCAGCAAATGGGCAATTTTTTTATAGGGGTAGGACCTATTATTATTGGTACTTTTATAGTTTATATACTATTTATAGCATTAGCCCCAGAATTGAAAAACAATGTATTTGAAATACCAAATTTGCAGTATAAACAAATATTAAATTCAGATATGCTTTCTATTTTTTATTATACTATATCAAATATATTTTTATATACTTATAATATTTTTGTGAATATAATAAAAAATGTTATAGAATATTCTTCTTTTAAAAGTATAACATTTTGGATATTTTTATATTTATCCATATCTATAGCTTCTCATATGGAATTAAGTCCTGCAGACATTTCGCATGCCTCTAAAGGTATGATAGTTATATTTGCTTTGTCATTAATATTAAATACATTATTTATTTTAATGAAAGTATTTTTGAAATTTGATATTCCGTCTTTTATGTATCAATTTATAGATAGAGTTTTAGAAACTTATAATATGCTTTTAATATTCTCTGCTATAATATCTCTATTCAATTTTTTAATATCATATATAATTTTAACGCCTATTAATTTAATAAGAAATGGTACTTTAATAAACCCATTCAGCAGCTAATAAAATTATAAAAAACATTATTATAAACTTAATAATAAAATAAAATAAAATAAAAATATAACTTAATAGAATAAAAATATGATTATATTAAAATATAATATAAAAGAGAACTGTAAGTATACTGATACTATTTATCATTATTTTTACCAAATTTATTTTTAACGAAATTACTTAAAATATTCAACTTATCAGCAGTAGCCTCTTTAGAAGCCTCTAAGTTTTGGCTTTCTATTTCTTCATAAACTTCTTTTCTGAATATTTTTACATTTTTAGGAGCATTAATTCCAAGTTTTATTTGATCGCCTCTTATATCGACGAGCATTATTTCTATATTATCTCCTATTACTATGCTTTGATTTATTTTCCTAGAAAGTACAAGCATTGTTATGAACTCCTTTCTTTTATGTTATTATTTTCAGATGCTTCATTATCTTCTAATAGAATTGAATGTCTGGTTGTATACTTATCTCCTAAAACAGTGCATTGCTTAGCTTTATGATTTTTTATATTAAAAACTACGGGTGCTATTAAATTAGCACTCATAGTTCTAAAATCGCTGTTTGGAATGCTGACAATAGTAAGAAGATATAAGTCTTCATTATTTTCTATACCTAAATATTTTATATCATCATCATGTACATCAGGTTCATAATTTTTAAATATTAAGAAAGGATCTATAAGTATAAAGCATATATTTTTATCATCTTTAGACTGAAGTATTTTGAAAGTTCCTTCTTTATCCATATTAACTAAATAGAACTCATCATAATCCTCAAATGCTAGTATAGTACCATTCAAATGATATAATGAATCATCTGAAACTTCTATTTTTCCCAATATCCTAGATTCTATTTCCGGCATAAAATTATTTCCTTTTATACATTTATAAAATTTTTATATTTTTCAGCATTATTGTTATTATTTTATCTTAAATAATCCATAAGAGTTCTTCCTAATAATCTTCCTGCTGTCTGCAATGAAGCATTATGAGCATACTGCCACATATTGAAATTAACAATTTCTTCAGCATAATCAATATTTTCATTTTTAGCTAAAGCCTCTTCAATAGCTAATCTCTGATTTTCAAAACCAACATAGCCCATATCAAGCCTTGTTACTTTAGAAGAAGCATTAGCCTGCACAGCAGCAACATTGTCTAAAGAACTGTCTATATATCCTAATGCCTCGCCTCCTATAGCCCTAACATCATCATTAAGCATAGCATCTCTCAAATACATTAAACTTTCAAATATGCTTTTTCCTGTAACTAATGCACTAGGCTCATAATTATTTTCAGGATTATTTGCAGCTCCTATTCTCACCAATCCTATATCCTGCAGTACAGTTCCGCCTGCTAAATCCTGTAAAAGTATTTTATGAGGATTTCCTGTTTTTAATTGTATAACTTTCTCTCCGCCTCTTAAATCGCCTATACTTGCACTTACATTTCCATTAGCATCATTTATTCTCTGAACTATAGCTTCTATATTATCGCCCTGCTTAATATTAATAACCATATCATCTATCATAATATCCTGATCTTCAGCAGCAATATAAGTTGAAGCATCTGTTGTAGATATTATTTCCATATCGGTTCCCCAAAAAGTATAATTACCCGGTGTAGCAACATTAATAACCTGTCCGTTTTCTACTTCTCTGTTTTGAGGATTTCCGTCGCCTTCATACATAACTGATTTTATTATAGAGCGTCCTGCCTTTTCATCATGTCCGTAAAATGCTCTGAATGGTGCTGTTTTTGTACTTGTTCCTGAAAATATAAACTCTCCCTTGCTTTGAGTTTTTGATATATCATATACTCTTTCTATCATTTCTTCTATTTCCATAGCCATTTTAGCTCTGTCATCGGCTCCGTAAGTGCTGTTTGCTCCTTGAATTGCTAAATCTCTTGCTCTATTTAAAGCCTCTGTTATAGCAGACATAGAGTCATGTGCTACGCTTAATTTTTCTTTTCCATCAACTATATTGTTTTGATATCTGTTTACTGATGACATTCTAGTTCTATAATAGATAGAGTTTATAGTAGAAGTAACATTCTGGTGAGGGTACTGCACCCTTTGACCAGTAGATAATCTAGTTTGAGATGATTCCATCTCATTATAGTTTCTTTTTATTGTGCTGACTGTTCTATTAAATTGGGCTTGTTCAGTAACTCTCATTTTTTATCTCCTGTTTTAATATAGAAATTATTATTATATCGTTTTTATTCTCGTAATAATATTAAATTCTTTTATTATTTTTTTATTATTGCTAATAAAAATTGCTTTATTATTGCTAGCTATAAACTCGCTTTAAAATAGCTAATAACCTCTTTATTATTGCTAATA
>NZ_CAJTQJ010000013.1 GCF_910578695.1 uncultured Brachyspira sp.
TATAGAATTGATAAAATCTAATAAAATAACTTCGCTTCCTTTATCAGTAAAAAGATACCTGACAAAATAATCATTTAGAGTATTAAAATATTTTTTATTATCATTAACTTTATTATATTTCATATATAATATTATACTAAATATATAATAATTTGTCAAAATATTTGAATTATGAACTTTATATTATTGCTAATAAAAATTATGAGCTTTGATACTCTGCCATTCTACGAATGTCAGACGCTCATAATTTTTATATTTAGCTTTCTAGTATTTTTAAATTACTATATAATACTTTTTATAAAATATAAAAAAAGAGGCATTATTAAAAAATAATACCTCTTTAATTTTATTTTTTTATTGATTTATTATTAATCTCTTCTTCTTTGAGCAAGCATTAATAATCTTAAAAGCGTAAGTACAGAAGTAACAGCAGCAGCAACATAAGTTAAAGCAGCAGCAGATAATACTTTTTTAGCACCATAAAGCTCTGTTTTATCCAAAAATCCGCCTCTGTCTAATATTTTGATAGCCCTGTTTGAAGCATCAAATTCTACAGGCAATGTAACCAAAGAGAAGAACACAGCAAAAGCAAAAAGTATAATACCAGCCAGCATAATATAATATGAAAAACTTCCTGCTCCTCCTATTACAATTCCTATAAGAACAAGAAAAGGTCCGAATTGATCTCCTATAGCACATAAAGGATAAAATCCGTTTCTTATAGAAAGCGGAGCATACCCTCTGTCATGCTGTATGGCATGTCCTACTTCATGAGCAGCAACACCTAAAGCAGCAACATCAGTACCGTCATAAACTCCTTCAGAAAGTCTTAAAACCTTTGAAGAAGGATCATAATGATCTGTTAAAGTTCCTCTTATTCTCTCTACAGGAATATTTATACCATATCCTTCCAATATATATTTAGCAGTTTGTGCACCTGTAATTCCTCTTTTATTTTCCATTTGGCTGTATTTAGCATAAGTGCTTTTTACTTTAATTTGAGCCCAGAAACCTAATAATATTCCGGGAATCAAAATCCATATATATCCAAAATAGTATTCAAACATATTAAAAATCTCCTGTTTTTATATTTTTTATTAAATTATGTTTATATATTATAACATTTTTCTATAACAATGTTAATAGCTTTAATGTAAAATTAAATTTTGTATGCTGTATTTATAATTAAATTAATATATCTTATCAGCATTTTTTATGCTGTATTCTATTGTTTTACCTACAGCTTCCAAAGTTTTTTTATCTAATTTGTCTATAGTATCCTGTGAAGTATGATGAAAAGGATATCCCATATCTATTATATCTATAAAAGGTATACTCTCATTTAAAAATGGCGTATGATCATCTATTATAGTTCCATAATGTCCGTCAGCAAAATAATTTCCATACCCTAAATCATCTGCATAATTCCAAATCTGATTATATATAGCAGAATAATATGTATGAGCAAAACTTTCGTATTTAAATTTTGCTGTTTTGCTTCCAACCATATCAAGAAGTATGCCGAATTTTATTTTTTGCTTATCTATTAATTTATCTCTTATAATAATTTCATTAACAAAAGCAATGCTTCCCTGTATCCAATCAGTTTCTATCAAAGAGCTTCCCTTTACATCAAATAAATTGCCGTCATCTTCCAAATCAAATAATACAAAGCATATACTATAAGGCAAATCATTATAATTTTTTAAAGCCTTCATAAGCTCTATTAATACTCCGCTGCTGCTTGCTCCGTCATTAGCACCGCTTATAGGCTTATCACGGTTAAATTGCATAGGATCTTTTTCTGCAACAGAACGGCTGTCAAAATGACTTGCTATAATTACATAATCATCAGTTTTTCCTTTTAAAAAAGCGTATATATTTTCTCCTTTTCTTCCTTTTATATACGGGGCTTCAAAATTATGGCTGAACACTTCATAACCCATATTAGATATTTCTTTTTTGAAAAAATCTCTTACCTTTTTATGTGCCTCGCTTCCGTAATTGCGTGAACCTAAATCAGTCTGCTTCTTTATATAATTATATGCATTATCAGCATTAAAATAAAAATTTTTATTTATATTATTATCTTTATTTATATTATCATTTTTATCTTTTATTGAAGTATTGGCTTTTGCATTATTGCATGAGTATAAAATCATCATTACAGCTATAAAAATAATGGTTATATATTTCATATTTTTGTAATTTTCCGCCTATTTTTTATATTATGTTAATTGATTTTAATTTAATTTATTAAAAAGTCAACAAATATGTCATAAGAATGTATTAAAATATAGTAAAAGTTAGCTTATCGGAGTATTTTTATAAAAATTTAGTCTTTACTTTTTTTTAAAAGATATTATAATATATTATGTATGAAGTTAATATTATGCTGCTGTTTTGTAGGGGATGACTAAACAGTATATTTAAAGTGTAATATAAAAAGGCTTTAGAAAATAAAAAATTACAAAATATTTTAAGCACTATTCATGGAGGGTAGTTATGATTATCAACAATAATATTTCTGCATTAAATGCAAACAGACAATTGAATTTAACTGGAAATTCAATGATGAAAACAATCTCACAGCTTTCTAGCGGTCAGAGAATTAATACTGCTGGAGATGATGCTTCCGGATTAGCAGTATCTGAAAAAATGCGTTCTCAATTCCGCGGTTTACAGCAGGCTACTAGAAATGCTCAAAATGGTATTTCTTTCATTCAAACAACTGAAGGTTATTTAAATGAAACTACTAACATTATGCAAAGAATGAGAGAATTAGCTATACAATCTGCTAACGGCATATACTCTGATTCTGACAGAGCTTTAATTCAAGTAGAAGTTAATCAATTAGTAGCTGAAGTTGATAGAATAGCTTCTCAGGCTGAATTCAATAAAATGAATATGTTAACAGGACGTTTTGCTGCTGATGGTCAAACTCCTATGACTTTCCACATCGGTGCTAATATGGATCAAAGAGTTTCTGTAAACATAGGTTCTATGACTGCTGCTAATTTACAAGTTGGCGGAGATACTCCTATTTCTATTTCTTCTGTTGAAACTGCTAACCAAGCTTTAGGAAGAATTGACGAGGGTTTACAAGCTGTAGTAGCTCAAAGAGCTGAATTAGGTGCTGTTCAAAATAGAATGGAATCTATGGTAAAAAGCTTAATGATAGCTACTGAAAACACTATCGCTTCTGAAAGTGTTATACGCGATGCTGATATGGCTTCTGCTATGGTTGCTTATACTCGCGAGCAAATCTTACAGCAAACAGGTGCTGCTATGTTGGCTAATGCTAATATGAAAAATCAATCTATAATGAGAATTATTGGATAATTTGATTTAAGCGACTTATTACAAATGTAGATATTAAAGCCTATTAATAGAAATATTAATGGGCTTTTTATCTTTTAAACTATTATAATCTTGAATAAATTAATAAAATTATGCGTGAAATAGATGTAAATAATATAACAGAATTGGTATCTCAGTTATGTATAGATGCCAATATTTATTTAAATGAAGATATAAAGAAAGCTCTTATCAATAGTGCCGAAAAAGAAGATAAAAAAATAGCTAAAAATATTTTAAATGTATTAATAGAAAATGCTGATATAGCTTCAAAAGAACTAAAGCCTATTTGTCAGGATACAGGTATGGCGATTATATATATGGATATAGGAATGGATGTGCATTTCATAGGCGGTAATTTGACAGATGCTATTAATAAAGGAGTGGCATTAGGATATACAAAAGGGTATTTAAGAAAGTCTGTACTTAATGATCCTATAGAAAGAAAAAATACAAATGATAATACTCCTGCAATAATACATTATAATATAGTTGATGGCGATAAAGTAAAAATAATAGCAGCACCTAAAGGCTTCGGGAGTGAAAATATGAGCAGAATAAAAATGCTTCCTCCTTCTGCTGGAATAGATGGCGTAAAAGAGTTTGTATATGATACCATTAAATCAGCTGCCTCTAATGCCTGTCCTCCTATGATTATAGGCATAGGCTTGGGCGGAAGTATGGAGAAATGTGCTGATATTGCTAAGAGAGCTTTGCTTAGAGAAATAGGTACTAAAAATGAAGATATTCGTTTACAAAAGCTGGAAGAAGAATTACTTGAGAATATTAATAATATGAATATAGGACCTTCAGGATTCGGCGGAAAAACAACAGCTTTAGCAGTTCATATAAATATGTATGCTGCACATATAACTTCTCTTCCTGTATGCGTATGTACAGGCTGTCATGTTACCAGACATAAAGAGATTATATTATAGAGTTTAATATTATATTAAGAGTTTAGATTATGAAAATAAAAAAATTAAATACTCCTTTAACTAAAGAAAAATTATCAGTTTTGAAAGCAGGAGATATGGTTAGTTTAACAGGTATTATTTATACTGCCAGAGATGCCGCACATAAAAGATTAATTGATATGATAAATAATAATGAAAAGCTGCCTTTTAATATAGAGAATCAAACAGTTTTTTATGCAGGACCTTCTCCTAATAAGCCAAGCGAAGTTATTGGAAGCATAGGACCTACAACAAGTTATAGAATGGATGCATATTCTCCTAAACTTATAGAGCTTGGTCTTTTGTCTATGATAGGAAAGGGTAAAAGAAATAAAGAAGTAATAGATGCTATAGTAAAATACGGCGGTGTTTATTTCGCTGCTATTGGAGGAGCGGCTGCTTATATGTCTAACTGCATAAAATCATCTAAAATTATAGCATTTGAAGATTTAGGTACAGAGGCTGTAAGAGAGATTTATGCTGAAGATATGCCTTTGATTACAGCTATAGATTCTAAAGGCAATAATGCTTTAACTGTAATTTAAACTTAACAATAATAAATATGTCTGTATGCTTCATAAGCAGTTATAGCTGCAGTATTTGATATATTTATTGAGCGTATATTATTACTCATAGGTATGTATATAGAATTTTCTAAATCATTTTCCCATAAAGATTCTCTTAATCCTGAAGATTCTCTTCCAAATAAAAGTATATCATCATTTGAATATTGAAATTCATCATATCTGTATTTTCCGAATTTTGTTATAGGCACTATTCTCTTATTATTATTTTTACAGTATTCTAAAAATGTATATTCATTTTCATGTTTTATTAGATTTAAATGCTCCCAATAATCAAGCCCTGCCCGTTTAACTTCTTTAGAACTTATTATAAAAGAAGGCTTTGAAACTATATGCAAATCTATTCCAAGTCCTACGCATAATCTTCCGATATTTCCTGTATTGGCAGGTATTTCAGGCCTGTATAATGCTAATGCTATATTAAAATTTTTATTAATTTGATTTTCACTCATATTATTATTTCATTTTAGTACATATTATATTTTTTTCAATATGATTTATAATAAACTATTGATTTTTTTTGTTTATAAGTTAAAGTAGTAAATATATATATGTCTGTTATAAATTAGGTTAAGAGGAAAAAAGTGAACAAAATAGGGGAATATAATCAATCCACTTCTATATATGAATTATATACTCATTTAAGCGAAAAGATAGTTTCAGGAGAAATAAAGACATTTTCTGAAATTTTTAGTTATGCTAAAAATGTTAACTTTGAGAAACTTAATGACGGTAAAAGTATATTAAAAGGATTATTTGCCCTTATACGAAAAATTAATTGGGGTTTTTTTAATAATTTAGATAAAGATGCATATCCGAAATTATGGAGCATATTCGTTACAGAAAATACAAGATATAATTTTGCGGGGGATTTAAAATTAAGTCTTTCAATAGCTGATATTTATATAGCAATGCTTGATATTCACGGATATACTAAGTTTTGCGAGGAAAATAAAAATAATCTTTCAAAGATGCATGCATTAGATGATTTGATGCAAAATAAAGTAAGCGAAGTTACAAAATTTTATAATGTTATATCTCATAGAAAACAAGGCGATGAGATAATTATGGTATGTCCTTCTGCAACAGATGCTTTAAGTGCTACAATAGCTATAATTGGCGTATTGAGTAAAAAGAGATTATTAAATGAATATCCTAGCGTAGATACTTCTGGGCTGCCTGATTTTAAAATAAGTGCAGGAATATCGGGAGGCAATACAAATACTTCTCTTATCATTACAGAGGACGGAGATTTATCAGGATTTTTAATTAATAATGCAGCTAGAATGCAGGCTAGAGCAAATACTTTGGCACCTAAAGAAAATAAAGTAATAGTCACTAAAAATCTGCAGTATAATTTTTTAAAAGAAAACAGCAAATCAAAAAGCGAAATATTTGAAAAGAATATTATATCTTTTTATGATAATGGTATGATATCATTTAAAGGCACGGAAATACCTATAGTAGAAGCAATATTTAATGAAGAGGAAAAATATAAAGAACAGTTTTTTAATGAGATGGAAGAGCTTGTAAAAAGCGTTAAAGGTAATTTATGGAAGCAGAGAATGTTTACTTCTATTTTGGATTTGATTTCTAAAGTTACTAGCTCAATGCCTCCTTTTCAAATAGATGAACAGGTTAATGAATATATATCCAGCTGTACTAATACAACAATATGCGATTTATGCGATAAGGCTAATGGTGCTTATGTAGTTAAAGAAAATTATAAAGAGGCTATAGATACTTTTTCTTTGATTGTAAATCTGTTAAAAACTATACCTAATTTTGATAAAATGGTTTTGGAATATGCTGAGAGCATTTGTGCAGGATATGAAAAAGTTCTGCCTATATATGATGTTGTTATCAAAAAAGATATAGAGGCTAATATATATGAGATATTTCCAGCTAATCATATACCAATATTTCAGAATGTTCAAAAAGCAAATGAAACTTATAATAAGTTAATGAATTTTGCTATGAGCAGTAAAACACTGAAAAGAAGAAAATCTATATGGTATGGAATATTAGAAAAAGAACTGCCTAATTTAGTAATTAATATGTATTCTGGAAAAAAATAATATTTTAAATAAAAAATCTGTAATTTTTTATTTATAATAGTTATATTTTATACTTGCAGAAATATTTATATATGATACACTATAAAACTATTAAGCCGTTTTTTATTTTTAAGGAGTATTTATGAACTTAAAAGTTTTAAAAAATTTATTTTTGATAATATTATCATTCTCTATAATAGCCTGCTCTCAGAATCAAGGAAGCGGAAATAAAGCTTCTTCAGACTCTATATCTTATTTGAGCGGCGGCGAAGGAGAGTGGGTTTTGAAAATAGATAATTTTACTATTAAGCAGACTAACTTTAATAAAGATCTTCAGGCTTCTTTAATTCTTCAGGGAGCTACAGAAGATCAAGTAGTTTTATATGCTAATGACAGTATGTATAAACAGCAGTATGCTGATCAGCTTATAAACTCTATATTACTTATAAATAAGGGAGAAGAAGAGAAGTTTTTTGAAACAGAAGAGGCAAAAGATTTTATTAATCTTTCAATTAGAAATATTAAGTTCCAATACTATTATACTAAACTTATTTCTGATGCTTCTAAAAATATACCTGAACCAACAGAAGAACAGCTTAAAGCTTTTTTTGAGCAGGCTAGACCTCAGTTAGCCCAATACGGCATAACAGCATATACTGCTGAAACAGTTCCTTATTTGTCTCAATTCTATAAAAATACTTATGCACAGCAGTTAGTAGAAAGAGATTTGCAGGATTTAAAAGATAAAGCTGTTATAGAAAGAAATACTGCAGTATTAGGAGAAGCTAGTATACTTCCTCCTCAATTTGGCAATACAAATACAGCGGGCATGCAAAATCAAGGCATTGATAATAATTTATTGCCAAGAACAAATAATTAAAATTTAATATAAATGGGAAAGTAAAATAATGTCTCAAAAAAATGAGAATAATGAAAAAAATATGAATCAGGAAAGCTCTGCATCTGATAATAAGCCTAAAGTTATAATAAAAAAAAATAACCCTTCTTCTAACAGCAGCAATAATGATAATCAGGCTGCAGCAGCTGTAAAAAAAGTAAAAAAAGTTATAAAAAAGAAAATAATAATACATCAGAATAAATCAGATAAGCATGATAATAGAAAGCAGGATAATAGCAGCAGTAATACTGATAAGAATTTTACAAGATATGCAGATAGTAAAGATAATAAAAATTATTCTCATAACAGCAATAGAGAACATAGAGAAAATAAAGAACATAGAGAAAATAAACAGTATAAAAATAATCAAATCCCTTCTTCTTCTGTAGATGATGTTTCTTCTTTCAATAAAAAAGATAATAAGAAAGATAATAAAAAAAGAGATTATGATAAAAAAGATAAAGAGTATGATAAAAAATCATTTCAAAAAGATTCCAAAGCTGAAGCAGCACAAAGACAGGAGAATAAAATATTTAATAAACTGCAGGCTAAAAAGCGTCAGCAGGAACAAAGACTTGCAAGCGTTGAAAAAGAAATCAGCATAATGGAAACTATCACAGTAGGCGATTTGGCTAAAAAAATGAATTTGAGAGCATCTGATATAATATCCAAACTTATGGGTATGGGTACTATGGCTAGAGTTAATGATATAATTGATTCGGATACTGCTACAATAATTGCCGATGATTTTGGATGTAAAGTTAATGTTATATCTTTACAGGAAGAGGCTACTGTAGAAGTAAAAGAGGATAGAGAAGAAGATTTAAAGCCTCGTCCTCCTGTAGTGACTATAATGGGACATGTTGATCATGGAAAAACTTCTCTTCTTGATGCCATAAGACATAGCAATATTACATCAAAAGAAAGCGGAGGCATTACTCAGAATATTGGTGCTTATAAAGTGAAAATACCTAGCGGAGAAATAGCCTTTATTGACACACCAGGTCATGCTGCATTTACTATGATGAGAGCAAGAGGAGCAAAAAGTACTGATATAGTTATACTTGTTGTTGCATCAGATGACGGAGTTATGCCTCAGACTATTGAAGCTTTAAATCATGCTAAAGAAGCTGAAGTTCCTATAATAGTTGCTGTTAATAAAATGGATTTGCCTAATGCTACTATGGACAAAGTAAAAGCAGAATTATCAGAGTACGGACTTGCTCCTGAAGAGTGGGGCGGCGAGACTCAGTATATTGGTGTTAGTGCTTTAACTAAAGAGGGAATTAATGATTTATTAGAGGCTATTATATTACAGGCTGAAATACTAGAATTGAAAGCTAATCCTGATAGAGAGGCTATGGGTATAGTATTAGAAGCATCTCTTGATCAAGGAAGAGGTCCTGTAGGTACTGCACTTGTACAAAACGGCACTTTAAAAGTAGGCGATTATTTTGTATGCGGGCTTTCAGTCGGTAAAGTAAGAGCTATGGTTAATGATTTAGGGCAGAGGGTGGATAAGGCTTTGCCTTCTACTCCTGTTGAGGTTTTGGGATTTGAGAAGACGCCTGAAGCCGGAGAAATATTTAATGTTATGCTTGATGAGAGAGAGGCTAAGGCTATAGCTGATAAGAGAGTGCAGTTAAAACAGCAGGAGGCTTTAAAGGCTAATGTTAAAGTTACTTTAGAAAATCTTTATGAAAAAATAGCTTCTGATGCTATGAAAGAGTTTAAAGTAATAATCAAAGCTGATGTTCAGGGAAGTGCTGAGGCTTTAAGAGATGCTTTAAATAAAATACAAAGCGATAAAATAAGATTTGTTTCAATATATAGTGCATCGGGTGCTGTTACAGAGAGCGATGTAAACTTAGCCCATGCATCTAATGCTATTATTATTGCATATAGAGTTCGCCCTTCTGGAAAGGCAAGAGAATTGGCTGAAAAACTTGGAATATCTATAGAGCGTTATGATATTATTTATGAAGCTATAGAATCTATTCAAGATGCTATGAAAGGTTCGCTTGAAAGACTTAAGAAAGAAGTTGATATAGGCACTGTTGAGGTTAGAGATGTATTTCATGTACCTAGAGTCGGTACTATTGCAGGCTGTTATGTTACTAGCGGTAAGATAGAAAGAAATGCCGGAGTGAGAGTTATGAGGGATAATGTTCTCATTTATACAAGCAAAATTTCTAGTTTGAGAAGAATTAAAGATGATGTTAAAGAGGTTGCTTCCGGTTATGAATGCGGTGCTTCTATAGAAAACTTTAATGATATTAAAAAAGGCGATCTTTTAGAAATATTTAAAATAGAAGAAATAGCTCAGGATTTATAATAATTTTATTTTTAATTATTCCTGCTAATAGAAATTATGAGCTTTGATACTCTGCCATTCTACGAATGTCAGGCACTCACAATTTTTATAATAATCTATTATATTTTCTATATATTTAATTTTTACTTCTGTAGAGTGAGTATTTATTTTCACTTCTTTTTTATTCTTATCATTATCTAAAAAGTAAAGTATATTGTATTCATTATTGTTATCATAAGTTAACATTTCAAAGGAAAGAGTTTCTCCTGCATTTCCAGCTTTTATTTATGATTATATTTTTTTTATGCATTTATATTCCAATCTAAAATTATAAATGATATACATAGTATATAATTTTTTATGTATTATTATATAAGGAGTTTTATTATTTATTGTTAAAATTTTCTTTATTTATTTCTTTTTATTATATTTGCAATTTTTCTATATTTCTGATTCAGTGCTATATCTAAAGCAGTATATCCTTCATTATTTTTAATATTTAAATCAGCACCTTTGTCTACTAGGAATTTAACTATTGGTTCATGATTTAATAAACAAGCATACATTAAAGCAGTATTTCCTTTATTATTTTTAATATTTAAATCAGCACCTCTGTCTAATAACAATTTAACATCGTTTATTTTATTTCTTCTTACAGAATTTATAAACAAGGAATCTAAATTTTCTGCATTTTCCGCATTTTCTGCACAGTCAAAAACATTATTTTCTGCACAGGCAAAAACATTAAATAATAATAAAAATATAAAAATCAGTTCTTTCACTTTCTTCTCCACCTATATATTTACAACTTTTTGTTTTTATTTCAACGCTTCTATATAATATAAATTTCCGTACTTTTTAGTATAGTCAATTCCATACCCTACAACAAATTCATCTTCAATATCAAATCTATTATCATCTTTTTTTAATACTATCATCTTTAAGGTAAATTAAATTATTATAGCATTAAAATATTATTTGATTTGATGTCAAATTATAATATAACTGTTATATTTTTGCAAGATATAGCTTTATTGACAAATTTTAATTTTATGGCAGTTATTGAAAGACAAGATAAAAGTATTAACATTACTTAACAAGCTAAAATTTACAGATGTAAAAAATACAAATAATATGGATACTATATTATTATAAAGCCAATAGATAAAAGATATTTACCTATTGGCTTGTTTATTTAATTGAATAAATATTTTTTAATTTGTCAAAAATATTTTATTAATCACTTAGCTTTTTTTAGCTTCTATTGCTTTTGATAACTCTTCAGCTAATAGAGGAAGTACTTTATTTACATCTCCTACTATTCCTAAATCTGCTATTCCAAACATTGGAGCATCTTTATCTTTATTTATTGCTATTATAAACTCAGATTCTTCCATTCCAGCCATATGCTGAATTGCACCTGATATTCCGCAGGCAAAGTATATATCCGGTCTTACTGTTTTACCTGTTTGACCTACTTGTCTGTCATGATCTATAAATCCTGCATCTACTGCGGCTCTTGATGCTGATACTACAGCTCCTATTTTAGATGCTACAGCTTCTAGGTTTTTGAAGTTATCTTTTGTTCCTACGCCTCTTCCTCCAGATACTAATATCTTAGCTTCTGTTATATCAACTTTATTAGCACTTTCTTTTACTATATCTAAGATTTTTACTTTCATCTTAGATGTGTCTATATTTACTGGGAATGCTTCTATTTCTCCCTTTCTTCCTGCTTCTTTAGCTAATTTCTGCATTACACCTGGTCTTACAGTTGCCATTTGAGGTCTATGATCAGGACATACTATTGTAGCCATTAAGTTTCCGCCGAATGCAGGTCTTGTCATTCCGAAAACTCTTCCGCCGTCTTTGCCTTCTGTTATTTCTAGTTTTGTACAGTCTGCTGTAAGTCCTGTTTCAAGTCTTGAAGATACTCTAGGACCTAAGTCTCTTCCTAAAGTTGTTGCACCTAATAATACTATTTCTGGCTTTTTAGCATCTACTATAGCTTTAAATACTTGCGAATAAGCTTCAGTATCATATTGTTTTAATATTTCATTATCTACAACTAATACTTTATCTGCACCGTATTCTACCAAAGTTTGAGCTAAATTTTGTATATTATGTCCTACTAAAACAGCTGTTACATCTGTACTTAATTCAGCTGCAAGTTTTTTTGCCTCTCCTATTAACTCTAGACCTACATTTTGAAGTACGCCGTCTCTTTGTTCAGCAAATACTAATATTCCTTTATAATCGCTTAAATTCATTATTTTATTCTCCTTTTCTAAGGTTCTTTTGTTAATTAAATAACAAATTTCTCTTTTAATTTTTCAATTATGATATTAACAGCTTCTTTTGTATCAACATCAAATACTTTACCTGCTTGTTTAGCTCCTTTAGTAAAGGATTTGCTTACTTTTGTAGGAGATCCTTTAAGACCTATTAATGCAGGGTCTACTTTTATAGTTTCTGATGACCATACTTCAATTTCTTTATCATAAGCTTCTACTATTCCTTTTACTCTCATATATCTTGGGCTGTTAGCTTCTGATAATACTGTTACTAGAGCAGGTAATTGAACATTTAATAAGTAATATCCGTCTTCTATAAGTCTTTTTATTGTTAATGACTTATCAGATTCATTATACTGCATTTCTTTTACATAAGATACTTGAGGTAAGTCTAAACGCTCAGCAATTTGAGGACCAACCTGAGCTGTATCTCCGTCTATAGCTTGTCTTCCTGAAATAATAAGATCAGCTTCTATATTTTTCAAAGCTACTGATAATGTGTAAGCAGTTGCTAAAGTATCTGCACCTCCGAACTTTCTGTCAGTTACAAGAATTGCTCTGTCTGCTCCCATTGCATAAGCTTCTCTTAATATTGCTTCAGCTTGAGGAGGTCCCATTGTTATTACAGTTACATGTGCACCGTATTTATCTTTTAATTTTAAAGCTTCTTCTAATCCGCCTTTATCATCTGGGTTCATTATACTAGGAACACCAGTTCTTATTAATGTACCTTTTTCAGGATCCAGTTTTATCTCTGTTGTATCTGGAACCTGTTTTATACAAACTACTATTTTCATTTCTATTCCTCCATAATATTTTATTTACTAATTGGCTTATCTCAAAAGGTTTCCTGCTATAACCATTCTTTGAACTTCTGATGTACCTTCATAGATTTCTGTTATCTTAGCATCTCTCATCATTCTTTCAACTGGATATTCTCTTGTATATCCGTATCCGCCGTGAAGCTGAACTGCTTTAGTTGTTACTTCCATTGCAGTTTCTGATGCAAATAATTTTGCTCTTGCTGCATCAACTGAATATGGAAGATGATTGCTTTCTCTCCACGCTGCTTTATAAACTAGAAGTCTTGCAGCTTCTACTTTTACTTCAAGATTAGCTAATTGGAATTGAGTATTTTGGAAATTAGCTATTGTTCTTCCGAATTGTTTTCTTTCTTTTACATAAGCAACTGTTTCATCAATAGCACCTTGTGCAAGTCCTAATGCCTGAGATGCTATTCCTATTCTTCCTCCGTCAAGAGTCATCATAGCAATTTTAAATCCTTTTCCTAATTCTCCTAATAGATTATCTTTAGGTATTCTTGCATTTTCAAATATTAATTCGCAAGTTGCAGAACCTCTGATTCCTAATTTTTTCTCTTTTTTACCAATAGTAAATCCAGGAGTTCCTGCCTCTATTATGAATGCTGAAATTCCTTTTAATCCTTTTGATTTGTCTGTCATTGCAAATATTACATATACATTAGCATATCCTGCATTTGTTATGAATATTTTTGAACCGTTAATCACCCATTCATTAGCAGCTTCATCTAATACAGCTACTGTCTGCTGTCCTGCTGCATCTGTACCTGCATTTGGTTCTGTAAGTCCGAATGCTCCAATCCATTCTCCGCTAGCCAATTTAGGAACATATTTTTGTTTTTGAGCGTCTGTACCGAATGCTAATATAGGCCAAGTTCCAAGAGAAGTATGTGCTGAAAGAACAACTCCTGTAGTACCGCAAACTCTTGATAATTCTTCAACAGCCATAGCATACATTAAGTTGTCTCCGCCTGCTCCGCCGTATTCTTTAGGAATAGGTATGCCCATAAGTCCTATTTCAGCCATTTTCTTAACAGTTTCAACAGGGAATCTTTCTTCCTCGTCAAGTTCTGTTGCTAAAGGTTTTACCTCTTTTTCAGCAAATTCTCTTATCATTTGTCTGAAAAGTTCATGTGTTTTAGGTAAATTAAATTCCATTCTAATCCTCCAATGAATATTATTTATCAAATTTTTTAATTTTTGTTTATTTCTTCATTATAGTAGCTTTTCCGCTTAAAACAATTTTTCCTTCCTGATTTGTACAAGTAGTTGAAAGAATTACTCTGTTTTTTTCAGGGATAAGTTCTATAATTTCAGCAGTAGCTGTAACAGTATCTCCAAAATATACAGGTGCTGTAAATTTTAACTCTTGTCCCATATAAATGCTTCCTTCTCCCGGAAGTTTCGTTCCTAAAACCGCAGATATAAGTCCTGCTGTAAGCATTCCATGAGCTATTCTATGCTTGAACATAGTCTGCTGTGCATGGGCTTCATTTAAGTGAGCAGGGTTAGTATCGAGAGTAATTCCAGCATATAGAACTACATCTGTTTCAGTTATAGTTTTAGCAACTTCAGCTTTCATTCCGACTTTTAAATCTTCAAATTTCATAATTATTGCTCCTAAAAAATATTTTTTTATAATAAATCAAAAATAAAATCAAACAACGCCAAAGCTAGCAAGTACAATACAAATTGCAACAGTTATAACAGGAATTACAGCAGTACACATTGCAATATCGCCGTAAGATTCTCTATGAGTCATTCCTGTAACAGCAAGAACTGTAATAACTGCTCCATTATGTGGCATAGTATCTAACCCTCCACAAGCCATTGAAGCTATTCTGTGAAGAACTTGTGGGCTTATATTTTCTCTTAAAGCATCTGCTAAATATGTTTGACTTAAAGCTTCAAGTGCAATACTTAATCCTCCAGATGCTGAACCTGTTATACCTGCAAGTGCAGATACAGAAATTGCTTCTGATACAAGAGGGTTTGAAGAAACTCCAAGTAAAGCACCTTTAACAACAGCAAATGCTGCAAGTGAGGCTATAACACTTCCGTATCCAACTTCAGATGCCGTATTCATAACAGCAAGAAATGATCCTGATACACCTTCTGTAAGAGTTTTAATAACATTCATTCTCTTTAAGTTAAGAAGAATTGCAACTACTATAGAAAGCACTAATGAAACAATTAAACTCCAGTTTCCTACAACTTTATCATATGTTGTTCCATAATCTTGAAGATAAGAAAGATTCGCTTTAGGAAATATAAATTTAGAAGTAATAAATCCTATAACTAGAACTAAAACTATTGGAAGAATTGCAATTCCAAATGGTGGAAGTTTTCCTGAATTTTCTTCTGCTTCATAATCTTCTACTACAGGTTCATTTTTATGAACTCCATATCCTTCACCTTTATCCATAGCTGCTTTTACTCTTTTTTGAAGCCACACAATTGAGCCTGTTGCCATAAGTATAGCCCCAATTATTCCAAGAACTGGAGCTGCATAAGCATCTGTTCCAAAAAATCGCATAGGAATAGCATTTTGAATTTGAGGTGTTCCAGGTAAAGCTGTCATTGTGAAAGTGAAAGCTCCTGCAGCAATTGATGCAGGAATGAATCTTTTAGGTATAGCTGCCTCTTTAAATAAAACTGCTGCTACAGGGTATATAGCAAAAGATACAACAAATAAAGATACTCCGCCGTAAGTAAGTACACCACAAGTAAGAATTATAGCTATTATAGCCCTTTCTTTACCAAATTTTTCACAAATAAAATATGAAATACTTTTTGCAGAACCTGTGCTATCCATTACCTTACCAAATATAGCTCCGAGTAAGAAAATAGGGAAAAAACTTCTTACATATCCTGCTAATGCATTCATAAAAGTTTCTGTATATGTAGCCAATATATGTATATTTCCGCTGTCAAGACCGCTCATTATTGCTGCAAAGCAGGCAAGAAGTGGTGCTATAATTAAAACTGAAATTCCTCTATACGCTAAATACATCAAAAGTGCTAGTGACACTATAACACCAATTGTTCCAAATACCATATAATAATCTCCTTTTTTATTTTTTTTATTAAAATACTAATCCCATTTTTTCATCAATAAATATTTTTGATTCCATTTTTTTCAAGTTATCAGCTACGATAGGCTTAAATTCCATTTGATCTAATATATCTTTTTGAAGATCCGCACCTGGAGCTATCTCTATAAGTTTTAATCCTTCTTTAGTGAGTTCAAAAACAGCTCTTTCAGTCACATAATGAACTTTTTTATTGTTTTCATTAGCAATTTTTCCGCTGAATGTAACTTGTTCTACATCTTTAATGAATTTTTTAACTTTTCCTTCCTGCAGGATTCTAAGCTCTCCATTTTCAACGCCTATTTTTAATCCGCCTGTTGTAAAAGTTCCTAAAAATACAACTTCTTTTGCATTTTGTGTTATATTAATAAATCCGCCGCAGCCTGCAATTTTAGGTCCGAATTTAGAAACATTAATATTTCCGTATTGATCGCATTGTGCAAGTCCTAAAAATGCCATATCAAGTCCGCCGCCGTCATAGAAGTCAAACTGATAAGGCTGATCAACTATTGCAGTTGCATTAAATGTTGCTCCAAAGCTAAGTCCTCCCATAGGAGTACCTCCGATTGCTCCGGGCTCAACAGTAGGAGTGAAATATTGTTCCTGCCCTTCTTCATTTATTACCATTGCTATAACTTCAGGCATTCCTATACCATAATTAAGTATTTTTTTGTTTTTATCCAAAAGCATAGCACATCTTCTTGAAATGATTTTTCTTTCATCAAGTTTTACTTCTTTAAGGTTTCCTTCTACAGCAAAGTGATTTTTAACATACCCTTCATTGTAGTATTCTCCAAATGTCTGCATGTGATTTTCAGGAGTTTCGGCTATAACTATATAGTCTACCAAAATTCCCGGAATTTTTACTTCTTTCGGCTGAATACTTCCTTTTTTTACCTTTCTTTTTACTTGTACAAAAACTTTTCCGCCGTTATTTTTAGCAGCAGTTGCTACGGATAAAGCTTCAAGTGTAAGAGCTTCTTCTTCAAAAGAGATATTGCCGTCTTCATCTGCAGAAGTACCTCTTAATATAGCATAATCTAGTTTAGGAGCATGATAGAATAATAAATCCTGTCCTTTGAATTTGCATCTTTCAACAATATCTTCAGTTGTTACGCTGTTAATTTTTCCTCCTTGAAGTTCAGGGTCAACAAAAGTTCCGAGTCCTACATGCGAAAGTATTCCCGGTTTTCCTGCTGCCATTTCTCTGAACATTTGAGAAATAACTCCCTGAGGAAGATTATATGCCTCAATTTCATTATTGTTAGCTAATTCGCCTAGTTTCGGAGCAAGTCCCCAGTGTCCTGCTACAACTCTTTTTAAAAGTCCTTTATGACCAAAATGTCCTGAACCTCTGCCTTTGCCGTCTCCAATTCCAGCTGCAAAAATGATGCTTAAATTATTAGGACTTCCGTTTTCTAAAAATGATTTCTCAATTTGAGTTAAAATTTCTTCAGAAGATCCGATTCCTACAAATCCGCATAACCCTATAAAAGAGCCGCTTTTTATAAGCTCGCTAACTTGATTTGCTTTTATGAATTTTGCATTACCCATATTATCACCTTACTTAGAATAATTGAACTAGTTCTTAATTAATTATAATATATTTTTTCAAAAAAGCAATGTATAATGTGATAAAATAAATTTTTTTTGTCTATAATTGTGAGTTTTTGGATATTTTTAGTATAAAAAGCAGTATGCTTGTTATGATAATTTCTGTACATAAAATAATTAAAGGATACTGATAAGTGTAAATTATACTGATTATTTAAATTATTTACGCCTTATTATTTAAATTATTTATACCTTAATAAGTATTAAAAACCAAAAAATATTACTATATAGTTTTTTAGTATATTAAATATTCTTTATGTTTTTAATTTTGTTAAATATTTATGCATAATATGTTTTTTAATTTGAAAAATGCATGCCTGCAACCATTTACTAAAAAGTTAGTAAAAAATAACATAGTTAATTATATTTTTTCTTGATTTTTTTAAAAATATTGATAATATATTAATTATATCCTTTGAAGAAGAAAATTTTAAAAATTTCTATGAATCAATATATAAAAGTTAAGGAGTTATTATGGCTGAAGAGAAAAAACTAGACTCCCTTCTTGAACGTATATATCAAGATGGTGTTGAAAAATCCAACAAAAAAGCTGATGAAATAATCTCAAATGCTAAAAGCGAAGCTGACAGAATTATCAAAGAAGCAGAATCGAAATCAGAAGAAATTATTAAAGAAGCAGAAAGAAAGTCGGAAGAGCTTAAGAAAAATACAATAACAGATGTTCGTATGGCGGGAGAGCAGTCTATCAGTGTTTTAAAACAAAAAATTAAGGATTTAGTAACTGCTGAAGTATTAGAAGAAGGCTTGAAAAGTTCTTTTGCAGATACTTCTTTTTTGAAAGACTTAATTCTTGAAGTGGTAAAGAAATGGGATATATCTTCAAGCGATTCAGATGTAACAGTATATTTTCCAGAATCTAAGAAATCAGATATAGATTCATCTTTTGAAAGATCTATAAAAAGTGCTATAAAAAATGCTGCTATTGACTTTGATAAGAAATTATCAAACGGTTTCAAAATTGTACCTGAAGGCGGTAATTATCAGCTTCAGTTTACAGATGAGGATTTCGTAGAGTTTTTCAGTGATTATATTAAAGCTAAGACGGAAGAAGTAATTTTTAGTAAATAAGAGGGGTTAGTATGGGAGCATATTATTATCTTATCTCAGGTCTTCCCGAAGTAAAACTTTCTGATTCTAAGGCTAAGTATGATATTAATGAAATTACTCAAAGCATATTATCTGGTTTAAGTGCTAAAGATGCTAAATTTTTCAGATATTTAATATATCAAAATGATAATAAAAATTTAGTAAGTGCTATAGCAAAACAAAAGGGATTATTTACTCCTTATATAGAACATATAGAACCATCAACATTTAGTAAAGAAGATATGCATAAATATTCGTCTATTTCTAATTTGCCATTATATATGAGTAAATTCTTGGAAGATAATAAAAATGTTGAATGGACAGATTCCAGACATATAGAAAATACTCTTTTAAACTTATATTATGAAGAGATGATACAAAGCGGTAATTCATTCATAAAAAATTATGCTTTATTTATGAGAGATATGAAAAATGTTCTTGCAGCTTTAAATGGCAGGGCTTTAGGTTTCAGCAGTGATGATATATCAAAAGAACTTATAGGAGATTATTCTCTGATATCAGCATTGACTAAATCGACAGCTTCTGACTTCGGAGTAGGCAAAGAGATACCATATATAAATACCATTATAGAAACATTTAATTCATCAGATAAAGCAGACCCTTATAATATGGAAAATATAGAGTACAGCTTGGTAAAAGATTTTTTAGAGAGATTAACTTCTGTAAAATCTTTCACAACAGATAATGTTTTCGCTTATTATATAAATCTCACTTATGCTGTTAGTATAAATGGAAGAAATGAAGAGGAAGGTAAAAAACACTTGGAGACGCTCATAGATTCTTTGAAAGCAAAAGCGTCTGCTATGTAATGTATGTATAATTAATTAGGAGATTGAAATGACTAAAGGTAAAGTAACTGCTATTATATCAAACCTAATTTCAATAGAGGTAGATGGACCTATTGCAGAAAACGAGATATGTTATGTATCTTGCGGAGAAGCAAAACTTATGGCTGAGGTTATTAAAATATCTGGTAATAGTGCCAGTGCTCAGGTATTTGAATCTACTAGAGGTGTAAAATTAGGTGATGCCGTAGAGTTTACTGGTTCAATGTTAGAGATTGAATTAGGACCTGGACTTTTGGGTAAAAACTTTGACGGTTTGCAAAATGACCTTGACAGACTTCAAGGGGTATTTTTAGAAAGAGGCAAATATAATAATCTTTCTGAAGATAAAGAATCTAAGTATGACTTTACTCCAATAGCTAAAGTTGGAGATGAGGTATCTGCCGGAGATTGGATTGGTTCTGTTAAAGAAGGCTGGATAGACCATAAAATAATGGTTCCTTTCAAATTTGAGGGTAAAGGTGTAGTTGAAAGCGTAGTTTCATCAGGCACTTATAATTTACAGGATACTTTGGCTGTAGTAAAATCAGCTAACGGCGATGAAGTTAATATAACTATGATACAAACTTGGCCTGTAAAACTTACTATTAAATCATATAAAGAAAAGCCAAGACCATTTAAATTATTAGAAACAGGCGTAAGAACTATAGATACATTTAATCCTATCACTGAAGGCGGTACAGGATTTATTCCAGGACCATTCGGAGCAGGTAAAACAGTACTTCAGCACGCTTTGGCTACTAATGCTAATGCCGACTTGATTATAATGACAGCATGCGGCGAGAGAGCTAATGAGGTAGTGGAAATATTTACAGAATTCCCTGAACTTGTAGACCCAAGAACAGGAAGAAGCTTGATGGAAAGAACAACAATTATATGTAATACTTCCAATATGCCTGTAGCTGCCCGCGAAGCTTCAGTTTATGTAGGTATGACTATAGCGGAATATTACAGATCAATGGGGCTTAAAGTTCTTCTTCTTGCAGACTCTACTTCCCGCTGGGCACAGGCTTTGAGAGAAATGTCTAACAGACTTGAAGAATTGCCAGGACCTGATGCGTTTCCTATCGACTTGCCTGCTATTATTTCTAGTTTCTATGCAAGAGCAGGCTTCGTATACTTAAATAATGGAGAAACAGGTTCTATTACATTTATAGGTACAGTATCTCCTGCAGGCGGTAACTTGAAAGAGCCTGTAACAGAATCTACCCGTAAAGCAGCAAGATGCTTCTATGCTTTATCACAGAAACGTGCTGATAGTAAGAGATATCCTGCAGTTGACCCATTAGATTCTTACTCTAAATATATTGAATATCCTGAGTTTGTAGAGTTTTCAGATTCTAATATAGAAAAAGGCTGGGCTGGTAAAGTTACTAAAGCAAAAGATATTGCCCGCAGAGGACAGGAAGCTAATGACCAAATAAGCATTTTGGGAGATGATGCGGTGCCTCTTGAATATCATCAGCGTTTATGGAAAGCAGAGTTAATAGACTTTGTAATATTGCAGCAGGACGCTTTTGATAAGGTAGATAAAAACTGTCCTATAGAAAGACAAAAAGAATTATTAAATCAAGTTATGAGAGTTGTAGAAGCTGATTACAGATTTGATGATTACAGCGAAGTAGGTACTTATTTCAAAAGACTTATTAACGCATTCAAACAGATGAATTATTCTGTATATCAGTCTGATGATCATAAAAAATACACAGCTGAGATGGAATCAATATTTGCTGAAAGGAGTATAACACATGCCTAAAGCATTTCAAAAAGTATATACAAAACTAGTACAGATTACTAAAGCAACTGTATCTTTAAGAGCAGAAAATATCGGAAACGATGAAATGGCTCTTGTAGCAGGCAGACCTGCTCAGGTTGTAAAAATGATTGGAGATATTGTTACACTTCAGGTTTTTCAAGGTACGGAAGGCATACCTACTAATGCTGAAGTTGTATTCTTGGGCAGACCTCCTAAACTTAAAGTAAGCGAACTTCTTGCAGGAAGATTTTTCAATGCTTACGGAAATCCTATTGACGGAGGTGCAGAAATAGAAGGCAAAGAGGTAGAAATCGGAGGACCTTCTGTAAACCCTGTTAGAAGAAAGCAGCCTTCCGAACTTATTGCTACTGGTATTGCCGGTATAGACCTTAACAATACTCTTGTTACAGGACAGAAAATACCATTCTTTGCAGACCCTGACCAGCCTTATAATGCTGTACTTGCTCAGGTAGCTTTAAGAGCTGAAGCCGATAAGATCATTCTTGGAGGTATGGGGCTTTCTAATGATGACTACTTATCATTTAAAAATACATTTACTGAAGCAGGAGCTTTGGATAAAATTATATGTTTCATTAATACTACAGATGACCCGCCTGTAGAAAGACTTTTAGTTCCTGATATGGCTTGTACAGCTGCTGAGTATTTTGCAGTTGAGCATAAGGAGAAAGTTCTTGTTCTTCTTACAGATATGACTCTTTATGCCGATGCTTTGGCTATAGTATCAAACAAAATGGATCAGATTCCTTCTAAAGACTCTATGCCGGGTTCTCTATATTCAGACCTTGCTAAAATATATGAAAAAGCAGCTCAGTTCCCAGACGGAGGATCTATTACTATTATCGCTGTTACTACTCTTAATGAAGGCGATATTACACATGCTGTACCAGATAATACAGGATATATCACAGAAGGACAGCTTTATTTAAGAAGAGATTCGGATATAGGTAAAACAATTATTGACCCATTCAGAAGCCTTTCACGTTTAAAGCAGTTGGTTATAGGTAAGAAAACTAGAGAGGATCACCCTGCAGTAATGAATACTTTAGTTCGTCTTTATTCTGATGCCGCTAATGCTAAAATGAAAAAAGAAAATGGTTTCGACTTGACAGAGTATGATGAAAGATGTTTGAAATATGCAGCTGAATATTCTGAAAAACTTCTTGCTATTGACATTAATATCAAAATTGATGAGATGTTAGAAACTGGCTGGGAGCTTATGGGTAAATATTTCAGTAAAGCTGAAGTAGGTATTAAAGATTCTCTAGTAGAACAATTCGGAAAATGGAAAAATGACTAATTTTAAAAGTAGGTAAAAAATATGGCATTAAAGTTTCAATACAATAAAACGGCTCTTCAAAACTTAAGACGCCAGCTTTCCATTCGTGAGAAAGCATTGCCTACTTTGAAAAGTAAAGAGGCAGCACTTCGTCTTGAGGTAAGAAAGATTACCGCTGAGATTGAATTACTTAAAGAAGAATATCAAAAGTTAGTTAAAGAAAATCAAAACTATAATGGTTTTTGGACTGAGTTTCCTGAGATAGTAAAAATCAAGAAAATCAATTCCGACTTAAAAAACATTGCAGGTGTTAAGGTTTCTATACTTTCTAATATAGATTTTGCTATTGAAAATGTCAGCCTATTTAATATGCCTTCTTGGATAAGGCTTGCTATAAGTATGTTTGAACGACTTATGACTATTCAAATAAAAATTGAAATGACTGAGGCAAGACTTAATGCTTTGGCTTATGCTAGGAAAAAAACTACTCAGAAAGTTAACCTTTATGAGAAAGTTCAAATACCTGAGTATAAAACTGCCATTATCAAGATAAAAAGGTATATGGAGGATGAGGATAATTTAAGTAAATCTTCTCAAAAGATAGTTAAAGAAAGAAACAGAGCAAAGGAGGCATCTTTATGATTAGAAAAATGAAGAAACTCTCTCTCTTTGTCTTTCATAAGGATAGGGAAAAAACTTTAAGCGATTTGGCATCACTTGGACTTGTTCATATTGAAATTGCTAACGGTGTGTCCAGCGAGAATATAGAAAATATATCTAATAAAAAGAATGATGCTTTAAGAGCTAAAAATATAGTTAATAATGCTTTGGCTTATGCTAAAAAAGCTAAAAAAGATGTTTCTAATGTAAAAGCTGAAAATTTATCTAAAAAGGCTGATGAGGTTATAGCTGATATTATTAGTATTTCTCATACTTCTGATAAATTAAAAGCTGAAAGAGATGCTCTTAGAAAGGAATTAGCTATTATAGCTCCTTTCGGTAATTTTAGCTTTGATAAAGTCAATGATTTAAAAGAAAAAGCAGGATACAGCATTATATTCTATACAGCAAATGCTAAAGAATATAATGATTATAATTTCTCTGAACTTAAGGATATATATGTTTATCCTATTAAAGAGGAAGGCGGAAAAATTTATTTTGCTGCTTTCAAGAAAGAAGGCAGTGAAGAGACTATTCCATTTGATATAGTTAATATGCCTAATAAATCTTATGATGATATAAATAAGAAAATATCTGAGCTTGATAAAGAGATAGAAAATAATGATACTGAGATAATTAAAAATCAAGTATATATAGAAGCTATTGATAAAGAAATAGATAATCTTAGTATATATAATCATTTTGAAGAGGCTAAAGAAAGTTTTACAGCAAGCGAAGGTACTGAAGGAAAGGTACTTTATGCTGAGGCTTATGTTCCTAAAGATAAAGAGAGCGAAGTTAAAGCTTTACTCGACAGTAAAAAAATAGCTTATATAATGGAAGAGCCTTCTAAAGATGATAAAGTTCCTGTTGAGCTTAAAAATAATAAGTATTCAGGTGCTTATGAGCTTATTACAAAATTATTCCAATTGCCGAATTATTTTGAGATAGATTTAACTCCTATGATAGCAATTTTCTATCCTTTATTCTTTGCTTATTGTTTCGGGGATTCAGGATACGGCATAGTATTGACTATAGTAGCTTTAATAGGGTTATTTACAGTGCTTAAAGGAAAATTAAGAGGTATTGGAATACTTGCTTTAACATTAGGTATATGTACTACTATTATGGGTATTATTAATGGCGGAAGTTTCTTCGGTGTAAGCATACCTGCTAATACTCAAATACCTATATTTGCAGCTTTAAGTAAGTATTTAATAATTACAGATCTTAAAGAAAATTGGTTCTTAACTCCGTTTAATACTGCATTGCTTATAGGAGTTATTCATATATGTTTTGCTTTATTAGTAGGCGTTATAGACAGAATCAAAACAGGTTCTATAGGAGATATATTTGCTGCTTTAGGTAAGCTTTTATTTATACCCGGACTTGTTTTATGGTTTTTAGGCGATATGCAGAAAATGGAAGTTATTAAACAATTCAGTACAGTATATTATGCTTTAATAGCGGTTGGGCTGGTATTTTTAGTAATACTTTCTAATGTGGGTAAGAAGCCTGATGTATTAAACTCTATACTTGGCGTTTACTTTGCTGCCACTGGTATAATGGGTGATACGCTTTCTTATATACGTTTATTTGCATTAGGTGCATCAGGCTCTATATTGGCATTGGTAATAAATCAGATAGGTATGAGTTTCAAAGGCATACCTGGTGTTGGTACAGTGATAATGGTTGTATTTCTTGTAGTAGGGCATATAGCTATATTCTTACTAAATATACTTGGTGCTTTGGTACACCCTTTGAGATTAACATTTGTAGAGTTCTATAATAATGTTGGTTTTGAAGGAGGCGGAAAAGAGTATAAGCCTCTTAAAAAAGCGGCTTAATTGATTGGCTGTATATAAGCCGATTTTATAATGGTTTATTATAAAAATTGCGAGCATCTGTCAGATTTACTTGGCAGATATTAAAGGCGGACAATTTTTATTAGCAATAACAGAAAATTATATTTTATTAATCTAAAAGGAGATTTTATTATGGGTTTTACAATGAACACAGCGCTTTTATTAGGATATATAGGAGCAGGTTTAATGGTAGGTATGTCTGGTATTGGCAGTGCGGTTGGTACTTCTATTTCTGCTATGACTACAGTAGGTGCTTTAAAGAAAAACAAAGATGCATTCGGAAGCTGTCTTGTTTTAAGTGCCTTGCCTGGTACTCAGGGGCTTTATGGTTTTGCTGCTTTCTTCATTATGCAGCCTTATTTAACAGCTGATATAAACATCTTCCAAGGTGCTGCTATATTGGGTGCAGGTATTGCTGTTGGTTTAGCTTGTATGATTTCAGCTATATTCCAAGGTAAAGTTTGTGCTAATGGTGTTGAAGCTATAGGTAATGGTTATGATGTATTTGGTAACACTATCATCGTTGCTGTATTCCCAGAACTTTATGCTATCGTTTCTTTCGCTACAGCATTCTTAATCAGCGGTGTTTTAGGTGCTTAATTAAGAATTATTAATAAAAGTGAAATAAATTAAATCCGTAGGAGTTATGATAGCTCTTACGGATTTTTTTATTTTGTTAATAAAAATTTTATTATTGCCGGCTATAAATTCGATTAATAATAGCTGATAATTGATATTATAAAAATTGTGCGTACCTGCTATTCGTAAGAATGGCAGAGTTTATTAAAAACAATAATAAAAAAGCGAGCCGATGCAGTTAAAGCGACGCCTGCCAACACTGTAGCGGACTTCGTAGGCGAATAACAGGGAATAATTAAAAATAAAGTAATTTTAAAGCTATAAACGAAAAGCTTATAACTGACGAAGGAAGTTATAAGCTGATTTAAAGTGAGTTTATCGCTAGCAATAATAAAAATAATTTTTATTAGTAATAATAAAAAAAGCTGTAAGATATTTAAATTAGAGTTTATCAATATTAAAAAAATTATATATTTAATATAAATTTACTATTTTTTATAGCCCTAAACCTTATTTTTATTATCAAAAAAAATTTTCTTGTAAATATAAAAAATATTGATATACTTAATTACTATTTCATTATAAAAATAAGGAAATTATTTATGAGTATTTCTTATAAAGACAGCGGAGTCAGCAGGGAAGAAGGTTATAAAGCTGTTACTCTTATGAAAGAAGTTGTAGCCAAAACTATGCATACAAATGTACTTAATAGTATAGGCAGTTTTGGTGCTATGTATGAACTTGGAAAATATAATAATCCTGTATTGGTGTCTGGAACTGACGGAGTAGGGACTAAATTAGAGATAGCATTTTCTATGAAAAAGTATGATACTATTGGAATAGATGCAGTTGCTATGTGCGTTAATGATGTGCTTTGTCATGGTGCAAAACCTATTTTCTTTTTAGATTATATTGCATGCGGAAAATTAAATGGAGAAACTGCTGCTTTGATAGTGAAGGGTATTGCTGACGGCTGTTATGATTCTGGGGCTGCTTTAATAGGAGGAGAAACGGCTGAAATGCCCGGTTTTTATAAAGACGGAGATTATGATATAGCTGGTTTTTGTGTAGGCGTTGTAGAGAAAGATAAAATTATTGATGGTTCTAAAACAGCTGAAGGCGATGCTGTTATAGGTATTGCTTCTTCTGGATTTCACAGCAATGGATTTTCACTGATAAGAAAACTTGTAAGAGATTATAATGCTGTATATGAAGATAAAAAGATAGGAGAAACTCTTTTAACTCCTACAAAAATATATGTCAAAAAAATTCTTCCTCTGCTGGAAAAATATAATATTAAAGGTATGGCACATATTACAGGAGGCGGCTTGATTGAAAATGTTCCTCGTTCTATTGCTAGAGGATACAAGGCTGTAATAAAAAAGGATAGTTTTATTACTCCTAATATATTTAATTATATACAGTATCTTGGCAATATAAAAGAAGAAGAGATGTATAATACTTTCAATATGGGTATTGGTTTTGTGATAATAGCTTCTAAAGAGGATAAGGATAATATTATAAATGATTTGCAGTTTCAAAATGAAGAGGTATATGAGATTGGCTATATTTCTAAAAATGACAGAGATGATGAGAGCGGTATATGTTTAGAATAGCTGTTTTAATTTCCGGGGGAGGAAGTAATTTAAAGTCCTTAATAGAATCTCAGGATAATAATTATTATAAAATAGATGTGGTTATTGCTGACAGAGTATGCGGGGGCTTAAATATAGCAGAAAATGCAGGCATAAAAGCAATTCTTATAGACAGAAAAATATATAAAAAAGAATTATTTGAAAAGATAGATGAAGAGCTTTATAATATAGATTTGATAGTATTGGCAGGCTTTTTATCCATAGCCGACAGCAATTTTATAAGTAAGTGGACAAATAAAATTATAAATATTCACCCGTCTCTCCTTCCTAAATATGGAGGAAAGGGAATGTATGGTATTAATGTTCATAAAGCTGTTATACAAAATAATGAAAAAGAGTCAGGATGCACTGTGCATTATGTTACGGACACGATAGACGGAGGCGATATAATAATGCAGTCTAAAGTGGAAGTTAAAGAAAATGACACTCCTGAGATTTTACAAAAACGTGTATTAAGAGAAGAGCATAAATTACTTCCAAGTGCCGTAAAAAAATTATCTAAAAATTAAATTATTTTGCCATATAATACATATAGGCAGACATTATTAGTATTTCATTTTCAGCATATTTTTGATTATCATTTTCTGCATCAATATTATAATCAAAATAGCTTGAAAATGGTGCATAATCATCTTCTTTTGCATCATAATCTGTAATTAAAGAGGCTGTCATAGATGTTAAATCAGAATTACTGTTTTTATTATTATATATTACTGATATTCCAAGAAATATTAATAAAGCAGCTGCTATTGAAGTTATAGAAGCTATTATTTTTTTATTTGCAAATAAATGCTTTGTTTTTTTATTAATTTTAATATTCTCTATACCTAAAAGTATAGATGACATAGAATTAATTTCATTTTGAAATTTTTGACAGGATTTACATAAAGCTAAATGTTTTTCCATTTCTAAAATTTCATTTTTGTCTAAATCATTATCCTTATATCTGCTAATAAGTATTTCATAATATTTATGATTTTTTTTCATAAGCTCACCCCCATTTTTTTCATATAGGACAGAAGTTTTTTTCTTGCCCTAAATATTCTAGTTCTAACTGTATTGACAGGCAAATCTAGTTTTTCAGATATTTCATTATAAGAATAATTTTCATATTCAGCCATAATTAAAGGTATGCGGAAATCATCTTCCAATTTTGATAATGCATCGGCAAGTATTATTTTATGTATGCTGTTATCATTATCCGATTCCTGCAATTGAGAATTTCTATATTCTTTTAATCTATATTTTTTCTCCCTCTCTTTTTTTCTTATATAATCTACTGCCCTATTAAAAGAAACTCTGTAAAGCCAAGTATATATTTTGCTTCTTCCTTCAAAACTTTCTCTTTTAATATAAAAACTTACAAAAACATCTTGTATAATTTCTTCTGCATCATCTATATTAGAAATCATAGAATAAACTAAATTAAATAAAGGCTTTTTATACATTTCTATAAACTGTTTATAAGCCTCTTCATCGCCTATTTTAAATGCTTCTATATTTTCTTCTTTATTTTTTTCTATATTTTCATTATTTTCTTTATAAGCCATAATAATGCTCATATATATCCTTAATTTATTGTCATGCAGCTGTTTAATTTAGATTTTTGCTCTGGGGTAAGAACATCTATAATATCCAAATCTCTTACTATTCTTATATAATCCCTTAAAGCCTCCTGTTCTTTTTTCTCTTTTATTAATTCTTTTAAAGCATTTCTGTCAGGATTATCTTTAATTAATTCTAATTTAATATTATTTTCTATTCTTTTTATCTCTAATTTGATTGGATCTTCTTCTTCTATAAACTTTATAGCTATATCATACATTCTTTCAGACTGATCATCTGTTAAAATTATTCCTATTTTTCTAAAGAACTGCAGAGGATCATGTCCTAATCTTTTTTCAAATTCAGCTCCTCTTCTTCTATGTCCGCGATGACCTGGACCATTAGGACCAGGCTGAGCGAAAATAGACAAAGATAATAATAATATTATAGACATAGTGTAATATATTTTATTCATAAACTCTCCTTATCATAAATGATTTTTATTTATATTATTTATTATCTTTGATGTATTAGACGATAATAACATAAAAAAGTTCCCTATTTTTTAATAGAAATAATATTTTTTATTCAGTTTTTTTAATAATATATTTTAGAAATTAAATTTATTAATTTGTATTCTTTAATAATTATTATAAGTTTTTAATAATTTCGGCTTATTTTTTTACTAATTAATTATTAAAAAGTTTATTATATCAAATTTAGTATTTTTAGCTTTAAAAAAGAAAATTTCTGTATTATAATTTACAGTATTCTAATTAAGTATTCGGATTATAAAAATGTATAAAATAATTTCTTTAGATGAAAAAACAAAAATAATAAAACTTCTGTATAATAATAAAAGCGATGATTCTAATGCTATGTTTTCACTTATGAAATATATAAAATCAAAAATAAATGCTGAAATGGAGCAGTGTGAAGATGGCTTTTTATTATTTAATGATAAGAAAAAATATTTATTTTATATAATAGAAAATGACGCTGTATATATAAAGATATTAAATCATGATGATAAAGTAGCCTTTTTAAATTTTAAGTATATGGAAAAGGAATTCAAATCATATATAGAAGAAATGAATTTAATAATTTTAAAAGAAAAAATAAAAAATATAAATGATTCTATTAAGGATAATATGTGGCTTGATTTTATGATATCCGAATATGGAAATGATTTGCATATAATAGCAGGCAATGATTTAAGCTGCTGTCATATTTTAGAAGTTATTTTTAAGAATGCATGTTTTGTACAATGTTCAAAATATTTTAATGCATGCCCTAATGAATATGATGTATTTTATGCTGCTTCAAATTATGATATTGATGATATTAAAGATTATAAAAATATTAATAAATATTCTGCTGTAATTAAAATTAAATCTGATGATGCAAAAAATTATTTTTATATAGTATGCGATGGAATTGAGTTTATTTATAAAGAAGTGAGATATGATTATGATTTTACTTCTCTCTATACTATAGATAAAGAAAATATAATAAAAAAATATAATCTTAAAAAAGAATCTGACGGCTGGTATCAGGAAAAAGAGAACTCTCATAAAACATTAATATTTACAGATAAATTTTTTAATAGAAATGATACTATAGGAATATTATTTAGAATATATAAATTATGTTTTGCTAAGGTTAAATATTTCAGAACTTATATATTTAATTTTGAGCCTTATAAATATGATTATAAAAACGGATTTATTCAAACAGAACTTTGGGACGCTGAGTTTTTTAGGCATATTGATTCTGGGTATATGATTGATTTAAGATTCCTGCAGTCTATAACTCTTTATGAAGATTTTATAAGTTTTTGTAAGGAATTAGAATCTTTTGAGAAATAATTAATTGGTATTAAAAATGGACTTGTTTTTTCAATTATTATTGGGTGCTTTTCTTGGAGCTGTATCAGGATATTATACTAACACTATAGCATTAAAAAAACTGTTTTCAAATAACGGAATAATAGCAAGAAAAAGAGATAATTTTATAGATGAAATCAGCAAAATGGTTTCTAAAAAAATTATTAATTATGATTCTATATTCAGAGAAATCAAAAAAGATAAATTCAAAAATAATATAAAAAAATTTTTTAAAAATCTTAAATTAAATTTAATATCAAAAACTTCTTTAAAAATAAAAAATATAGATGGTTTTAATGAAACTAAAAAGAATGTTTTAGATTGGACTAAATTAAATACAAAAGAAAGCGTATCAGTATTATTAGAAATAATATTTAAAAATATTAAGCTGTATGAAATAGCAGATGATAGTCAGGCGAAGCATATTATTGAAAGCCTTATGAATAGTTTTTTTAAATATATAAATGATAATAATACTATTAATGCTGTAATTAATGATGCTTATTCTAAAAATAATGAAAAATATAATAATATATTAAAAGAGATTATAGATAATATATTGTATCCTTGTAAAAATAATAATGCTTTTCTTTCTTTTATAAAATCATTAATAAAATATTCAAATTTAGAAAATTGCTTTCATAATCTTTTATCTTCATTATCATCTTATAGTATAAAAGAACTTTTTTCTATATATGAGCCTTCAGAAGTAAAAAATATAATTAATAAGTTATTAGAAAATAAAGAGTTTGAAAATATTATAAAAGACATTATAGAAGAGCTTTACAATAGATTCAAAAATACAGATAAAACAATATATGAATTATTAAATTCAAATATGTCTTATAGATTAAATACTATTCTTTCAGATATTCTGCCTAAATTTATAGATATAATAATACCAATAATAAATGAAAATAAGTCTAAACTTGATATCATTATAGAAGAGGCTGTTGATGAAGAGATTGATAAAATAGACGGATTATTTTTACATACTATAATTAAGCTTATAAGAAATATATTTTTAAATGATATTGCTGCCAAGTATAAGATTATTGAAAAAGTTATTGAATATATAGAAAAATATAAAGATAATATTGATGAGCCTGCCTCTGTTATTACTAATGATATAATGAATTATTTAGCAAATACAAAAATATCCGCTGTATTAAATAATGCAGATAATATAGATAATATAAAAGATATGGCAAAGGATATTATTATTTTTAATATAAAAGAGATTCCTGATTCTTGGATAAATAATTTTTTAAATATGAAATTAAATGTATCGGCAGATTCTAATACTATAAATAATTTGTATAATTTTTTGCAAAAAGAGATTATAAATTATGCATCATTAAATTCAGATAAAATTATAAATAAATTAAATACTTTATTATCAAAAAAAATAGATACTATATTATTATTAAAAGATAATGGTATGATGATTAATAGTATTATAGAAAATAATAGAGAAAGCATAGAAAATTATATATATAATATTTACTGTAAGTACAAAGATTATGCTGTATATGATTTATTAAATAATTTTGATTCTGTAATAGAATTATCATTTTTATTATTTGAAGAGTTTATAGATAAATACTGCAGTTTGAATATGAATGAACTTATTATAAAAAAAGAGAATCAGATAGATGAGTTTATAGATAATAATTCTTATAATTCTATAATTAATTTTATATCTAAAGAGAAAATATTTATTTCTAATATAATAGATTCTTTAGTTATAAAAATAATAAAAAATAATATGGGTAAATTAAGCAAAGATGAAGTAGCTAAAATGGCTGATGATTTTATGGGAAAGGAATTAGAGCCTATAAATATATTAGGTGCTTTTCTTGGAGCTTTATTCGGCTTATTAAGTTCTTATTTTTTTCCTATTAATTCTTTTAATAGTTCTTTTGGATTATTAAATTATATAATAGATCCTTTAGTATATTTGTTTATAGGATTATTAACTAATATTATTGCTATTTATTCTATATTTCAGCCTTATGAACCTTTATTCGGCATAAAGAAAAAAGTTTTTTGGGGAGCTGTTGCATGTGATAAAAACAGATTTGCATATTCTATGTCTAATTTTGTTAATGACAGACTTATGGAAAAAGAAGGTTTATTGTCTATATTGGATAATAAAGATGATATAGAAAATAATTTAATAAAAGATAATTATAAAATATTTTTTAATTATATGATTGAAGATGATAAAATAACAAAATTAAATATATTCTCTTATATAAAAAATAATTTAAATAATATTATATTAAATAATACTTATAATATAAAATATAATGCTGTTAATTTTTTTATAAAGAAAGATTATTTTAATTTTATTAAAGATAATAATAAAATTAAAAATACTTTGATATCATATATAAATAATAATACAGATAATATTTTTATTATAATAATTAAGTACATTTTAAAAAATACTGATTTTATGCCTTTAAAAGAATTTTCTAAGAATATTGTAAGGGATAATTTGAAAGATTTAAATAGGTTTAGAGATGATATTGTAATTAATATTGTAAAGGCTTTTAATTCTAATTCTTTCAGAGATATAATATTTAATATAGTTATAGATTTTCTTGATAATGAAATATCAAAAAATAGAAGTAAAAAAATAAAAGAAATGTTCAACGGAGAAATTGTAAATCTTATAAGGGCTAATAATGAATTTATTTTTTCTATGATGAAGAATAAATTAAATGAATCATTAAATAATAATAGAGATGAGATAAGCAAGATGATTATAGAAAATATTCCCATAAAAAATAATTTTGTGAAGGATTTAACTGATAAGATAGTATTTAATTTAATTAATAATAAACTTCCTATGTTTGCTGATGATATAAAATCAAATATTATTAATATAAGTTTTGATTTTTTAGATGATAATATTTTATCTAAAGATATTTCATACATATTCGGAAATGATAAGCTATATGAAGAGAGCAGTTTAAGAAGCTATTTATATGATATTATAGATAATAATCAAAGTTTAATATATAAAGTTTTTGATAATATATTTGCTTTATTTGTTAATTGCATTGATTATAAATTATTAGATAAGTATATTGATGCATTTTTTAAGAATACTGATGATGATTTATATAATTTTTTTAAATATATATTTATAAGTATTAATGATAATAATGAGCATATATCCATTGAAATAAAAAACTATATAGATAAAAATTTGCATCCTTTAAAAATAAAAGATTGTATAAATATAGAAAAGTATTTTGATAGTATTTTTAATGATATTTTAAAATATTCCAAAAACAGTTTTGATAATTTGTTGCTTTCTTCTTTTAAGGATCATAATATAATAGATAATAATAATTTAATTAGAAATGTATTTTTATTATTAGAAACTTTGGAATATAATGAATATGTAAATGAATGCATATATAGAGAGTTTAAAAAAATATTATCAAAATTAAGACATGATATTCCTTTTATTATAGATAATAAGACTAAATATTATTTTTTGAATCTAATTATTAATTGTGCTAAAGATGATATTAATTTGATAATTGATTCTATAGATTTTTCTGCAATTACAAAAGAAGAAATAGATAATATGAATCCTAAAAATATACATGATGTATTTAATTCTTTTGCTAAAGATTATTTAAATAGATTAAAATTATATGGTATGTTCAGTGCAGTAGTAGGCATTTTCCTAATTATTATAAAATATATAAGTACATTTAATAGTGATTTGTCAAATATACTAAATATTATACTTATAGTTTGTACTGTTATTTTATCTGTATCTATGATTATCAGCATATTGAAAAATATTAAAAATTGACTTTTAATATTATAAAAATTGTGAATGCCTTACATTCGCAAGAATGGCAGGGGGATATTAACTAACAATTTTTATTAGCAATAATATAAAGTTTATCGCTAGCAATAATAAAAACAATTTTTAAATACTGAAAAGTCAAATATAAAAATTGTGAGTGCCTGACATTCGCAAGAATGGCAGGGGGATATTAACTAACAATTTTTATTTTATAAAAGAGGTAAAAATAAACGATGAGAAGTTTTATAGAATTGGTAGTAAAAAGACCTGTAGCAGTTTTTATGTGCATGACGGCAATCCTTATATTGGGATTTGTAAGTTTAAGTAAATTGGCTGTAGATTTTTTACCTGATATAGAACTTCCTTATATAACAGTAAGAACAGAATATGAAAATGCAGGACCTGAAGAAGTAGAGAAATCAGTAACTAGGGTAGTGGAGAATGCTGTTGCCGCTGTAAGCTCAATTAATACAATTACTTCTTCTTCTGAGGAAGGTATATCCAGCGTTTTTATAGAATTTAATTGGGGGACAGATTTAGCCGCTGCTGCTGCTGATATAAGAGAGTCCATAGACACAATAAAAAATTCTCTTCCAGATGATGCTAAAAATCCTACAGTATTTAAATTTTCTACAGATATGACGCCTATTATGGAAATAGCATTTTTTGGTGCTGATAATTTAGGGGCATTATATAATTTAGTAGATAATCAGGTGCTTAATAAAATAGAACAGGCTTCTGGAGTTGCAAGGGCAGAAATTAGGGGCGGACTTAAAACGCAGATGAAAGTAGATTTACTTTTAAATAGACTTCATGCTTATGGTATAGATATTAATAGTATAGTGTCTCTTCTTTCCTCAGAGAATCAGAATCTTTCAGGAGGCGAAACTTATGAGGGAGTTTATAAATATACTTTGAGAACTATGGGAGAGTTTACTACGGCAGAAGATATAGAAAATACTGTAGTAGCAGTAAAAACGAATGATATACCTATAAAATTAAAAGATATAGGAAGAGTATATCAAGGCTATAGCGATGATTCTGAAATAGTAAAAATAAATGGAATGTCTGCGGTATCTGTATCAGTTAATAAGGAGTCTGGAGGAAATTCTGTTAATGTATCTAAAGCAGTTCAAAAACAATTATCTAGTCTTAATCTTCCTGAAGGTGTGGAATATGAGATATTATTTAATAATGCTGATAATGTAAATGAAGCTATAAAAGGAGTGCTTGATACCGCTTGGCAGGGCGGATTATTTGCCGTTATAATATTAATGCTTTATTTATGGAATATTAAAACTGTTTCTATAATAGCTGTTTCTATACCTATATCTATTATTGTTACTTTTACTTTGATGTATTTTATGGGTATAACTTTAAATATCATTTCATTGTCGGGATTAGTTTTAGGTATAGGAATGATGGTTGATAATTCTATTGTTGTGCTTGAAAATATATTTTATTATAGAAATAACGGATATGGAAAATATTCTTCTGCTATAAATGGAACTTCTTCAGTGGCATTAGCAATATCCGCTTCAACTCTCACAACAATTGCAGTATTCTTGCCGTTTCTTTTTGTAGAAGGGCAGACAGGTCAATTATTCAGAGACTTATGCATTACTGTTACAGTTTCTATGATAGGCTCTTTATTTGTTGCTCTTACAGTAGTGCCTATGCTTGGAGCAAGGCTTGTAACTAATAAAAAAATAGATTTTTTAATACCTATAGAAAATTTTGTTAATAAAAATATTCATAAAAAAATTGAGGGCTTTTATTTTTATATACTTAATTATTCTATAAAAAATAAAAATAAAGTTTTGTCTGTATCAATATCAGTTATATTTATAATAATATTAATTTTAATTATATTTATAGGTAAAGAGGGATTTCCCATATCAGATGAGGGACAGTTTAAAATAGATGTAAAAATGCCTGTAGGTACAAAATCAGAACAAACAGGTGCATTTGTTTCAAGAATGGAAAAAGATATACAAGATGCTATAGGGGAAGATTTTGACAGAATGCAGTCAAGAATAAAATCAGGTTCTGAAGAAAATACTGCAGAGATAAGAGTTCAGTTAAGAGAAAAGAGCGAAGGCAGAAAAAAATCGGTTGATGAGTATATAGAAATTACTAGAAATATTTTAGTTTCATATCCTGCTCAAATAAATATATCTGCTGTAACTACATCAGCTATAGGAAGCAGTTCAAGAGATGGGGGAGCAGGAGGACAGGAAATAGAAATAGAATTAGTAGGAGATGATTTAAATAAGGCTTCGGAAATAGCAAATAATATAATAAAATCAATATCAGATATAGAAGGCATAAGAGAACCAAGACTTACAAGAGATGATTCTAATCCCGAATTAAAAATATATGTTAATAGAGAAATAGCTGCTAAGATGGGTGTTAATGTAAATACAATAGCTAATATTATAAAAACAAGTTTTGCAGGAACTACTGCCACTACAATGACTCCTCTTGATTCTGATGTTACAGATATAGATGTTAATGTTCAGCTTGGAGAGATAGACAGATTGAATATAGATGATATATTGAGGATTATGATACCAACTTCAAGCGGAATAGTTCCTATATCATCAATAGCATCTGTAGAAAAAAGCTATGGACCTACTGAAGTAGAAAGAAAAGACAGCACTAGAATAACCACTATAAGAGCATCAGGATATAACAGAGCTTTAAGCGAAATAATGTATGATGTACGCGAAAAAATAAAAAATGAAATATTTATTCCTTCAGGCTTCAATATAAATTATACAGGAGATTTTGAGGATATGAATGAAGCTTTTTTACAGCTTTTTCAGGCTTTGATATTAGCATTGATTTTGGTTTATGCTATAATGGCAAGTCAGTTTGAATCTTTCATAGCACCATTTGTTATAGCATTAGCAATACCATTCGGATTTGCAGGCTCTTTAACAGCATTATTTATAGGAGGGCATACTTTAAGCGTATACAGCGGCATAGGATTTATAGTTTTAATCGGTATTGTAGTTAATAATGGTATTGTGCTTATAGATTATATGAATCAGCTTATGTATGAGAAGCGTATAAATGGAGATGAAGCTGCTTTAGAATCAGGTACTAGACGCTTAAGACCTGTACTTATGACAACATTCACTACTATACTTGGACTTCTTCCTATGGCATTATCAGGAGGAAGCGGAAATGAAATGTATCAGCCTTTGTCTATTGCCATACTCGGAGGGCTTTTTGTTTCAACAGCATTTACTCTTGTTATAGTACCTACTGTTTATGCTGCTGTAAGAAATAAAATACCTCTTAAAGATTATGATAAAAAAGATTTAGAAAGTAAAAATGATTTCTCTAATTATGATACTATAAATGCTGAAGGTAAATAATAAAGAATGATAATTTATTATTATTGCTATCGATAAACTTTTTATTAGCAATAATAATAAATAATTAAAAAAAGCGAGCCGAAGCACATCGATAATAAATTATCGATGTAGTTAAAGCGAAGGTGAGCATAGCAATAATAAAGCAATTTTTATTAGCAATAATAGAAAGTTTATCGCTAGCAATAATAAAAGAAATAAAAAACTTGTGAGTGCCTGACATTCGTAGAATGGCAGGATGTAACTAACGAACAAGTTTTTTATTAGTAAATAAGAAATAGAAAAGTTATAATAATACTGTGATTTGGAATTACTTAATTAAATAAAATTTTTTTAAAGCGATAATAACAACTAATAATTTTTTAAATACTAGAAAACTAAATATAAAAATTGTGAGCGTCTGACATTCGTAGAATGGCAGAGTTTATTAAAAATAATAATAAAAAAGCGAGCCGAAGCACATCGATAATTTATTATCGATGTGGTTAAAGCGAAGGCGAGCATAGTAATAATATAAAGTTTATCGCTAGCAACAATAAAAACTAATAATTTTTTAAATACTAGAAAGCTAAATATAAAAATTATGAGCGTCTGACATTCGTAAGAATGGCAGAGTATCAAAGCTTATAATTTTTATTAGCAATAATAAAATAAATTAACATTCAAATATATCATCGGCAATAAAAGATATAATATCATTATAGCGTTTATCATCATATTCTGCATAATAATCTTTTTTTATTGTGGAAATTACAATGCAGTTTTCTTCCTTTTTTATTTCTATAATGCTGCTGCAGTTTATATAAACATCATTTATTAATATGTATTTATTTTTTGTATAGCCGTTTGTATTTTTTGATATTTTTTCTGAATGTTTATTATATTTATTTTTTTGCTTATATTTTTCCATTTCCTTTGAAGCTGTCTGCTGAAATACTATAGCACTTTCTTTTACTATATCTTTTATTGTTTCAGAATATTCACCATATACTATAGTAATTTCTCCGAGTATAAGTCCTGTATATAATTGAACACTATTAACCATATCTAAAGGTATATCAAATTGTCTTCTTGAAACAAACATACCATTATCTAAAAATATAATTCTCTTTGTTGTAAGTACTATAATCATACTATTATTATTTGATTTATGGAAGCCTGATGTAAAATATAAAATATCTTCATTTTCATTTATAATCTTAGGAAGTTCATTTAATTCTTTTTTTGTAAATGATGTTTCTGTTCTTGACTTTATATCTTTAATTTGTTTTCTTATTCTCTCTTCATTTTTTATTTTCATCAGACATAGTTTTCCTATTATTTATTATTATATATTTTTATATTAATTATATCTAATATGTTTATAATATCAACTAAATTTACATTTCTATTTTTTATAAGTAATTATGCTTTATTATATAATACAAATTTGTAATTAACTTAAAATTGTATATACTATATATAGTACATAAACATGATAGGATATTAAGTGAAGAAAATATTTACAGATATACCGCATCAGATAAAAGAGATAGCTAGAATATTGAATATAGAAGGCTTCCAGTGTTTTTTAGTAGGCGGTGCAGTTAGAGATTCTATAATGGGCATTACTCCTCATGAATATGATATTACTACAGATGCCAAGCCCGAAGATGTACAAAAAATATTTAAATATACTATTCCCACTGGAATAAAACACGGAACTATACTTGTTATTATAGAGGATATGCATGTAGAGATAACAACTTTCAGAAGCGACGGAAATTACAGCGACGGCAGACATCCTGATAATGTAGAATATGCCTCTAATATAGAAGAAGATTTGCCTAGAAGAGATTTGACAATAAATGCTATGGCATATAATGTTTTGGACGGAAATTTAATAGATATGTTTGACGGTATGAAGGATATTAAAAGAAAAATAATCAAATCTGTAGGCAATCCTTATGAAAGGTTTATGGAAGACGGACTTAGAATAATGAGGGCTATAAGATTTGCTACTAAATTAGACTTTGATATAGAAAAAGAAACTTTTGAAGCTATAGCACATTCTACAGGAATGCTTGCCTCTATTGCGGCTGAGAGAATAAGAGAAGAGTTTAATGGAATATTATTATCTAAAAATCCTTTCAGAGGTTTGGAGCTTTTAAGAAAAACGGGTGTGCTTTCTTTAATACTGCCTGAACTTATGCAGGGCTTCGGCGTATCCCAAAATAAATTTCATAAATATGATGTTTATTATCATATACTTCATACTATACAGGAAGTTGAGCCTTTAGAAACAGAAGAATTGACCTTATTGGTAAGACTTGCAGCATTATTTCATGATATAGCAAAACCTATGGTTCAGAAAAAAATTTCTAAGCAAGATGATCCTGTTTATTATAATCATGAGGTTGTGGGCTCTAATGTTGCCAAAAAAATAATGAAAAGATTAAAATATTCTAATTCTGAGATAGATTTTGTAACATTATTAGTTAGACAGCATATGTTTTATTATCAAGATGAATGGACTGACGGTGCTGTAAGAAGATTTATGCGTGCTGTCGGTGTTGAAAATATAAAACCTCTTTTAAAGCTTAGAGAGGCGGATAGGCTTGGAAGCGGATTTAGAAAGGATAAGGAAAGTAAGGCTATACCTAAATTATTATCTAGGATTGATAAGATTATTGAAGAAGAAAATGCTATTACAGTTAAAGATTTAAAAATAGATGGTAATGATTTGATTAATGAATTTAATTTGAAGCCTAGCCCTTTAATAGGCAAGATATTAAATTATCTGCTTGATTTGATATTAGATGAACCTGATTTAAATAATAGAGAATTTTTAATACAAAAAACTAAAAGCTTTTTAGAAAGTAATAATATAAAAAATGGGGCTTAAAAATGTACTTGCTTGCTGATATAGGTAATACAAGGGTTAAATTAGCGATATTTGAAAAAGCTAATCTTCCTATATGTTATAAAGCTATAGAACATAGTAATGCTTTGGATTTGGTTAATGCACTTAATGATGTAAAAAAGGATTATGATTGTATAGACGGAGTATTTTACAGCAGTGTATCTTTGAAAGTTAATGATTTGTTTGAGAGCAGCGTGGAAGATTGTTTTTCAATGAAGCCTTATAGAGTTATGCATAATGATATAAAATTGAAAGATAATCTGTATAAGCCGAAAGATGCTGTGGGTATAGACAGAATTTTATCTACATACGCTTCTATAAAGCTTGAAGGATATAATGATAAAGATAAATATGCTTCTATAGTAATAGATATGGGTACAGCTACCACTATAAGTATTATGCTCTCTGATTTTACTTTTTTGGGCGGTATGATAATTTCAGGTACAAAAACAAGCTATCAGGCATTATCGAATATAACATCTTTGCCTTATTATGAAATAGGTCCTATAGAATCTATTCCAAATCCTGTTAATAATAATATTAAAGATGCTATTATGTCCGGAGCTATATATAATACTATAGGTACTGTTAATTATGCTGTAATGGAAACTAAAAAGTATATAAAAAATAAGTACAATATAAAATCTAAAATATTTTTAACAGGCGGAATATCTAATTTAAGATTATTAAAATGCAAAGTTTATCCTTTTTTAGTTTTACAAGGCATTTATTTTAATATGATTTCCAATAAATAATATATATTATTACTATTAAAAATATCATATAAATTTATTATACTAAAAATATAGTTTATTGTACTAAAAAGTATAATTTTAGTATATATAATTTGACAAATGATAAAAAACTGATATACTTTAAATTATATTAAAAGAAGAATGGAGGATTTGATAATGACTACAGGTAAAGTTACTATACAAAATGATACAGGACTTCATGCCAGACCTGGTAATGAGTTTGTAACATTTATAAAATCATTGGCAGGCTGTAAAGTAGAAGTAGAAAATGAAAATGGTAAAAGGGTTAATGCTTCATCTCTTTTAAAGGTTTTATCTTTGGGCGTGAAGAAAGGTTCTGTTTTAACTGTTTACTGTGACGGTGATAATGAAGAAGAAAATCTAAAAAAAATAGAAGAATTTATAGCTAATTTAAAAGATTAATTATTTTTGGAATTATAATATGGAAAAGAGAATTACTGGAATAGGAGTTTCTCCGGGTATAGCTATAGGCAAGGTTTATCTTTTAATAAAAAAGGAGCTGTCTATTTCAAAATGTCCTTGTAAGGAAATATCAGAAGAACAGGCAAAATTGTTAGATGCTAGAAATAAAACTAAAGAACAGCTTATTAAGATAAGGGAAACTACAGCAAAAAAAGTTTCAGAAGAAAAAGCTGCTATATTTGATGCTCATATTACTTTACTTGAAGATGAGGATTTGCTTGAAGAGGTTAATAATATTATAGCTGATGATAAAGTTTGTGCTGAATATGCTTTATCACAGGGCATAGAAGTTTATACTAAAATTTTAAGCGAAGTAGAAGATGAATATTTAAGAGAGAGGGCTGGAGATTTATTAGATATTTCGGATAGATGGATAAGAAATATTCAAGGCGAAGATATAGCAGATATTTCTAATCTTCCTAAAGATTCTATAGTAGTTGCCAGAGATTTAACACCTTCAGATACTGCTAATTTAGATTTGGATAATACTCTTGCATTTATTACAGAGATAGGCGGAAGAACTTCTCATACATCTATTATGGCTAGATCTTTAGAACTGCCTGCTGTTGTGGGTATTGGTGAAATTTTAAAAGATTTAAATAATGAGCAGATTATAATAGTTAATGGCAATACTGGGGCTGTTATAATAGAGCCTGAAAAAGAATCTATAGAAGAATGCTTAAAGCTTAAAGATGAATTTGATAAGAGAAAGGCTTTATTAAAAGAATATGCACATAAAGATGCTGTATCAAAAGACGGAACAAAAATTAGAGTGTATGCTAATATAGGTTCTCCTGCTGATTTGGGAGGTGCATTAAAAAACGGAGCTGACGGCATAGGGCTTTATAGAACAGAATTTCTTTTTATGGAGAATACTGATTTTCCTACAGAAGAAGAACAATTCAAGGCATATAAAGAAGTTGCTGTAGCTATGAGCGGGCATACTGTTACAATAAGAACTATGGATATAGGGGGAGATAAATATCTTCCTTATTTGGAAATGCCTAAAGAAGAAAATCCTGCACTTGGTTGGAGAGCTTTAAGAATATGTCTTGACAGAACTTCTATTATTAAAACTCAGTTTAGGGCTTTGCTTAGAGCATCTCATTTCGGCAAAATAAAAGTTATGCTTCCTATGATTGTTTCTTTGGAGGAATTAAGAAAGGCTAAATCTATATTTAATGAATGTAAATTAGAACTTATGAAAGAAGATATTGCTTTTAATGAATCTTTAGAATTAGGAATGATGATAGAAACTCCTTCTGTTGTATTTAGGTCAGAGTCTTTTGCAAGAGAATCAGATTTCTTTTCTATAGGTACTAATGATTTAACTCAGTATACTTTGGCTTCAGATAGAGGAAATGAAAAAATAGCATCTATTTGCGATCCTTATAATCCTTCAGTACTTATTGCTATAAAAATGGCTATAGAAGGTGCTCATGCAAGCGGTATTATAATATCTATGTGCGGAGAGCTTGCAGGAGATTTACTTGCCGTGCCTTTATTATTTGGGCTTGGGCTAGATGTATTTTCTATGGCTGCTATATCAATACCTGAAGTTAAGAAGATGATTATGTCTTTAGAAAAGCCTGAATGTCAGATGCTTGCTAAAAGAGTGCTTTCTCTTGATACTGCTGAAGAAGTTAAAGCTGAGTTACTAAGATTTTTAGAAGTACATGAAAAAGGCGGTACTATAAGTTATTAATAAAATTAAGGGGCTGAGAAATCGGCTCCTTTTTTAATTTATTTATTTTATAATTTTAATATACTAGTATCTGTTATAGTGTTTAAATATTCTATTTTTTATATTTAAATCATTTTTATTAAGTTATATAATGTCAAATAAATTTTATTTCACTTCAAAATAATTTTTTTAAGAGTAAAATCTTGCATATATACCGCAAGGAAGAATTATATCAGAGTTTTCTACAGGAAGCCCTATTTCTCCGCTTTCAAAAGTTCCGCTATGCTTTATAGAAGATGATAAAATATTTTTTAATGATATATGAGAAAAATTAGCAGTATAGCAGTTGATTAAAAATAGAATAGGGGAGTTTGATAAGAGTTTAATGCATTCTTCTACCAATCTTGTTAAACTAGTTTCTATCTGCCAAAGCTCTCCATTAGGTCCTCTGCCGTATACGGGAGGATCCATTATTATAATATCATATTTTCTTTCTCTTCTTACTTCTCTTAAAACAAATTTAATGACATCATCTATAATAAACCTTACCTTTTTATTTTGAAGATTATTAATTTCTATATTTTTTTTGGCATGCTCTACTATTTTTTTAGACGCATCTATATGAACAACTTCATCGCAGTCAGCATAAGCACAAGCTACCGTTGCACCTCCTGTATATGCAAATAGATTTAATGCCTTTATTTCTTTATCTTTATGAAGAGAAGATTTTTTTTCTTTGATTTTTTCTATAATAAACTGCCAATTAACAGCCTGCTCTGGAAAAATACCTATATGTTTGAAATTAGTAAATTCTATTTTGAATGATAAATCTTGATATTTAATGATAAAATTATCTCTCGGCTTATTTATATACTGCCAATAACCTCCGCCCTTATCAGAACGATGATACACAGCATCTAAATTATTCCATTTGCTTAGCTTCTTAGACCAAATAACTTGAGAATCAGGACGCGATACTAAAAAACCGCCTATATTCTCAAGTTTTTCGCCTTCACCGCAATCTATAATTTTATAGTCTTCCCATTTATCAGCCAAGAGCATTTTATTTCTTATTTTGTACTTTTTTATCTCTGATTATAATATGTAACATCATTTCTTACTATAACGATATCAACCCTTCTATTTAAAGCCCTTCCGTCAGGCAAATCATTGGACGCCATAGGTCTTGTATCAGCATATCCTGCAATTGAATACTTATTTCTATCTAATGCTCCAGCTTGATCATTTTCAAATATCTTTTCCAAAACAACCATAGCCCTTGCAGAAGAAAGCCCCCAGTTATTTCCAAATTTTTCTTCGGTAATACTTCCGGGAATGATAGAACCTGCATCTGTATGTCCTTCTATTCTTACATCATTTGGCAAACCGCTGAGTATAGAAGCTAATTTTATAAAAGTTTCAACATTATTTTGATTATCAATTAAATTAGTTGAAGCAGATTCAAAATATCTGTCTGCACCAAGACTTATAATGAATCCTCTTTCATTTTCTTCCACCCTTAATTTTCTGCTTTTAATTTCTGATTCCAAAACAGAAACAGCTTTATCAATACTTTTTCCTACAGAATACCCTCTGTCAGTAGAAGGCAGAGTATCTACACTAGCACCGCCGTAAATAAGCTTGCTTTGAGATAATGTGCTTCCGCCTGTCATAACACCGAATGATCCTTGAAATGCTGTAGCAATAAGCTGTATAGAAGAATCGCTTACCGATGTAGACATTGTAGAAAGCAGCAATACGAAGAATGTTAATACTAATGTTACGAAGTCTCCGTAAGTTTGTAACCATAAAGGAGCGGAAGGACCGGGTACTTGAGCCTTATCGCCGGCTTTTTTAGCTTTTTTACCAAATTTAATAGTAGCCATTATTTACCTCTATAAATTATTATCTGTCTCCAACTTGTTCATTAACTTTCTGACGCTGATTTGGAGGAAGAAAAGATACTAGCTTATCTTTTACTATTCTAGGGTTATCTCCTGCCTGTATGGATAATATGCCTTCAATCATAATACTCTGAACAGTAGCCTCTGATGAGTGTCTTGCAGCAAGTCTTCCAGCTATAGGAAGAGCAAAACCATTAGCAATAACAGAACCGTAGTATGTAGTAATAAGTGCTACAGCCATACCGCCTCCTATCGCTTCAACACCGCCGCCGCCGCCCAAACTTCTAAGCATTATTACAAGTCCGATTAATGTACCAATCATACCCCAAGCAGGGAATAAAGAAGCAGCATCTTCAAATACCTTTCTAACAGAATCGTGTCTAGCCTCTAAGTTATCTATTTCCGTATTCAAAATATTTTTTACAAGTTCAGGATCAGTTCCGTCTACTATAAGCTGCATTCCTTTTTTAAGCAGAGGATCTGAAATCTCTTGTATATCATCTTCTAATACAAGCAGTCCTTCTCTTCTTGCCTTTTCAGAAAAACTCAAAAGAGTTATAATTATTTGTGCTTCATCATAACCAGGCTTATTCAAAAGCATTTTAATAGCTTTAGGTACGCCCAATACAGTGCCGAAGTCATTAGCCATTATTAATGAGTTGGCACCTCCTCCTATTACAATGATAATAGAAGCAACATCTATAAAGTGCTGAACAGTACCGCCGCTACCTATAATACCAAATAAGTTAAGACCAATCGGAAGGAAAAGACATATAGGTACAATTATATCCATATTTTACTCTCCAACTAAAATTTTCTTTAAAAAATTAACCATAATTTTTTATTCTTCATCGCCGTAAAAAGACGGCTTTTTTATATTATCTTCATTAACTATTCTAGTTCTGTACTCTATTATTCTTCCTAAAACGGTATCAAAACTATCTTTAGTTACTACCTTTCTTCCAGATAACATTGTTATTACTAAATCAGGAGTCTCCTCCATAAATTCTATTTGATGCGGATTTACATATAATATACTTCCGTCAAATCTTGTTATATGTATCATATATCAGAAACTCCTAATCCTATTATACTATAAAATCATAAAAAGTCTATATATTATCTCTTAAGCCCTATAACTTCCTGAAGCATCTGGTCTGCTGTAGTTATAGTTCTAGCATTAGATTGAAAGCCTCTTTGAGTTACTATCATATCTGTAAACTGCTCGCTCAAATCAACATTAGACATTTCTAAAGTACCTGCTTTAATAGAACCTCTTCCTTCTGCAGCAGCTACGCCTATATTTGCAGGACCTGAGTTATTGCTTTCTACAAATAAAGTATCTCCTGATTTCTCTAAACCGCCTGCATTATTAAATTTAGCTAATGCAACCTGTCCTAATGTTTTTCTGTTTCCATTAGTAAATACTCCTGTTATCTGTCCGCTGTCATCAAAGCTAAATCCTTCAAGCATACCCATACCATAACCGTCCTGCTCTATGGCTTTAGTAGTTGATGGCGATTCAAATTGAGTAATACCATTAAATAAACCAGCCTCTCCTAAAGTAAGATTAATAGTCTGATTTACTTCCCCTTCTGTTCCCTGATAAGTGAAAGATACATTAGGCATTAATACGCCTTCAGTTTGAGTATTAGCACCGTCGCTTACAGAAATTAAAGAACCAGCATCATTAAATACTAATTGAAAAGTATTATTTCCGCCGCCTTCTACAGGGTCTCCCGCTGATATGCTTACACTTCCTTCAGTGGCATCAGGTATATCTATAACCATATCCCATCTGTTAATATCTGTTCTATTGAAAGTAGCTCTTAATTGACGAGGTATTCCTGTAGAATCATATATTGTTAAATCTGACTGATGTGTTTCTCCGCTTTTTTGAAGGTTGCAGAAATATTTAGTATTAGCTGTAGCTCTTGCTGGATCTTTTGAGCCTACAGGTATAATTAAATCTTCAACTCCTGCAGCAGTATTTAATTCCATCTCCCCTGTTTCAGGATTAAGTACTGCATTCCAGCCTTGTACTTTATAACCTATAGAAGGATTAACTAAATATCCGTTTCTGTCCAAAGAAAAAGCACCGTTTCTAGTATAAAAAGAATTATTGCCTCTTTTTTCAATAAAGAAACCTTCTCCCTGAATAGCTAAATCAGTGTTTACACCTGTAACTTGTAAAGCACCTTGAGTATGTATAGTATCTATAGTTGCAACCATCATACCTAAACCTACTTGCTGAGGATTGATACCGCCTCTATCCTCTTGCGGCTTAGCTGCTCCGCTTAGAGATTGGCTTATCATATCCTTAAAAGTAACTCTGCCTCTTTTAAATCCGTAAGTATTAACATTAGCTATGTTATTTCCAACTACATCCATTCGAGTTTGATGATTTTGCAAACCAGACACGCCGGCAAATAATGAACGCATCATAAGGCGTATTCCTCCAAAATTTAATATTTCTTATAAGTATTTTCGGTATAATTAAAATTTGCTTAATATTTTTTTATGATGTTTAATTAAAATTGTACCAGACTAGTATGATTTAATGCACATTAGGTTTAGATATTAAAAATTAAATTATTGATTTTTATTAATGGATGTATAAGCAGGATCAATTATATCTGTAATTCTAACTCCGAAACTTTCATCTATTACTACAACTTCGCCTTTTGCTATTAACTTTCCATTAACCAATAAATCTATAGGTTCTCCTGATAATTTTTGAAGTTCTATGATAGAACCCTCGCCAAGACTTAGGATTTCTCTAACACTTAATTTTGCCCTTCCAAGTTCTACTATGACATTAATAGAAACATCCATAAGCAAATCGATATTGCTGTGCGGCATATTATTATCAGAAGCATTTTCTATATCACTCATTATTTTTAATACCCTTTATAATGATATATTACAGTATATATCTTTATAAAATAATTTTCAACAAAAATAATGATTTATTATTACTGCTATTTAATAATGAAGTTATAAGCTAATTTCAGACAAGTTTATCTATAGCTAATAATAAACAATGATTTTAAATACTTGAAAACTCAATATAAAAATTTTGAGTGCCTGTTATTCACGAAATGGAGGAGATAATTAAAAATAATAGTTTTTATATATAATGATATTTAACTAATCAAGTCTTAGCTAGCAGCACCAAAGACGGCAAATCGGCGAACAAGTTTTTTTTAATAAAGAAATAAAAAAACATAAGCAAATATGTAAATAAAATATTCTATTAATTTTGATCGTTTCTTTTGACTTATTTTATATATTCAAATATTTTTTTGATATACTAATATATATAATAGAAATATTATGCTTTTGAATTATTGAATTAAAAAAATTTTTTTAAAGCAATAGTAAAAACCAAAATATAAAAAATTGCGGGCATATAGTCTCTGGTAAATGACTAATACCCGCAGCTTTTATAATTATTTTAATTTATTTTTTATTTATCTAGGTTTATTAGTAAGTCTGTCCATAGGGTTAATAATATCAGTAACACGAACACCGAAGTTTTCATCTATTACCACAACCTCGCCTTTAGCTATTAATTTTCCATTAACAAGCAAATCTACAGGCTCGCCTGCTAATTTTTGAAGCTCTATAATAGAACCTTCTCCAAGTCCTAATATATCTCTAATAGTCATAGTAGCTCTTCCAAGTTCTACAGTCATGTTCATGGTAACATCCATGAGCAGTCCTATATTGCCAGTGCCTTGTACATCGGAAGCAGGCATTAAAGAATTAAATTCTGCATGCTGCACACCTAATTGAGGGGAAGAATCAAAGGCTTGATTATCTACAAGTCCTGACATTGAATTGCCTGCCTGAGTATTTCCAGCAGATGTATTAGAAGCTGAACTCAATAAACTTTGTAGTAACGGCAGTTCTAAAGCAAATACATAAGGAGCTCCGTCTACTTCGCCTTCAATAGATATAGATCCGCTTACTATAGCTAAAGGACCTTGTATATTTATACTAAAAGCATCTTCAAGTATAGAAGTTTCTATAGGCTCATTAGTAAAATTACCTCCAAATCTTGAAGATAAGGCACTATCAGATACGCCAACCATCTGAGAGAAAGCTTCTTTTAATACCTGAGTTACCATATCATTTAAAGCAGCTTCTTTCTGTCCCATCATAAGAGATGCAATTGCCAAAGCTTCATTTTCTCCCATATAGTAGTAAACATTTCCATTAATAGAACCTGTATATCCTACTTTAGCTTCTACCATTTTTCCAGAGAGCATTTGATGCAAATTATTAACATCACCTACTGTAGTAGTAATATTAGTGATAGATACTGTTTTAGTAGAGATAGAAGATAGTGAAAAAGCCTGATTTTCAGCTATCATTTTAGCAGCTTCATTAAAGAGCTGTTTATCTACATTTCCTCCGCCGTTATTAGCAGCTTTAGGGGCAGCGTCTCCTCCGAAAGCATCATCAGCACCTTTAAGCAAAGCTTCTATTTCATCTTGAGATAATGCACCATCACTCATCATAACCTTAATCCTCCTCTTTTAATAAATCGTCTTCGGTCATATCAGCCTCTCCATCCATAACACCTGTAAGCTGAACAGCCATTCTGCTGCCTGATATACCCGGACGGCATAAGAATTTCTTTCTGTTTCCTATCTTGAATATAACAGGATCTGTAATCTTAGTATCAGTAAATTTAACAACATCGCCTTTCTGAAGATTGAGAATATCTGACAGCGGTAATTGCATAGATCCCAGTTCCGCCGAAGTTTCAACAAATATATTCTGTAATTTTTCTTTAATAATTTTTAAATTCTCGCTAGTGCTTCCTCTTCTAACAGATGCATACCAATATTGAGCTGAAAATTTAGAAAGTATCGGCTCAATAGTAATATACGGTATACAAAAGTTCATCATACCTTCAACATCAGCTACCTTAGTTTCCAAAGTAATTAATACAACCATATCATTAGGGCTAACCATTTGAGCAAATTGCGGATTAGTTTCTATAGAACCAAGTCTAGGTCTTAAATCTATTACCTGCGACCAAGCCTCTCTCAGGTTGCCTAATATTCTTACTATAATACCCTCTATAACAGACAGCTCAATATCGGTAAGTTCTCTATTAATATTTTTAGGGCTTTCGCCTGGACCTCCGAATAATCTATCAATAATTGTAAAAGTGATAGACGGATCAATCTCCAATATAGAACTGCCTTTTAATGGGTCCATACTAACAATAGCTAAAGTAGAAGGATTGCTGACGCTTCTTATAAACTCTTCATAAGTAAGCTGATCCACACTTGCTACGTGAATGCCTACCAAAGTTCTTAACTGAGCAGATAATGAAGTTGTAGTAACACGTGCGAAGTTTTCATGCATCATCTGAAGCGTTCTAATTTGGTCTTTTGAAAACTTATCAGGACGTTTAAAGTCATATATCTTAATCTTTCTATGTTCTACTTCTACGCGTTTAGTGTCAATATTATCTAAACTTTCACCAGATGATATAGCACTTAGTAATGCATCTATTTCGCTTTGTGACAATACTTCTGTCATACGAGTATCCTTCTATAAATATTTTTCCTTTCTTGTAATTAGCTTAATAAGAAGTTATCAAATAATATACCATCTATTTGACCATTTCTAAGCATACTATTAATTTCCCTTTTAATATCAGCCTTTAACTGCTCTCTTCCTTCATTAGTTCTAAGCTGATCATAAGTATAAGAACTAAGTATTGTTGTAATTCTGTCTCTTATCATATAGAATCTTTCAGGAAGCTCCACAGCAAGCTGTTTTGCATTAGTAGTATATGTTAATATAACACTGACTTTTATATATCTTGCTACATCTATGTCTGCTGTATTTACATTGAATTCAGGATCTATACGATATATTGATGGCGGAGGCTGTTTAACCATATCATCAACAACACCGCCTTGTACTCCAGCAGCTTTTCCTACACTTTTAGATACAAAAAATGCTATAACCCCAGATATTAAAGCCACAACTAAAATGGCAGCAACTCCCATAAGTATTTTGACAATCATAGGGCTTAAGCCAAATTTTTTCTTTGGTGCAGCTTCGGCTTGTTCCTCTTCGCCTTCTTCCAATTCTTCGTCTAAATTTTCTTCGTCTGCCATATAATTTCCTCTCTTAAATTAATATGTTTGTTTTTTCAATTATATAACAGTAAAATAAAATTATCAACTCTTATGTTAACTTTAATTATTTTTACTGTCCTTATATATAATATCGGTAAAGTAAAAAAACACTTAACATATTTTTTATTCAAAAGTAAAAAAATAATTATGTTGATTTTTTTCCTTTTAATCGTTATAATTTTTTCAGGCTGAAAGATTAATATTAAAGTATTGAAGGAGTATAAAATGAGAGTTTTATTAAAAGCTGAAGAATATGATAAAGTTATTCCTAGATTGGCTGCTGAAATTATTGAAAAAGAGGATATTGAAAAATTGGCTATTATAGGTATAAGGAGAAGAGGGGATTTTTTGGGAGTGAGATTAAAAAAACTTTTAGAAGAGAAAGTTAAAAAAGATATACCTATTGGGGCTATAGACATTAATCTTTATAGAGATGATTTATCTACTCTATCTGAGTTTCCTGAAATTAAAGAAACTGATATACCTTTTGATATTAACGGCAAAACTATACTTCTTACTGATGATGTGCTTTATACAGGAAGAACCATTCGTGCTGCTCTTAATGCTTTATTTGATTATGGAAGACCTAAAAAGGTATCTTTGCTTGTTCTAGTTGATAGATTTGGAAGAGAGCTTCCTATATCTGCTAATTATGTTGGAATTACCCTTAATGTACCAGAGGATCAGTATGTATCTGTTAGAGTAAAAGAATTGGAAGGCGAAGATTTAGTATTGCTGAAAGATAGAAATTAAAAAATTATAATAAAATCTATTTTTATTTATCTATCTAATTAATCTCCGAATTTTCTAAACAAAGATGAATACATATCATAAAATTCTGTTTTAGAGAAATCATTTAAATCTTGAGGAGACATTTTTTCTACAATATTTTTGAAATACCCAAATAGTTTTTTAAATTTATTAATTTCATTTTCTGATAATAATAAATCCTGCTTAGAACTATAAGCATTGTCATTTTCATAGGACTCTTCAGATTCAAATAATTTTACAGCATGATCAAGATCTGACTGAGTAATTTCTCCGTCAAAATCTTCATCATCATCAGTAAGTTTATTTTCTTTTTCTTCCATTAGAATATGATCATTATCATCTCCTAAACTAAACTCTTCTTCAACTGCCACACTGTCATCTAAATTTTCTTTTTCAATAGTTTTTAATTCTTTTTCTTCAGACATATTAGTCTCCTTCTTTAAAAGCTCATCTATAGAATCAAAATGTTCTAAAGATTTAACTTTGACATTATCTTCCTGAATATCATTTTTATTTGTTTTATTATTTATTGGTATAAGCTCTATGCCATTTTCATCATCGCCGCTTATTATTTTTTCCAACATATTTAAGTCGGAATCTTTTATTTCATCTATCTGAACATTATTTATATATACGAGATTTTCTAATTCTTCTTCAGTTATTTCTTCAGCTGTATCTTCCTGATGATATTTATTCTCTTTATTATTTTCATTATTCTCTTCATTATTATCCTCATTAGATAAATAGCTTTTATACATTTCTTTTTCTTCTTCGCTTAATTCATTTTCATCTTGTCCGTCAGCTTTATCTAAATATCCTTCAAACATAGCTTTATCTTCTTCAGATAAATCTTCTTCATTATTAATAATTTCTTCTTCTTCAGTTTTTTTTTGATTATCAGTAATTTCCTCTTCTTTATTTTCTTCTATAGTATTATCAGATATCTCTTCTTTAATTTCTTTGTGTGTATTTTTCTCATTATCTTCATTAGATAAATAGCTTTTATACATTTCTTTTTCTTCTTCGCTTAATTCATCTT